>NZ_AP027365.1:3600000-3937655 GCF_030295995.1 Thalassotalea hakodatensis | reverse complement strand
GGGCACTCACAGTGATGATGTTTTACCAGTAACTTAGGTTACAAAAAATGTCTTAGTGAATGTTCATACAAAAACTTATTTAAGTTTTAGTTTTGATTTACTTAGGTAATGAAAAACAATGTACAGAATTCATTGAGCAGCATCTTCGGATGCACAAACGATTTTTTAATTGAAGAGTTTGATCATGGCTCAGATTGAACGCTGGCGGCAGGCTTAACACATGCAAGTCGAGCGGTAACAGAGATAGCTTGCTATCTGCTGACGAGCGGCGGACGGGTGAGTAATGCTTGGGAATATGCCTAGAGGTGGGGGACAACAGTTGGAAACGACTGCTAATACCGCATAATGTCTACGGACCAAAGGGGGGGCTTCTTCGGAACCTTTCGCCTTTAGATTAGCCCAAGTGAGATTAGCTAGTTGGTAGGGTAAGAGCCTACCAAGGCGACGATCTCTAGCTGGTTTGAGAGGATGATCAGCCACACTGGGACTGAGACACGGCCCAGACTCCTACGGGAGGCAGCAGTGGGGAATATTGCACAATGGGGGAAACCCTGATGCAGCCATGCCGCGTGTGTGAAGAAGGCCTTCGGGTTGTAAAGCACTTTCAGTCGTGAGGAAAGGGTAATGGCTAATATCCATTATCTGTGACGTTAGCGACAGAAGAAGCACCGGCTAACTCCGTGCCAGCAGCCGCGGTAATACGGAGGGTGCGAGCGTTAATCGGAATTACTGGGCGTAAAGCGTGCGTAGGCGGTTAGTTAAGTCAGATGTGAAATCCCGGAGCTCAACTCCGGAACTGCATTTGAAACTGGGTAACTAGAGTATTGTAGAGGGTGGTGGAATTTCCAGTGTAGCGGTGAAATGCGTAGAGATTGGAAGGAACATCAGTGGCGAAGGCGGCCACCTGGACAAATACTGACGCTGAGGCACGAAAGCGTGGGGAGCGAACAGGATTAGATACCCTGGTAGTCCACGCCGTAAACGATGTCAACTAGCTGTTTGTGTCCTTGAGACGTGAGTAGCGTAGCTAACGCGCTAAGTTGACCGCCTGGGGAGTACGGCCGCAAGGTTAAAACTCAAATGAATTGACGGGGGCCCGCACAAGCGGTGGAGCATGTGGTTTAATTCGATGCAACGCGAAGAACCTTACCATCCCTTGACATCCAGAGAATTTTCTAGAGATAGAATTGTGCCTTCGGGAACTCTGAGACAGGTGCTGCATGGCTGTCGTCAGCTCGTGTTGTGAAATGTTGGGTTAAGTCCCGCAACGAGCGCAACCCCTATCCTTATTTGCCAGCGAGTAGTGTCGGGAACTCTAAGGAGACTGCCGGTGATAAACCGGAGGAAGGTGGGGACGACGTCAAGTCATCATGGCCCTTACGGGATGGGCTACACACGTGCTACAATGGTACATACAGAGGGCAGCAAGACCGCGAGGTGGAGCGAATCCCATAAAGTGTATCGTAGTCCGGATCGGAGTCTGCAACTCGACTCCGTGAAGTCGGAATCGCTAGTAATCGTAGATCAGAATGCTACGGTGAATACGTTCCCGGGCCTTGTACACACCGCCCGTCACACCATGGGAGTGGGTTGCAAAAGAAGTGGCTAGTTTAACCTTCGGGGGGACGGTCACCACTTTGTGATTCATGACTGGGGTGAAGTCGTAACAAGGTAACCCTAGGGGAACCTGGGGTTGGATCACCTCCTTATCTTGAAGTGAAACAGATTATTGTTGAGTGTTCACACAAATTGTATGATAACGAACGTAGAAGAAGTCACCCTGACTAAGTCTAAAAGGGGCTATAGCTCAGCTGGGAGAGCGCCTGCCTTGCACGCAGGAGGTCAGCAGTTCGATCCTGCTTAGCTCCACCACTTTTTGCCTAGTAAAGGGACGTATAATAGGTCTGTAGCTCAGCTGGTTAGAGCGCACCCCTGATAAGGGTGAGGTCGGCAGTTCAAGTCTGCCCAGACCTACCAAATTCTTCACTATTCTTCGTTAAGTAAGCACTCATTTGCACTAGCAAACATCGTGTCACTTGCCTTGACTAGCTTGAATTGAATGACACTTCTTCATAAAGAATGAGAGACCAAATTAAAGGTTACTTTTTAGTGATTTTCAATTTGGTTTTTTTAACCAAGTTTTTAACCGAATGCGTGTTAATTACGATTTCTTTAACAATCTGGAAAGCTGATATTTATATCCCGATATAAGTAGTTTTATCAACTAGTTATATCACGTTAGCTTTAGGTAAGTAACGAGTGTCGCGCTCATTACTTTAATGAATAAAGCTAACAACCGAAATAAGACTTCCTTATCTTATTTCATTCTAATTCAAGTGCTATTTATAGTACGTGAAAATGTCAGACATACATTGATACTCAGTTTTGTCACTGAGTAACCTAAAATATTTAGGGTTGTATGGTTAAGTGACTAAGCGTATATGGTGGATGCCTTGGCAGTTAGAGGCGATGAAGGACGTGTTAATCTGCGATAAGCTGTGTTAAGTCGATAAAAGACGTTACAGACACAGATTTCCGAATGGGGAAACCCAATGTCATAAGACATTATCATTAACTGAATACATAGGTTAATGAGGCGAACCGGGAGAACTGAAACATCTAAGTACCCCGAGGAAAAGAAATCAACCGAGATTTCGTTAGTAGCGGCGAGCGAACGCGAATTAGCCCTTAAGCGTATGGGCGTCAGTGGAACAAGCTGGAAAGCTTGGCGATACAGGGTGATAGCCCCGTACACGAAGACAAACATATTGTGAAAACGAGTAGGTCGGCACACGTGAAATGTTGACTGAATATGGGGGGACCATCCTCCAAGGCTAAATACTCCTAACTGACCGATAGTGAACCAGTACCGTGAGGGAAAGGCGAAAAGAACCCCTGTGAGGGGAGTGAAATAGAACCTGAAACCGTATACGTACAAGCAGTGGAAGCCTTCGGGTGACTGCGTACCTTTTGTATAATGGGTCAGCGACTTATTTTTAGTAGCAAGGTTAACCGATTAGGGGAGCCGTAGCGAAAGCGAGTGTTAACTGCGCGTACAGTTGCTAGGAATAGACCCGAAACCCGGCGATCTACCCATGGGCAGGTTGAAGGTTGAGTAACATCAACTGGAGGACCGAACACACGTATGTTGAAAAATGCGGTGATGACTTGTGGGTCGGAGTGAAAGGCTAATCAAGCCGGGAGATAGCTGGTTCTCCCCGAAATCTATTTAGGTAGAGCCTCGCACGAACACCATTGGGGGTAGAGCACTGTTAAGGCTAGGGGGTCATCCCGACTTACCAACCCTTTGCAAACTCCGAATACCAATGAGTGATATGCGGGAGACACACTATGGGTGCTAACGTCCATAGTGAAGAGGGAAACAACCCAGACCGCCAGCTAAGGTCCCAAAGTACTAGTTAAGTGGGAAACGATGTGGAAAGGCATAGACAGCTAGGAGGTTGGCTTAGAAGCAGCCATCCTTTAAAGAAAGCGTAATAGCTCACTAGTCGAGTCGGTCTGCGCGGAAGATGTAACGGGGCTAAACTAGTCACCGAAGCTGCGGATTTAAATCTTTGATTTAAGTGGTAGGGGAGCGTTCTGTAAGCCGTTGAAGGTGTGTTGTAAGGCATGCTGGAGGTATCAGAAGTGCGAATGCTGACATGAGTAACGATAATGGGAGTGAAAAACTCCCACGCCGAAAGACCAAGGTTTCCTGTCCCATGTTAATCAGGGCAGGGTAAGTCGGCCCCTAAGGCGAGGCCGAAAGGCGTAGTCGATGGGAAACAGATTAATATTTCTGTACTTCTATATATTGCGAAGGAGGGACGGAGCAGGCTAAACAGGCATGGCGTTGGTAGTCCATGTGAAAGTGAGTAGGTTGAGAACTTAGGCAAATCCGGGTTCTTAAGACTGAGACACGAGACGATACTCTACGGAGTAGAAGCTGTTGATGCCATACTTCCAGGAAAAGCTTCTAAGCATCAGATATATAGGAACCGTACCCCAAACCGACACAGGTGGTTAGGTAGAGAATACTAAGGCGCTTGAGAGAACTCGGGTGAAGGAACTAGGCAAAATAGTACCGTAACTTCGGGAGAAGGTACGCTGTCGACGGTGATGAGACTTGCTCTTTAAGCTGTTGACAGTCGAAGTAACCAGGTGGCTGGAACTGTTTATTAAAAACACAGCACTGTGCAAAATCGAAAGATGACGTATACGGTGTGACGCCTGCCCGGTGCCGGAAGGTTAATTGATTGGGTTAGCTCTGCGAAGCTCATGATCGAAGCCCCGGTAAACGGCGGCCGTAACTATAACGGTCCTAAGGTAGCGAAATTCCTTGTCGGGTAAGTTCCGACCTGCACGAATGGCGTAATCATGGCCACACTGTCTCCACCCGAGACTCAGTGAAATTGAATTTGCGGTTAAGATGCCGTATACCCGCGGCTAGACGGAAAGACCCCGTGAACCTTTACTATAGCTTGACAGTGAACATTGCTCCTACATGTGTAGGATAGGTGGGAGGCTTTGAAGCATGCACGCCAGTGTGTGTGGAGCCAACCTTGAAATACCACCCTTGTATGCGTGATGTTCTAACCTAGGGCCCTGATCGGGCTTGGGGACACTGTCTGGTGGGTAGTTTGACTGGGGCGGTCTCCTCCCAAAGAGTAACGGAGGAGCACGAAGGTTGGCTAAGTACGGTCGGACATCGTACGGTTAGTGCAATGGCATAAGCCAGCTTAACTGCGAGACAGACACGTCGAGCAGGTGCGAAAGCAGGTCATAGTGATCCGGTGGTTCTGTATGGAAGGGCCATCGCTCAACGGATAAAAGGTACTCCGGGGATAACAGGCTGATACCGCCCAAGAGTTCATATCGACGGCGGTGTTTGGCACCTCGATGTCGGCTCATCACATCCTGGGGCTGAAGTCGGTCCCAAGGGTATGGCTGTTCGCCATTTAAAGTGGTACGCGAGCTGGGTTTAGAACGTCGTGAGACAGTTCGGTCCCTATCTGCCGTGGGCGTTTGAGAATTGAAGAGGGCTGCTCCTAGTACGAGAGGACCGGAGTGGACGAACCACTGGTGTTCGGGTTGTCATGCCAATGGCATTGCCCGGTAGCTACGTTCGGAACTGATAACCGCTGAAAGCATCTAAGCGGGAAACAGGCTTTGAGATGAGTTCTCACTGGAGATTTAATCTCCCTAAAGGGTCGTTGGAGACTACAACGTTGATAGGTCAGGTGTGTAAGGGTTGTGAGGCCTTGAGCTAACTGATACTAATTGCCCGTGAGGCTTAACCATACAACACCTAAATGTTTTAGGAATGTTTGATAACATCACGTACTGTGCCTTGAATTAGAATAACGATAGATATCAGAATTCCGAGATTGTGTTTACGAAAGTAGACGAAAAAAGATTATGCTTGATGACAATAGCATTGTAGAACCACCTGACTCCATGCCGAACTCAGTAGTGAAATGCAATAGCGCCGATGGTAGTGTGGGAGTTCCCATGTGAGAGTAGGACATCATCAAGCTTTTATTTAGAGAAACCCGTAGCGAAAGCTACGGGTTTTTTACGTTTTGAGATACAATTCAAGATAAACTCATTTCATGGAAAAACAGTGACTGTAATAGGAAAGCGACTTAATAAATATATTAGTGAATCAGGGTATTGTTCTCGCCGCGAAGCGGATAAATTAATTGATAATGGGCGGGTTACGATCAACGGTACTGTACCTGAATTAGGTACAAAAGTGCTACCCGGTGACGAGGTTAAAGTGGATGGCAAACGTGTTGGTGCTATGCCTTCGAATAAATCTGATCGTATTTATATTGCTTACAACAAACCTATAGGTATTACCTGTACAACTGAACGTAACGTAAAAGGCAATATCATTGATGCAATCGGGCATCGAGAACGCATCTTTCCCATTGGTCGCTTAGATAAGCCATCTGAGGGGCTTATTTTCCTAACAAGCGATGGTGATATCGTTAATAAGATTTTACGCGCTGAAAACGCTCATGATAAAGAATATATTGTAACAGTAGATAAACCAATCAGTGAACGCTTTATTGAACGAATGTCGCGAGGTGTACCTATTTTGGGTACGATTACAAATCCATGCAACGTCACTCCTCAAAGTAAATTCGTTTTCAAGATTATATTAACACAAGGACTCAATAGACAAATTCGTCGCATGTGTGAGTATTTAGGTTACGAAGTAACGAAATTAAGGCGTAATCGTATTATGAGCGTCAAGCTTGGTAATTTAAAGCCGGGACAGTGGCGAGATCTAACTAAAGGAGAAATGGCAACGATTAACGATGCGTTAAAAGGATCTACTAAAACAGCAGATGATACAGATTCAAGTGCGGTTACGTATAAACAAAAGCATAAACAAAAAATTACTGTTAATGCTAAACCTAAAAAGAAAAGTACATTGTCTTTAGAGACAAAAAAGGAGCGTTAATCGCTCCTTCATATAAGCTTAGAAAAGCTGACTAAAATTAATTTTCACGAAGTACTCGAAAACCAACATAGTTGGAACGAAAACCGGGCGCTAATTCTAATCTTACAGAGGTTCTTGCAAGTTTAGGGGCAAAATTCCAGGAGCCACCTCGAGCAACTACTTTTTCACCATTAGTAAGTTCCCATACATTGCCTACGGTATCGTAAAGGCCGAGTCTATTTGGTCTAAATGACTTTATCGGTGATGTGCTTACATTAGACCACTTACTGCCACAATACGCGCAATTTGCACGTCCATTACCAATATCACTTCCCCACCAGTAGTTATCAACGCTACCAGCACGTGCTACGTATTCCCATTCTTTTTCTGTCGGTAAGCGATAGGTACGATCAGTTTGTTTAGTTAACCAAGCTAAGTAAGCTTTCGCATCGTTATCGCTAACGCAAACAACAGGATGCTCATCATCTTGCTTAAAGCCTGGGTTACGCCAATTTAACACGCTGTTATATGCAGGTTTTCCATCAATAAAAGCGGCACAGCCATTTTCACTTTCTGCTTCAGTAACGTAATTTGTCGCTTTTACAAAGCGTTTGAAATCACCAACGGTAATTTGATGTTGTGCAATTGCGAAAGGACGTAAGATTTCTTCACCCCGTGCAGGTTTTTCATTACTTAACCCAGCTCCTTTTAAATCACCCATTTGAAAGCGCCCAGCCGGTACGCCGATAAGCTCAGGACCTAACTCATCTCCAGGTAAAATATCTTGAACAGGCTCACCATTTGCAAAATTTATAGCTGATTTTACAAGTTCAGCTTTTACTGTTTTGTTTTTATTTAATCGTACTTGCTCTTGATGGTCTAAATAGCCTGGTTTAGTGATCACTATGTCATGTAAACCAGCTGAAAGCATGACCGATAACTTTGTTGAACCATAGCTTACACCATCTATAAAAACTTCATCATCATATTGATCAGAGCGAATAGTGAGTTCGTACATAACGCCTTCATCATTGAGCGTAATGGTGTTTCCAGCATCTACATTAACAGGGGCTATTTGTGCATGCTCTTTATCATAAGTGCAGTAACGAGTAGATAATTCGAGTAGTTTGCATGCTTCAGCATTCGGTAACGAACCTTGCAACTCTACTGTAACTGTTGTTGAATAGTTACCTTGGCCACTAAATTCACCTGATTCTACTTTATGGTTTAGTAGACGAACTTGCGCTGCAGAATTGTCTTTGTTTTGGCTAATTTTATTAGATTCAGTTGCATCAGCAAACAAACCATCTACAAACTGTTTAGAAGCTTTTTGTTTTGCTAATTGATTGCTACGAGTAATACATTGTTTTAATGTTTCTTGTGCATCACAAGCGACAGATTGTGATGTTTGAATTTGGTCTTGCTTATCAAATTCTTTTTGTAGTCGTTTAACACGTGAAATTCTAATTTCTTCTACTAACGCTTCACGAGCATTTGCTAATGTAAATCGTTGTAAGTTTGCATCAGCAAGTTGCTTTTTCAAACTAGTAATTAAAGAAACAGTGTTTTTAATGTCATCTTTATTTTGTTTCTGATTTTGAATGGCTTGACGATAGGCAGTTTGTGCTTGTGCTATATCTTGTTCGGGATTATCAACGAGAGCTTCGTATTGCTCGTTCATATTTAATAACGCTAAAGCACGTGCTTTCTTTAGTTCGTCTCCCCTACTTCGAAGTAGGGCTAATTTTTCTGTTTCAGCATTAAACTGTTCATTCAACGAATTTAATGTGTTGATAAAAGCAGAATATTCAGCCTCTTTATCACTCAGTTGAAGTTCTAAACTTTCTACCGAGTTGTAGCCCGAAGACACTGATTCAAAAGCGAATGTCTGTGAGCCAACTGAAATACAGCCAACCGTTAGTGCGAGTAAAGCCAAGCGCATGTTTATTTTTCCTGAACGATTTCGAATGTTAAGCCATAAATTAACCATGTTATTAAAACATTTTTAACTTACGGAATTACTTCAATTTAATCATTGATATAATTCTAATAGTTTCAATCATATTTGTTAAGAACTCAAAGCGCAAGTGATAATAATTGAAACGTTTGTTTTGATGGTAAGCCATAACGGGAAGTTTTTAATTCATGAAATAAGCTTAACAATAACGTTACACGATAAATTGCTGTATACCTATTAACAAATATATTTTGAAGTTCCGTTAAAAACAGATAAATTGTCATTGCTATGATAACAATAGACTTTAAGGTGTAAAGGGCTTCTCCATGTATGTACTACTACGAATGCAATTTCCTGAACCGCCATTGATTGACGACTTTTTGCATAAATATAGTTTTGTCACGTTAGTTTCTCCTTCTTTACAGGCAACGCGATTACCCTTGTATTATGATCAAGAAAGGCAGTTGCTAATTGGCCACTTTTCACGCGCAAACACACATTGGAAAGAAGTTGAGCAAGGTGCGTGTTTAGCCGTTTTTGATGGACCACATGGATACATATCACCGACTTGGTATACCAACCCTCCCAATGTGCCAACATAGAACTATGCGAGTGTACATGTAAAGGGCAAAGTAACGCTGCTTTATGGTGAAAATACTGTATTGGCTTTGGATAAATTGATGGAAAAGTATGAGCCTTCATTACTGAAAAAACGCGAAGTAGTGACACCTGAATATCAAGGAAAGCTTTTAAAAGGCATTGTGGGCTTTTCAATGACGATTGACCACATCGATGCCAAAGCAAAACTTGGTCAGCATAGAAGTAATGAGGATCAAAGAGGGGTCAAAAACGGCCTTTCAGTCACTGGCACATTAGGTAGCCAAGCGTTACTTGCCTTGATGACACAATGGCAAGTAACGCTTGGTACTGAATAAGTTAATAATTGAGTAAATTCGCAGGAGAAAATTGGTCAGTTAATATTTTAGTATCATCTGGCCAATCTTTATCATCGGCTGTTGATGTGATGTAAGTTGTGATATCGATGATGTCGACATCAAATGGCTTGAGTTGTTGTTGAAGTGCTTTGGCTCTTTTGGAAATATAGCTTTCGGTAGGTAAATCAGCTTTTGTAGTCAGAATGATTCTATTACTGTTATTACGATTACGCACATTAAAAAAGTCACCAAATACAGCATGATAGGTTGCCGATTCATGTTCATACAATTTGCTTATTGAAAATGTATTTGCTGCTAAGACACCTTTAGGTGACAATAATTTTTTTGTTTCTTCAAGAAACTCCTTGGTTAATAAATGCTCTGGAATATAATCGCCATTAAAAGCATCTAATATAATCCAATCATATTGTTCATTTTTAAGACCTGCACGTTTAATGAAAATACGGCCATCTTGCACTTTAGAAGTAACATGATCATTTTCGTAAAATCCAAAATATTCGCGTGCCACCTTAATAACTGCTGGATCTATTTCAACATTTTCTATTCGAGATTCAGGGTATAATCGGTGTAACGTATTCGACATAGTACCACCACCAAGACCAATAATAAGGATATTTTCAGGGGCTTTTTCTAACATTAATAAACTAGAAAATAATAGTTTTGTATAATTAAATACTAGCTTTTGAGGTTCACTTTTATAAAGGCAACTTTGATTAGTTTTGCTAGTTTTCACATTAAACTTCAAGCAGCGTACATCATAATTATCTTCGACTAAAATATTTCGATATAACGAACGCTCTTGGTGCACAATATCAGCCTTGGTGTGCTGACTTATAATGAATAGGAACAAAATATAAATTAAATTACGCATGGCGAGATTTTTCCTGAAAATAAAAAGTAATAGCGACTAAACCCAACAAAACTAATAAAGAACTATATGCAAAAATTATATTGTTTACTTCAAACCACAGAACAAAATAGAACGACGTCATAATTGTACCTAAAGCACTGCCTAGGGTTGATACAAAATAAAGCACACCTGCAACTTGTCCACTACGTTCCTTATCAATCACTAATAAACGTACAGAATATGGCGATATCATGCCCAAAATTACAGTTGGAACAAAAAATAATGCCATTGAAGCAAGTAAAGAACCATAGCGAGTGTCTTCTATATTAATAAAGATACTTTCCATAATATTTGGTGCCCATAATGCAATAGGTAGCACGGTAATTCCTGCTATTAAAAAAATTGTGCCATAGCGCTTTAATGAGGCATTACGTGTAGATAACTTCCCTCCGAGTAAATAACCCAAGCTTAAACTCAACATAAATACGGTAATAATACTTCCCCAAATATGTACACTGCTCCCAAAATATGGGGCAAGAATTCTACCCCCTAAGAGCTCGATGCCCATGATGGAAAAGCCTGAAGAAAAGGCAAGTGCGTAAACTAACGAATTATGAAATTTTGAAGATACAGCCATGTGAACTTATTGCTTTAATGTTATTAGATCGAAAAGACTACCGTAAGTTAGCAAAGAATGCACATGAAGTATATTTTATGAATAGGCGCTAATTATAGCGCCAAGCATGTGTTGCCTAAATTCTCGTTTTGTTTTTCTTTTTTACAAAACTATTGTCGATTGATATCTTCCCCTGATTTAGTAAGTCATAGTTAGAATGTATCGTTATGTTAGCGATATTTATACTTATCGATGCTAATAAAGTATTGCTGGCGATAAATAGTATGACGATAAATAAACGTTCCATGTTTTCTCCTAATAATTGAATTGATCACTATTCAAAGTAGACAAAACAATAATTAAATTATTGGGATAATATTGTTTATTTTGAAATTGACATTGTAACTTCCCCAATAAAAGTATTATTTACAGATAAGTCACTGAAATATAATTTTTTATTCTTTGAGGAGAGAAGCGTCAGATTTTTATCCGGCAACATCAATTTACTCAGCTCTTGGGTTAATAAATTATATGTATTTAATGTTTTTTGTGAATTTTCCCAAAAAAATAGGTAATTACCATTAAT
Source organism: Thalassotalea hakodatensis (assembly GCF_030295995.1). Taxonomy (NCBI): domain Bacteria; kingdom Pseudomonadati; phylum Pseudomonadota; class Gammaproteobacteria; order Alteromonadales; family Colwelliaceae; genus Thalassotalea; species Thalassotalea hakodatensis. Next base: position 3,926,239 of record NZ_AP027365.1, on the reverse strand, counting down.
AGCCCAAAGTTCAGGTGACTCGAAAGTATATTGTGAAAGTATCTCCTGATTGAATGACATGTCATGATTGGAAAGTATAAATAATCCAGGCTTATTTTTTCTGGTAACAATATATTCATTGTTATCACAATTTTCTTTTACAGAAGTTACACTAGGCATAATCGAAGTAGATTTTAAAGTATTTATAACAACTCTGTTTAAGTACCACTCTCCTTTGCTTTTAATAGTTAAAAGTACTTTATTTTTGGAGCTACAATCTTTTGTAATGCTCCTTACTTCTCCTTCTTGAAAATTAATAGGTTTAAGTGCTTCTGAATCTAAATCAAGTAACATATATGAGTTATTTAATTTAAAAAGTATTAGTGAATTGCTTTCAAGCAATAACGGTTCAGAAATATAGTTGGAAGGATCGTTAAAATGAGTAAGTTGTTTGAGGTCTTTGGAAGACTTTTTCCATAACTCATAGCTACCAGATCTGTTAGAAACAAAGATTAAACTTTCATCATCAGTTGTTTTAATGGCGCTGTGATCTTTAAAAGATGAATGAATAACTTTATCTAAATTTACTAATTGATTATTTATCAACTCTATTGAACCAATATTTGATTTGTATGGATCTCCTTTAGATATCAGAAGTTTTTTGTTATTTACAAAAAATGGATCAGAAAGCCTCTCATTACTTTTAAATATACTGGTAATCTCAGCAGAGTTAGAGTTGACTTTGAATAAGGTATTGAAAGCGTCATCTGTGAAAACAAATTTATCACTTAAATGAGACCATGCAACTGAATCAACCTCATATTTTTTTTTCGTATAATCTAATTGTTCACCTGTATTTAAATTCAACATCACTACTGAGTGTGACATATCGTCATAGTAGCGTATAAATGCAAGTTTAGAATCGTCATTATTTAACGCAATATCAAAGTCACCATAAAAGTTGGACGGAGGATTTGTTAATAACTCTGATTCTTTAGTTTTTAAGTTTACTCTTTTTACTCTTGAAGGTTGGTTTTTATTTTGTTCTAAGTAATAAAGCCAGTAACCATCTTCAGATAGGGCTATATGAGGTACGTTAAAGTTATCTCCACACTTAGCGATAGACTGTATATTTGAAAACTTAATATCTAATGATACGTTTGTTTTTTGAACGACACACTTTCCATTAATTTCTGCAACATAAAATAATTGATTAGTTTTTTGTAGCCAAATAGGCGACCTAGTATTAATTAATGTGCTTATAGGTTTTGTATTTTTAGAGTCATTGTTTTGTACATGGACTTTATATTTATCTTGCCAGCCATTAAAGGTTACATAGGCAAGTAAATTACCATCCGCGTTTAACGATGGCTCAAACTCCCAGCCTTCTTCATACGTTAAAGGAATAATTTCTATATTCGTTTCTGTTTGTGTTTCTAAAGGTTTTTGCGACTGTTCGATTGCATACCAAACCATTAGTAAACTTAAAAATATAATAAGCGATAGCGTAAATTTTTTCTGCGGTGATATATTGGAAGATTTATCGGGAAGGCTTTGATCTACTTGCTTAACTGAAATAGTAGAGGCTACACAATGTAGGCTGTAGCCTGACTTTGGGTGGGTTTTAATAAATTCTTGCGTCTCACCACCTAAAATTTTGCGTAACCTAGAGATTGTAGCGTTAATCGTTCGATCATCTACATACCTATCTTTCCATACAATCTTAACAAGTTGCTCTCGAGACACTATTGAACCTTGATGTTCAATAAGACAACTTAACAAAGCTACATGTTTTGACTCTAACGTTTCGACTTTTGGTTGTTTATTATCTTCATTTTCTTGAAACGTTAAGGTTTTATTAATTGGATCAAATATCCAATTTTTTATTTTAATTAAATGACGTTTTTCCACAGCTCAGCACTCTCTTCCCTTGATGCCCATCGAACTACAAAAATTATACAAATGTTCAATCTTATTGATTTATATAAATAAATGCTATTTGGTCATTTTGTATCAAAACATTTCAGAGGTGGAAATGCAAGGCGATACTTATCGGCTAAGAACAGAAATACGTTAAAAATAGGGTTTAATACATTTGTAATAAAATAAACTTAGTATGAAAATAACTAATAGTGCGTAAAAAATAGTAAGCCATGTTATACGTGTAGTGAGTATAAGTAGTAGAGCAAAGCTAGTTAAGAGTATGTGGTAAATTTTTGACACTACTTGTTTGGCGGTGAATAAATAAAACCCTAAAAGTGTACAATTTATAGCCAGAAGCAGTAAGCTATAACGAATGTGTATAAAGAGGCCGAGTATCATTAATGATACTCCCATTGTTTTGGTCACAAATTGGTAAATTTGCGGGTTTTGGTTTTTTTTCATAAAAATAAAATTAGAACCACTTAAATTTTAATCTTGTTGTACGTTCTTTTCAAAAAGCTTTTCTATAAAACATCCAGAGAAGGGGGAAGTTTGTGTAAAGTCAATAAATGGAAGGTCATTCACATTCACTGACTTTATACTGGTTCATTCACCAACGTAAACTTATGAAATCAACGCTTAAAGGCAGATAAAATATCGCCGTTAATTGGAGTTTTCGGATCGTAGTCTTCCGGAAGTCGAAGTGCAGGACTTGGTAATGCTTGATTAGCAGTAAAGCCTAGGTGATGTGGCTGAGTTGTATTATTACCGCCGATAATCTTTGTCCATTGTGATCTATCTATATTAGTCATTTTAAAATCCTTATAAAATTATTTGGTTAAGTATGTAAAGTGTTATCTAATAGTGTAATTTACGTTGAGGCTTGACATAGCCACACGTATTAATAATTACTTTATATATGTGTAAAGATTGAATTCTCACTCTGATGTCATTTTTAAGGTTGGCATATCTATTACCTCCAGTGACGTCATGAAAATTTTCTTTACTTACAGTTTTTATTATAAAACTCCTTTTATTTTCGGTTATTCGGTTAACTAAATTGATAAGGCTGTTGCCCATCAGGTGTAAATGCAAAACCGTTATTTAACCGATTTGCAAATGCTGTTGTGATATATCTTCGAGTAGGCCATTGGTTAATGTTAATACCTTTTTTGCATGTTTAATGGTGTCTGGTCGATGAGCAATCATGACCCTAGTCATCGATAAGTCTTGGATTTTTTCACATATTTTAATTTCGTTTTCGCTGTCTAGATGACTCGTTGCTTCATCTAAGAAAAGAATACTGGGCTTTTTGTATAATGCTCTTGCGAGTAGGATTCGTTGTTGCTGACCGCCTGATAAGCAAGCACCCATATCACCAACGAGTGCATTATAGCCCATGGTCATCTGGCAAATATCTTGATGAATGGCGGCTAATTGTGCGCATTGTTCTACTTTTAAATAGTTTGGCTCAGGGTCGAAAAAGGAAATATTATCAGCAATAGAGCCTGCTAATAGTGTGTCATTTTGCATAACCGCAGCAATAATTTTACGGTAGTTTTTAAGCCCTATTTGTGTAATATCTTGATTATTGAAAAATATCTTTCCAGAAGTTGGGGAAAGTAAGCCTAACATCAGCTTAATCAAAGTAGATTTACCTGAGCCAGAAGCACCAGTGATGGCGATGCAATCCCCAGAATTTATAGTAAAAGTTAAATTATTAATGATGGGCGGTTCATCGTTATTATAACAAAAGCAAACATTTTCTAAACGAAGCTCTCCAGCATGTTCTTGCATTTCTTGCTTTATAGGAAATGAAGATTCCCGGTGTTTTTCTGTCTTTGATAATGCAATATCAGCAATTCTGTCTAAGTGTAGGCGCATCATTTTAAATTGAATCAGTTGTTCTATAAGGTTTGTGATGCTTTGCGTTAACTGTCCCTTATATGCAATGAAGGCTAATACCATACCGATAGATAACTCACTCCCCATAACTGCTGTTGCAGCAAAATAAATAACTAATACATTTTCTAAACCGAACAATGCTTTGTTGAAGTTTTCAAAACCAATTTTTAACTTTCCAAGGTGAATATCGGCATTAATAACTTCGGCAAATCGATTTTGCCAGATACCTTGACGCTGCGCTTCGTTGCCGAACAGCTTAATAGTTTGTATGCCCCTTATATTTTCTAAAAAATTACTTTGTTCTTTTGCTGAATTTTGAATGGAATCTTCTGTTGCTCTATGGAGGGGTTGGTATAAAGATACCCGGAAAATAATATACAGTGCTATTGCAGAAAGCACGATTAAGGTGAGCTTAATAGAGTACATTAGCATCATAACAAGTACGATAACTGACATCAGCCCATCAACCGTTGTCTCTACTATGCCAGTAGTCATTCTTTCTCGCACTTGATTAAGGGAACCAAAGCGAGAAACAACATCACCGATATGTCTCGACTCAAAGTAATTCATTGGTAAGCGCAATAAATGGCGAAGTAAGTTAACGCCCATTTGCATATTAAGCATGCTCGATAAACGTAAAATTAACCAACTTCTAATGGTATTTGTAACTACAGTTACGATCGCTAGTAGTGCAAATCCAAAAGCAAGAACAACCAATAATGATTTGTCGTAACTAATGAGTACTTCATCCACTACCCATTGCATGTAATACGGAGTCATGAGTGAAAAAATTTGTAAAAACAATGAGAGACATAATAGCTTCAACAAGGCTGATTTCAGGCCTGTGATATTACTCCACAATTGTGAAATTCGCATTTTTTGATGCTCAATGCGTGCTTCAAATTTTGAGGTTGGAGAAAGCTCTAGTGCTATACCGGTAAAATGCTGACTAAATTCTTCTTTAGAGTAAACACGCTTACCCAGAGCTGGGTCATTAATATAAAACTTATTTTTCGCTATTTTGGTTAGTACAACAAAGTGGTTCATATCCCAATGTAAAATACAGGGTAAATTAAGCTTGTTAATATCTTCTAATGGGCATTGCAATGGCCTACTTGCTAATCCTAAACTGTCCGACAGTTCAATAAGTTGCTGTAAATTCATTCCTTTTAGGTTAGCTGAGAAGCGACTTCGCATAGCTTGCATATCTAGTTGGTGACCAAAATACGATGCCACCATTGCAATTGCAGCTAAACCACACTCAGCAACTTCTGCTTGTAATATTAGCGGCACTCTTTTTTTCGTTGAAAACTCAAGTAATTGAGTGGTATTTGCAGCTAAATCCATTTAATTAAATCCCTTATTAATGTGTGACTCAATGCTCTTACTTATGTGTTATTGCTATTCGCCTGCAATAAGCAGATCTTTTAGGCTGCTATAGTTAATTGGTGCGAAATCAATTTTGAAATTTGGACATGAAAGAAAATAAAACCTTTGAGTTAATTGCTCGTTGGCTAAATATATTCGGTAAAAACATAGATATCGTTGAACATACAGACTTGCCTTTGGCAGGTAAGTCATCTTCCCTGTGCGGTGGTGAATAATAAATTCGTTCTCACTCATGCGTGAAAATAATAATATATTGGCATTTCGATAGATTAGAAATACATCAAGTAAGCTAAGCGTTAACCAAACACCAATACAAATAAAGTACATACTATTTTCAGGAGATAGCAGGCTAACAACAAGCAAAAGAAATATGCTGTTTAATAGATGATTTACACGATAGCTGACGCTGAAATTCATCATGATTATTGATCCTCTTCTATTACTTTTATCAGCTGAATAAAGTACATATACAGTACTAATAACACGCTATAGAAAAGCCAAAAGCCATGTAGCATTAGATCAGAAACAGCAGTAAAGAATAAAACAAATGTACAACATGTAGCGGCTTCGCTTAATGAAAAAAATAATGGGGAATTACGCTTTATTGAATATATAATTAAAATACTACTGATCACTAACAGGCTAGCAGATAGCACAAGTAAAGGATTATTCCCATGGAATAAAAAGATACATGCAATCAATAATTGACCAGTAAGTAATGAAACCTTCAAAGGGGTATCAACAATAAGTGTTTTTAATTTTAATAAGGCGTATGCCATATATGAGTGTTTTGCCAACATATGCTTACCTTAATTTTCCTTTAACGCTGAGAATTGGATCAATAACCCACTCAAATAAAGATCGTTTATCAAGTACAATATCTGCTTGAAACATCATGCCACTTTTTAACGGTAGTTTTTTATCGTAAACATCGATGAACTGTTTATTTAACTTTGCCTGAAGGCGGTATACTGGCTCGGTTATACTGATTGGAAAATTGACATCTTGTTGGGTGATCAATGCATTATCTACTCGAGTGACTTTTCCGGTAATAAAACCAAAGCGTTGGTGTGGAAAAGCATCAAATCGCAAATAAGTTTTATCTCCTTCCCCAATAAAGCCTGCTGAACGCGTAGGGAGCATAAGCTCTGCAATTAATGATGAGTTGTGTGGCAATATAGTTAAAAGTGGCCTGATTTTATTCAGCGTTTCGCCGGGTAAAATATGAATATCGGTAACAATGCCACTATGCGTCGCCTTAACCACATGACTAAAGTTATTTTTGATGTTAGTTAATTGACTATTAAAGGTAGAAATACGTTGCTGTAATATTCTGCGTTTGGAAGCGAATTCAAATGGTTGTGAAAGTTGCTGGTTTTCTAATTGGCTAATTTTTTGATGTAAGCTAACTTGTGATGTCACTAACTGCTCTGACTCTTGTTTGACTGTTAAATGCCGTTCGCGTTGTTGTTGTATATCGAGAGTTGAAATATATCCTTTTTGATGTAGTGACGTTAGTTGCAATGTTTGCTTTTCTAACAATGCTAATTTTTCATCTATTAACGCTTTCTGTGCTTGTAGTGCCACTAATGATTGATGTGCTAATACTATTTGCTGATTTAATTCATCAGTTGAACGTTTTTCTAACAGAGGTAACTCAGAGAGTTCTTGGCTTTGAAGGCTTATTTGTAGTTCAACGTCTTTAATCAGTTGTTGATTAACATCGTCACCATTTTCTAAGGCTCTGTTGCTGACGATAGATACTAAAGGGGTTCCTTTCTCGACTAACTGCCCTGCCGATACTAGTACTTCTTTGATTGTGCCGGTTTTTTCTGAGAAGCTTTTGATGAGCCCTTTATTAGGCCTTAAAAAACCTATAACAGTTTCTTTCCTTGTATATTCGGCATTGAACAGAAATATTAAGGTAACTAACACTGTAATCGAAATGACTAACACGGTCAGTTTAAGAGGGATGGGTTGTGCTAAGGTGACTGAGCCCACGAGGCGCTGTCCTTGTGCATCTACCGCTTGTTTTCTAAATAATTGTGACACCTATCTTCCTTAATCGCTAAAACTGTCCTCGCGGGCTCATGTGATCCCTGCTGTCAAATTAAGGTAGATAGCTAATATTCAATGGGCAAGTGGTGTTAAACGAATAAAAATATAATTAATTCTATTTTATTGATATTTATAAAAATAATGGAAGGTTGTATTAATGTTGTGAATATATTGTGCGAGGTTTTTTAACGTTTATGGCAAATTAAAGTGTTGTGTGAAACTTTAGAATAAGACAAAGCACATAAAAAAGCCCCGCATGAGCGAGGCTTTTCAAAAAGCGTTAAAGGGCTAAATTACTTAGCATCTTTACGTGCTTTTGCTTCAGCAATTACTTCTTCAGCTACATTGCTTGGACAAGCTGAGTAGTGGCTGAATTCCATCGAGAATTGACCACGACCTGAAGTGATTGTACGTAAGTGTCCAATGTAACCGAACATCTCAGAAAGTGGTACGTCACCTTTAATGCGAACACCTGTAGTGCCAGCTTCTTGGTCTTTGATCATACCACGACGACGGTTAAGGTCACCAATTACGTCACCTACGTTGTCTTCAGGAGTATACACATCAACTTTCATTACCGGTTCAAGTAATTGTGCACCTGCTTTTGGGATTGACTGACGGAATGCGCCTTTAGCGGCGATTTCGAATGCAACAGCTGATGAATCCACCGCGTGGAAACCACCGTCGAATAATTCAACTTCAACATCTAATACAGGGAAACCAGCAAGAACACCTTCATCCATCATGCCCTTGAAGCCTTTTTCAATGGCAGGGAAGAATTCTTTAGGAACGTTACCACCAACAACAGTTGATTTGAATACGAAACCTGAGTTTTGCTCGCCTGGCTTGATGCGGTAATCAATTTTACCGAATTGACCAGAACCACCAGATTGTTTCTTATGCGTATAAGAATCTTCAATCTCTTGTGTGATTGTTTCACGGTATGCTACTTGTGGCTTACCTACTTCAAGTTCAACACCGTAAGTACGCTTCAAGATGTCTACTTTGATATCTAAGTGAAGCTCACCCATACCTTTAAGGATGGTCTCACCTGAATCTTCATCTGTTTCAACTTGGAAAGAAGGATCTTCAGCAACCATCTTACCAATAGCAATACCCATTTTCTCAGTTGAACCTTTATCTTTAGGTGCTACAGCAATTGAGATTACTGGTTCTGGGAATACCATTGCTTCTAGTGTACAAGGGTTCTTAACGTCACATAGTGTGTGACCTGTTTGAACATTCTTCATACCAACGATTGCTAAAATGTCACCCGCTTGTGCTTCTGTTAACTCGGTACGGTCATCAGCTTGCATCTCAACCATACGGCCGATACGTTCTGTTTTGCCTGTGAATGAGTTAAGTACAGTGTCACCTTTCTTGATACGACCTGAATAGATACGTACGAACGTAAGGGCACCAAAACGATCATCCATAATTTTAAACGCTAACGCACGGAACGGTTCTTTATCAGCATCAACAATAGCGAATTCGCCTGTTGGTTCACCTTCTTCATCCGTTAACGGCTGAGGTGGAACTTCTGTTGGTGCTGGTAAGTAGTCAACAACAGCATCAAGAAGAAGCTGCATACCTTTGTTCTTAAATGCAGAACCACAGTATGTTGGGAAGAACATTAGCTCATTTGTACCCTTACGAATACATGCTTTGATTTGTTCTTCAGTAGGGGTAATTTCACCCTCTAAGTATTCCATTAATAAATCTTCATCTGCTTCTAGAGCAGTTTCGATTAATTCTTCACGATACATTGCAGCGTCGTCTACCATATCGGCAGGAATATCTTGTATTTCATAATTTTCAGGTTGACCTGAATCATCCCAAATGTACGCTTTTTGAGATAAAACATCGACAACGCCAACGAAGTCATCTTCTTCACCGATTGGTAAAGTCATGACAAGTGGGCGTGCACCAAGTACATTTTTTACTTGGTCTTTAACACGGTAGAAATCTGCACCTAAACGGTCAAGCTTGTTTACAAATATTAAACGAGCTACTTTTGATTCGTTAGCATAGCGCCAGTTAGTTTCTGATTGCGGCTCTACACCACCAGAACCACAGAATACACCAATACCACCATCAAGCACTTTTAATGAACGATATACTTCAACGGTGAAATCAACGTGACCAGGAGTGTCAATTACGTTAAAACGGTGCTTTTTCCACTCACATGTTACTGCAGCTGATTGGATAGTAATACCGCGCTCAGCTTCTTGTTCCATGAAGTCTGTAGTAGATTCACCATCGTGAACTTCACCAAGTTTATGGATTTTACCTGTAAGTTTCAAAATTCGTTCAGTTGTTGTGGTTTTACCAGCATCAACGTGAGCGAAAATACCAATATTTCTGTATTTGCTTAAATCTGACATTGCTTTGCTCTAAAGGGTTAGTGAATAAAAACCGCGCGAGTATACCAGAAGTTACGTTAAACAAAAATAACTATTGCTAAGAAAATTTTGCTGTTTATTAATAGAGGTTCGTAAGTTTTGGCTTTATTGCTTTGCTGATATTCATAACATCGAGTGATGAAAGTTTAAAATTAATCTGTTGAGTTAATATTATTACGGTGAAAATATAGTGCAATTTACATGAGTAAGATATTTACAATGTAATTTGCATAAATTTATGTTTGCTTGAATTTGTTAATATTTGTTACAGTTTGTTACATATGGTGAGTCATTAAAAGTGAGAAACATGTAAATGCAGAACTCTTCTATTAGGCATATTATTATACTAGGAGGTGGCTCCGCTGGATGGATGAGCGCAGCTTCAATAGCCAATGCAATCCAAGATAATTGCAAAATCACTGTGGTTGAATCTGATAGAATTGGAACTATCGGCGTCGGAGAGGCGACTATTCCGCCAATCAAGGGGTTTAATAAGTCACTTGGTATTGATGAACATGAATTTTTAAAAGCAACTAAAGGGACGTACAAGTTAGGGATTGAGTTTGTCAATTGGGCTAAAGACGAACACAGCTATTTCCATCCGTTTGGTAGCTATGGTGTTAATTTCGATCCCATACCATTTTATCAGTTTTGGTTGAAAGAAAAGCATGGATCGTCATTAAATGACTTTTCTATGGCGTGGCACTTAGCAAAAAATGCAAAGTTTGAACGGCCACAGACAGACCCTAGTTATATTATGTCCACATTTGACTATGCTTACCATTTTGATGCGAACTTGTACGCAGATTATTTACGAAAGTATACAACTGCTAAAGGGGTAGAAAGGATTGAAGGAACTGTTGAAAGTGTATATGTAGATCATCAATCAGGCACTATCAAATCGCTCACGCTAGAGTCAGGGAAGACTATTTCAGCTGATTTTTTTATAGATTGTACAGGTTTTCAAAGTCTGTTAATTGAGAAAGCATTAAATAGTGGTTATGTAGATTGGAGGCATTGGTTGCCATGTGACAGAGCTGTCGCTGTTCAAAGTGCACACAGTAATAGAATTTCACCTTACACAAAATCTATTGCGCGACCTGCTGGGTGGCAGTGGCAAATACCTCTTCAACATCGCATGGGAAATGGTTATGTTTATTGCTCTAAGTTTATTACAGATGAAGAAGCGAAAAATGAACTTATAGAAAATATAGATGGCGATCTTCTTACTGAGCCCAAAGTGGTACACTTTAAAGCTGGTAAGCGTACTGAATTTTGGAAGGGAAACTGTTTATCAATAGGGTTGTCATCAGGTTTTCTTGAACCTTTAGAGTCCACAAGTTTACACTTAGTTCAAACGGCAATTAGTCGATTTTTGTCTTTGTTTCCTAGTGATAGTGAAGATGTGTTATCTTCGCAAGAATACAATCGTTTAACGAGTGATGAATATGACGAAGTTAGAGACTTTTTGATACTGCATTATTATGCGAATCAACGTCAAGAAGGTGAGTTTTGGCATATGTGCGCGCAAACCAATATTCCTGATTCACTGCGTTATAAAATTGAACAGTTTGCTCACAACGGTAGAATTGTCGCACGCGAAACTGATTTATTTAGAGAAGCCAATTGGGTTGCTGTATTAGTTGGCCAAAATATAATACCTAAAAATTATGACCCTCTCATTGATCTAAGGCCAAAAGTCCAGCACAAAAGGTTCATTAAAGATATCAAACAAGTAATAGTAGAATCTGCAAAAATGGCAATGACGCAAGCTGATTACATTAATAAATATTGTAAGTCAGAGTAATTAACAGTATTTAGGCTGGCTGTGGGATAATACTTGTGTCAGCCTAATTGTTTCTTGATTCATATACCACCTTCGTCTTTCTTTTACATCCCTGCTTAAACTAACGATAATCACATTTTATTAATTGTTGAATAGCGCTATTTATTCCGCTCTGAACATTATATCAACTCAACAAAAGTACTATAAATAAACATCATTGAAGCTTATGTTTTGGTGTGAATTTTGCTGAGTAAGCTTGTTTTATCGTTTAATTTTTACATAGTTGCGTTAATTTTCATTTTATTGCGACGAATTTTAAATATTAAACGTTTATAAAAGTAAGGACGCACAAAAGGGAAGTATTTTGGATTGGTGTGATGAACAATTTTTAGAGAGCTTAGCTTTAGGAGATAAAGATGCTCGTGAACAATGCTATCACTTCTTAGCTCCACAACTGTACACTGCAATTGTTAAAATTTGTCAATCCCATGAGGTGGCGCAGGATCTATTGCATGATACGTTTATTATTATTTTTGAAAACATACACAGTTATAGAGAACAAGGTTTGTTTGTCGCATGGGCTAAAAGAATAGCTTTCAATACCACAATTAGTTTTTTCCGAACCATGAAAAAGAAAGCTAATTACTGTGATGACGAAGTGGTAGAGCAAGTATTGGAGTTAAACATTGAAAAAAGTATTGATGATTTAAAAGTAATTGATGAATTATTTTCAGTTTGCGGATATGAAGAGCGAGCTGTGATTTGGCTTTATATTGTTGAACAATATAGTCATAAAGAAATAGCGGAATTAACTAATAAATCCCCTAGTTATTCTAAATCTATTGTCTCTAGAGGATTAAAAAAAATACGTATTGTTAGTCAGGAGAAAAGCAATGCAAGAGTCAAATAATGACAGTAATTGGGAGTGCTCACTATCTGAAGACGAACAGAAAAAGCTAAGAGTACTGCGTGAATCAGCAAAAAACATCACAATAGAAGCCCCCTCACCAATTGTTTTAACGAAATTGATTGAACAATCAGCTAAGCAAAATAGAGGTTCAAAAATTAGAACGGTGTCAACGCTTTTATCTTGGAATGTAATCTCGAAAATTAAACTTGTTTTTCGTGATGTCTTTGAAATTCATTATATTAAGCGAGTGATGGTTTTAAGTGGTGTTCTAGCTGTCAGTGTTATCGGTGTAGAGCACAAATTGACTAATATGGAAATGGAAAAAATACTTCAAGTAAATAGGCTGTTAGAAGAAAGGCTGCTACAAGAAAACAACTTGCTCTATAGAGATATAGGAACTTTAGGTGAGCTCTATTTTCTAGATATTCAACTTCAAGAAGCCAAAACACACGAGGCCAAAATTAAGATTTTACAGAAACGAAAAGAACTCATTGCTAATCTAACGGTGAATTCCTTAAGGAGGAATCATGCAAATTCTATATAAAGTAGGGTTCAGTGCTATGATAGCTATGGTCTCTATATTTAGTGAAGCTGGAAGTAATAGCTGCGCTACGGTTTCTTTTGATTCAAGTTATACAAAGATAGGAACGCCGTTTATTATTGACAATAGAATTGATGATCGTAAATTTGATGTCGGAAAGCTAGCGGAAAAGAAAATTGTATATAAATTTAAGCCTGGACTTCGTACAGTACACTTTAATGTTTTCGGTAACGTAATTGAATTAGAGTCCGATATTGAAGGAGAACTCGGCAGACCAAAGATCCATGAATTAGTTCCTTTTCTTTTTAATTTTAAAGCGAACCGTCACTATACGTTATCGATAAAGTCCACTGCGAATTCAAATAGCATTAGTGTCAAAAATGAGACTGAAAAGCAATGCCATATTACAAATAAAACTGAAGTATTTGGACAAACGCGTGCACTTATTCTAAAGACTGATCCTTTTCCGCAGGCAATCGAAGATCAATTAAATAAAGTCTTTGGTAAAATAACTAATTATTATAAGGACAAGAAAAGCTATAAATCAGGAGACTTTTTTGCGTTAGAGCCTGATGAATACTTTGGTTTAGTACTGGACGAAAAAGAATATGATAAAAAATCGATCAAGATATTGTCGGTTTTACCGTTTTCGTTAGCATATAATTTAGGGTTACGATCCGGTGATATAATTCTTTCTTTAGGAGATGAGCGAGGGTTTAAACGCAACGCTAAAAGCACGTTAGATGACTATTTATATGCTTTAGATTTTTCCGATACTATTCGCTTTGAAGTTGAACGTGACGGTAACAAAAAGATTTTGTCTGATGACTATTATCCAAACTTAATACCCGAATCGGCGTTCTCTTTTAATCATTTAGCCAATGAAACCCTATTGGTTGATATTAAACGTGAAAAAGCGTTTATGCCGAAGCAGCTTAAGTTTGAATATCAACGACTCATGCTTTTGCTTAATGCTTATTATCTTTCCACGGGTATTAATTCCGGCGATGTCGTAATAAGCCGACTAGCCAATGAATCAAAGATAACATTTGAATTATTGCTATCATTAGACTCTTTAAAAACTGGTACAGCGATTGTTCGAAAATCTGAACTTTCAGGTAGGCGTTATCATGGGCGGAGAGGGGTGACGTTACGTAAGCGTATACAGGGTAATAACTATAATATAGGCATAAAGGGTAAAAGGGTACATGAAATGAGGGCAGATAGACATCCATCTCCAACATATAGCAGTAGCTCAGCCCCTAAAGCTAGCTCAACAAAAAACAAGAAATCTAGTAGCAACTAAACATATTAATTAAAAACTGCAGACTTAAAAATATTTTGTTGCTTAAAAAGCAAGATTATGTATAATACGCGCTCCTGATTGACAATGTCTTCAGGAGCGTTCTTATTTTTTAAGCTACGCAGGAAATAACAGCAACTCCGATTTGGAGTTGAATGATTTAATCGGTACTCCCCCCTTTCTCAATAAGAAAGGAGATGGGCTGTACTTTGTTCGTTCTTTTATTAGGGGATTTGATAAATGTCAAATCAAAGAATTCGCATTCGTTTGAAAGCGTTTGATCATCGTTTGATTGATCAATCTACAGCAGAAATCGTTGATACTGCTAAACGTACTGGTGCACAGGTTCGTGGTCCAATTCCATTACCTACGCGCAAAGAGCGTTTCACTATTTTGATTTCTCCACACGTTAACAAAGATGCGCGTGATCAGTACGAAATCCGTACTCACAAGCGTTTAATTGATATCGTAGAACCTACTGATAAGACTGTTGATGCATTAATGCGTTTAGACTTAGCAGCTGGTGTCGACGTTCAAATTAGCTTGGGTTAATAGGGGGTTTTAGACATGACTATCGGTCTAGTCGGACGTAAAGTTGGTATGACTCGTATCTTCACTGAAGATGGCGCATCTACTCCAGTTACAGTCCTAGAAGTTGAAGCCAACCGAGTTGCTCAGGTAAAAACTGTAGACAACGACGGTTATTCAGCGATTCAAGTTACTACGGGTACTAAAAAAGCCAACCGTGTTAACAAACCTACAGCAGGTCACTTTGCGAAAGCAGGTATCGAAGCTGGTCGTGGTTTGTGGGAATTCCGTTTAAACAACGGTGAAGGTGCTGATTTAGCTGCTGGTAGTGAAATCACAGTTGAGATTTTCAACGACACAAATTTAGTTGACGTGACAGGCACATCAAAGGGTAAAGGTTTCCAAGGCGGTATTAAGCGTTGGAATTTCCGTACTCAAGATATGACTCATGGTAATTCATTGTCTCACCGTTCAAACGGTTCAATCGGTCAATGTCAAACACCAGGTCGCGTATTTAAAGGCAAAAAAATGTCTGGTCACATGGGTGCTGAGAAAGTTACTACTCAAAACCTTGAATTAGTTCGCGTAGATGCTGAACGTAACTTGCTTCTTATTAAAGGCGCAGTTCCGGGTCACGTTAACGCTGACATAATCATCAAGCCAGCTGTAAAAGCCTAACGTCTGAGGAGAATTTTGATGGAATTAGCATTAAAAGACGCGTCAGGCGCTCTTGAAGTTTCAGAAGCAACTTTTGGACGTGAGTTCAACGAAGCTTTAGTACACCAGGTAGTTGTTGCATATGCAGCAGGTGCTCGTCAAGGTACTGTTAAGCAAAAGAACCGTTCTGAAGTTAGCGGTGGTGGCAAGAAGCCATGGCGTCAAAAGGGTACTGGTCGCGCGCGTGCTGGTACAACTCGTGGTCCAATTTGGAGAACAGGTGGCGTTACATTTGCTGCTCGTCCTCAAGATCACAGCCAAAAAGTAAACCGTAAAATGTATCGTGGTGCGATCAAAAGCATCTTATCTGAGTTAGTACGCCAAGAACGTTTAGTGATTGTAAATGACTTCTCAGTTGATACACCTAAAACGAAAGACTTAGTGTCTAAGTTAAAAGGTTTAGAGCTTAAAGATGTATTAATTGTTACACCAGAAGTAGATGAGAATTTATTCCTTTCTGCTCGTAACTTATACAAAGTTGACGTAGTTGACGTACAAGCGATTGACCCTGTTTCTTTAGTTGGTTTCGAAAAAGTATTAATGACTGCTGACGCGGTTAAGCAAATCGAGGAGATGTTAGCATGATAAGCGAAGAACGTTTGTTAAAAGTGCTTTTAGCACCAAACATTTCTGAAAAAGCAACATTGACTGCAGAAGCAAACAACACGATTGTTTTCAAAGTAGCCACTGATGCTAAGAAAGCTGAAATCAAAGCGGCAGTAGAGAAACTTTTCGACGTAAAAGTTGACGGTGTTCGTACTTTAAATGTTAAGGGTAAAGCTAAGCGCACGGGAGCTCGTATGGGCCGTCGTAGTGACTGGAAAAAAGCTTATGTAACTCTTGCTGAAGGTAGTGACATCGACTTCGTTGGCGCAGAAGCATAGGAGAAGCAAAATGGCAGTTGTTAAATGTAAACCAACTTCTCCGGGTCGTCGCCACGTAATAAAAGTGACTAACCCGGACCTATATAAAGGTAAGCCTTACGCACCTCTTTTAGAGAAAAACTCTAAGTCTGGTGGTCGTAATAACACGGGCCGTATTACTGTTCGTCACGTTGGTGGTGGTCATAAGCATCATTATCGCGTAATCGACTTTAAGCGTACTAAAGATGGTATCCCTGCAAAAGTAGAACGTGTGGAATATGATCCAAACCGTTCAGCTAATATTGCATTAGTATTATATGCAGACGGTGAGCGTCGTTATATTTTAGCGCCAAAAGGCCTAAAAGCTGGTGATGCAGTACAGTCTGGTGCAGATGCACCGATTAAAGCAGGTAATACATTACCATTGCGCAACGCACCATTAGGTAGTGTTGTACACGCAATTGAACTTAAGCCTGGCAAAGGTGCTCAAATCGCTCGTGCGGCGGGTACTTACGCTCAGTTAGTTGCAAAAGACGGTGCTTATGTAACTTTACGTCTTCGCTCAGGCGAAATGCGCAAAGTAGAAGCAGATTGTCGTGCAACTTTAGGTGAAATCGGCAACGCTGAACACATGCTTCGCTCTCTGGGTAAAGCTGGTGCTAATCGTTGGCGTGGTGTTCGCCCAACAGTTCGTGGTGTAGCCATGAACCCAGTTGATCACCCTCACGGTGGTGGTGAAGGTAAAACTTCAGGCGGTCGTCACCCGGTATCTCCTTGGGGTGTACCAACTAAGGGTTATAAGACTCGTAAGAACAAGCGTACAGATAAATTTATCGTACGTCGTCGTACTAAGTAATTAGTGCTTAATTAATTAAAGAGGAATCACCATGCCACGTTCTCTCAAGAAAGGTCCTTTTATTGACCTACACTTGTTGACGAAGGTAGAGAAAGCGGTGGAAAGCGGGAATAAAAAGCCAATCAAAACTTGGTCCCGTCGCTCAATGATCATACCTAATATGATTGGATTGACTATCGCTGTCCATAATGGTCGTCAACACGTTCCTGTATTTGTTACCGAAGAAATGATCGGTCACAAATTGGGTGAATTTGCACCAACACGTACTTATCGCGGCCATGCTGCTGATAAGAAAGCGAAGAAGAAGTAAGGGGAAGTTAAATGGAAGCTATTGCTAAACATAAATTTGCCCGTGGTTCTGCTCAAAAAGCACGTTTAGTTGTGGATCAAATCCGCGGCTTGCATGTTGAGAAAGCTTTGGAAATCTTAGAATACAGCAACAAAGGTGCTGCTGTATTAGTAAAGAAAGTACTTAACTCAGCAATTGCTAACGCAGAGCATAACGAAGGTGCAGACATTGATGATTTATTCGTTAAAACCATTATGGTTGACGATGGTCCTACAATGAAGCGTATTAAGCCTCGTGCGAAAGGTCGCGCGGATCGTATCCTGAAGCGTACAAGTCACATTACTGTGATTGTTGCTGATAGCTAGGAGATATTAGAATGGGTCAAAAAGTCCATCCAAATGGTATTCGCTTAGGTATCACTAAACCTTTCGCGTCTACTTGGTTTGCAAGTAGCAAAGAGTTTGCAGATAACTTACACGGCGATCATTTAGTTCGTGCATACTTATCTGAAAAACTTAAGCGTGCATCATTATCAAAAATCGTGATTGAGCGTCCAGCTAAATCTATCCGCGTAACAATTCACACGGCTCGTCCTGGTGTTGTTATCGGTAAGAAAGGCGAAGACGTAGAAAAATTACGTGTAAAAGTATCTAAAATCGCTGGTGTACCTGCACAAATTAATATTGCAGAAGTACGTAAGCCAGAAATGGATTCACAATTAGTTGCTGACAGCATCGCGAGCCAATTAGAGCGTCGTGTTATGTTCCGTCGTGCAATGAAACGTGCTGTTCAAAACGCTATGCGTTTAGGTGCTAAGGGTATCAAAGTAGAAGTTAGCGGTCGTTTAGGCGGCGCAGATATTGCTCGTTCAGAGTGGTATCGTGAAGGTCGTGTACCTCTTCACACTTTACGTGCAGATATTGATTATTCAATTGCACGTGCTGACACTACTTATGGTGTAATCGGTATTAAAGTTTGGATCTTTAAAGGTGAAGTAATTGGTGGTATGCCTGCACAGGTAGAAGCCCCAGCTAAACCTAAGAAAAGAAACAACCGCAAGAGCAAGTAGGGGATAAGTAATGTTACAACCAAAACGTACTAAATTCCGTAAGCAATTTAAATTGCGTAACCGTGGTCTTGCGAACACTGGTAGCACTGTAAGCTTCGGTACTTACGGCCTTAAATCTGTAGAGCGTGGTCGTATGACTGCTCGTCAGATTGAAGCGGCACGTCGTGCAATGACACGTCACGTTAAGCGTCAAGGTAAAATCTGGATCCGTGTATTCCCAGACAAACCAATTACCAAGAAGCCTCTTGAGGTTCGTATGGGTAAAGGTAAAGGTTCTGTGGAATATTGGGTATGTCAAATTCTACCAGGTCGTGTTCTTTATGAAATGGAAGGTGTATCAGAAGAGTTAGCGCGTGAAGCATTTGCTTTAGCAGCAGCTAAACTTCCGTTCAAAACAACCTTCGTAACTAGAACGGTGATGTAATGAAAGCTAGCGAATTAAAAGACAAAAGCATTGAAGAGTTAAATGCTGAATTACTTGAGCTTATGCGCGAACAGTTTAACTATCGCATGCAAGCAAGCACAGGTCAGTTAGCACAAACTCACTTGCTAAAAACGGTACGTCGCAATATTGCACGTGTTAAGACTATCATAACTGAGAAGGCTGGTAAGTAATGAGCGATAAAATTCGTACACTACAAGGTCGTGTAATCAGTGACAAAATGGATAAGTCTATCACTGTCCTGATTGAGCGTCGTGTTAAGCACCCTATCTACGGTAAGTTCATTTCGCGTTCAACTAAGTTGAAAGCACATGATGAAGCTAACGTATGTAATGCGGGTGATATTGTAACTATTCGTGAATGTGCTCCTATTTCTAAGAGTAAATCTTGGACATTAGTAGACGTAGTTGAAAAAGCGTAATTGCTGATTTAACATCACAATAAGTACAATATAAAAGGCTCTGCTAGTAATAGCAGAGCCTTTTTTTTGCTAAATAGAAAACCTTCTACTTTTAATCACTAATTCTCATTAAAAGGCTATGCCTTAAAAATTTATTCATATTTATTTTCCTTGAACGATAAATGTACGTGACCACTTAATTAGTGTGATTATTAAAAAGTAGATTCTTCCGTTTAAAAAAGATTAAAACGCGACTTATACCAATTCGCATAAAGATTAAGTCAGTTCAGAGCGATGTCAGAGGTGGAAGAATAAGCGAAACGTGTGTAGGCATAGTTGTTTCTACATCAAACAGGTTTTGCGCAGTTATCGCGCCTCTAATACGCTCCCAAAGGGCGAGTTTAAACGCTTCATAGTCTGTGTTGTTGATTTTGAAAAGGACGCTACAAGGATGTAGCTTATTAGAAAACGCAGGAGCACGTTCTCCTGAATAACCTATTCTCTGCAATCAACACCGTGCCTCTAAAGCGTTTAAACCTCGCTGAATGACCGAATATTTATACGAATTGGTATTATTACTCAGGGGGTGAAACTAAGGTTAATCATCACTATCTCTTTGATAGGTATTCATAAAAGTACCATAATATCTGTAAGTATTGAGGGTGTTAATCGGATGGAAATTCATACAATTGATAAAGAGAGTAAACGTTAATTTAATGATTTTTTCGGAAAGTAAATCGCGCATACCTGCGCTATAAATGACATAGAAATAACTTTCAAAAAGCACGCCTTAAATTTTCTCAGCTACAGTAAAGAAAATTGTTTATTTAAAGTACCATTTTGAAATAAGTGGTGTTATAATCTCGCGCCCTCCGAATAACGGATGGGTTTTAAAGGCAGTGACGGGTCAAATTTCTGGCCTTGAATTTTATAACAGCGGAGCACATAAAATGATCCAAATGCAAACACAGCTAGACGTTGCTGATAACAGTGGCGCTCGACGCGTGCAATGTATTAAGGTCCTTGGTGGCTCGCACCGTCGCTATGCACGCATAGGTGACGTCATCAAAGTTGCAGTGAAGGAAGCAATTCCTCGCGGCAAAGTAAAAAAAGGTGATGTACTAAATGCGGTAGTGGTGCGCACTAAAAAGGGCGTTCGTCGCCAGGATGGCTCAGCCATTCGCTTTGACGGCAACGCGGCTGTAATGCTTAATGCAAATTTACAGCCAATTGGTACTCGTATTTTCGGGCCGGTAACACGTGAATTAAGAACTGAAAAGTTCATGAAAATCGTGTCACTTGCACCAGAAGTACTATAAGGAGTCACGATAATGGCAAATAAGATTCGTCGTGATGATGAAGTAATCGTACTTGCAGGTAAAGACAAGGGCAAAACTGGTAAAGTTACTAAAGTTCTTGTTGAAGACAGCAAAGTATTTGTAGAAGGTGTTAACTTAGTTAAGAAGCATCAGAAGCCTGTACCTCAGTTACAGCAAGCTGGTGGCATCGTAGAAAAAGAAGCACCTATAAACGTATCTAATGTTGCGATCGTAAACCCTGCTACTGGCAAGGCAGATCGTGTTGGTTTTAGAATTGAAGACGGCAAGAAAGTTCGTTTTTTCAAATCTAATAACGAATTAGTTTAATTTTAATTGGAGTAAACGATGGCGAAACTGCATGATTTTTACAAAGATACAGTTGTAGCTGAACTTCAAAAGAAGTTTGATTACAAAAGTGTCATGCAAGTCCCTCGGATTGAAAAGATCACCCTTAATATGGGTGTTGGTGAAGCAATTGCCGATAAAAAGGTTTTAGAAGCTGCCACAAATGATCTTACTGCAATCTCAGGTCAAAAGCCTCTGATCACTAAAGCACGCAAATCTGTTGCTGGCTTTAAGATCCGTGAAGGCTATCCTATTGGCGCAAAAGTAACTTTACGCGGCGAAAGAATGTGGGAATTTTTAGAGCGCTTAATCTCTATTTCAGTTCCTCGTATTCGTGATTTCCGCGGCTTGAACCCTAAGTCGTTCGATGGTCGTGGTAATTATAGCATGGGCGTGAAAGAGCAAATCATCTTCCCAGAAATCGATTATGATAAAATCGATAAGATTCGTGGTATGGATATTACTATCACTACTACTGCGCAATCTAATGAAGAAGGTCATGCTTTGCTGACTGCCTTTAACTTTCCGTTCAAGAAATA
Organism: Thalassotalea hakodatensis; assembly: GCF_030295995.1. NCBI lineage: Bacteria > Pseudomonadati > Pseudomonadota > Gammaproteobacteria > Alteromonadales > Colwelliaceae > Thalassotalea > Thalassotalea hakodatensis. The sequence goes on along the minus strand of NZ_AP027365.1, from coordinate 3,904,676 downwards.
AGGTGTAGAGTTATGGCTAAATCGTCAATGAAAGCTCGTGAAGCAAATCGCACTAAACTAGTTGCAAAGTACGCTGAAAAGCGTCGTGCTTTAAAAGAAATCATCTCAAGCGTTAACTCTTCTGAAGAAGAGCGTTGGGATGCCGTTTTAAAACTTCAAACTTTACCACGTGACTCAAGTTCATCACGTCAACGTAATCGTTGTAACGTGACGGGTCGTCCACATGGTTACTTACGTAAGTTCGGCCTTAGCCGTATTCAATTACGTGAGCACATGATGCGCGGTGAAGTTCCTGGTCTTAAGAAAGCTAGTTGGTAATTCACGGGAGTAAATGGTTATGATGACTGATCCTATCGCGGACATGTTTACACGCATCCGCAACGGTCAATCTGCAGCAAAGGCTGCAGTAACAATGCCATCTTCTAAGCTTAAAGTTGCTATTGCTAACTTGCTTAAAGAAGAAGGTTTTATTTCAGATTATTCAGTGTCTGGTGATGTAAAACCAGAATTAACTGTAGAATTGAAATATTTTGAAGGTAAAGAAGTAATCGAAACAATTAAACGTGTTTCTCGTCCTGGCCTACGTGTTTATAAAGGAGCTACTGAGCTTCCTAAAGTACTAGCTGGTATGGGTATCGCTATCGTTTCTACTTCTAAAGGTTTGATGGCGGATCGCGACGCTCGTAAAGCGGGTCTAGGTGGCGAAATCCTTGGTACAGTAGCGTAAGGAGCTAAATTATGTCTCGTGTTGCAAAAGCACTTGTCGAAGTTCCTGCTGGCGTTACTGTTACGTTATCAGGCCAAGACATCACAGTTAAAGGTCCTGTTGGAGAACTATCTACAACTATTCATGGTCTTGTTACAGTTTCTCAAGAAGAAAACTCTATCAAGACAGACGTAGCTGCAGAAAGTAAAGAAGCATGGACTCAAGCCGGAACTGCACGTGCTAACATCAACAATATGGTTGTTGGCGTGAGCAAAGGTTTCGAAAAGAAATTGATTCTTAACGGTGTTGGTTACCGTGCAAAAGCTGCTGGTAAGGTGTTAAACCTTTCTTTAGGCTTTTCACACCCAGTAGATCATGCAATCCCTGAAGGGGTTACATGTGAGACTCCTAGTCAGACTGAAATTGTACTGAAAAGTGCTAACAAACAGTTGATAGGTCAAGTTGCAGCGAACATTCGTGCATATCGTAAGCCTGAGCCTTATAAAGGTAAAGGTATTCGTTATAGCGATGAACATGTACGCCGTAAAGAAGCTAAGAAGAAGTAGGGTAATACGATGGATAAGAAAACATCTCGTTTACGCCGTGCAAAGCGTGCACGTGCAAAAATCAGCGAGTTGGGTGCGAATCGTTTAGTCGTTCACCGTACTCCTCGTCATATTTACGCGCAACTTATCGCTCCAACTGGTTCTGAAGTTTTAGCATCAGCTTCAACTTTAGATAAAGAAGTGAAAGCACAAGTTGAAAAAACAGGTAACATTGCTGCAGCTGAAGCTGTTGGCAAAGCAATCGCAGAACGTGCAAAAGCTAAAGGCGTAGAGTCAGTAGCATTTGATCGTTCAGGTTTCCGTTACCACGGTCGCGTGAAAGCGTTAGCTGAAGCAGCTCGTGAAGCTGGCCTTCAGTTCTAGGAGTTTATGATGGCTAATGTAGAAAACACACAACAAAGTGATTTAGCTGAGAAGTTGATTGCTGTTAACCGCGTGTCAAAAGTGGTTAAAGGTGGTCGTATTTTCAGTTTCACAGCACTAACAGTAGTTGGTGATGGTAATGGCCGCGTTGGTTTTGGTTACGGTAAAGCACGTGAAGTGCCTGCTGCTATCCAAAAAGCAATGGAAAAGGCTCGTCGTAACTTAGTAACCATTGACTTGAAGGGTACAACTCTTCAACACCCTATTAAGGGTCGTCATTCTGGTTCTAAAGTTTACATGCAACCTGCGTCAGAAGGTACAGGTATCATCGCCGGTGGCGCGATGCGTGCAGTACTAGAAGTTGCAGGCGTACAGAACGTATTGTCTAAAGCATACGGTTCTACTAACCCAATCAACGTAGTACGTGCTACTGTTTCAGCGCTAGCGAATATGAAATCGCCAGCAACTGTTGCAGCTAAGCGTGGTAAAAGCGTTGAAGAGATCTTGGGGTAATTACCATGGCTAAAACAGTTAAAGTAACTCAAGTTAAAAGTTCTATCGGTCGTTTACCGAAACATAGAGCTACATTGAAAGGTCTTGGTTTACGTCGTATCAATCATACAGTTGAGTTAGAAGATACTCCATCTGTACGTGGTATGATCAATCAAGTACATTACATGATTAAGGTGGAGGATTAATAATGCATTTAAATACTTTATCTCCTGCACCAGGCGCTAAAAAAGCCAAGAAACGCGTAGGTCGTGGTATTGGTTCTGGCTTAGGTAAAACAGCTGGTCGCGGGCACAAAGGTCAGAAGTCACGTTCTGGTGGTAGTGTTCGTCCAGGTTTTGAAGGCGGTCAAATGCCTTTAAAACAACGTTTACCGAAGTTCGGTTTTACGTCTCGCAAAGCATTAGTACATGCTGAAGTTCGTTTACACGAATTAAACAATGTAGATGCAGATGTTGTAGATATTTACGCGCTTAAAAATGCGAACTTAATCACACGTAACATTGAAACAGTTAAGGTTATGCTTTCGGGCGAAATCACTAAACCTGTTACAATTCGTGGTTTAGGTGTTACTAAAGGTGCTCGTGCAGCTATTGAAGCTGCTGGTGGCAAGATCGAGGAATAATACAGGTTATGGCTACACCAGGAATGGATAACAAAGGTTCAGGCGGATTGTCTGAACTGAAACAAAGATTATGGTTCGTACTATTAGCACTTATTGTGTTTAGACTAGGATCATTTGTGCCAATCCCTGGTATTGACGCCGCTGTATTAGCTCAGTTGTTTGAACAACAAAAGGGCACCATTGTAGAAATGTTTAACATGTTCTCTGGTGGTGCACTTGAGCGTGCCTCTGTATTGGCTCTAGGTATTATGCCTTATATTTCAGCTTCAATTATTATGCAGCTATTAACGGTGATTCACCCGACAATGGCAGAGCTTAAAAAAGAAGGTGAAGCAGGGCGTAGAAAAATAAGTCAATATACGCGCTACGGTACTTTAGTACTTGCAACAGTACAATCAATAGCGATAGCCAAAAGCTTACCGGGTATGATGCCTGGTTTGGTAATGGATGCAGGGTTTGGTTTTTACTTTACCGCTGTTGTATCGCTAGTCACTGGCACCATGTTTTTAATGTGGTTAGGTGAGCAAATCACAGAACGAGGTATTGGTAACGGTATCTCAATTTTGATATTTGCTGGTATTGTTGCTGGTATGCCTTCTGCTGTTGGTCAAACAGCTGAGATGGCGCGTCAAGGTGAAATTAACATTTTAGTATTATTGCTGATTGCAGTAATTGTGTTTGCAGTAACATTTTTTGTTGTTTTTGTTGAACGTGGGCAACGTCGTATCGTTGTTAACTACGCTAAACGTCAACAAGGTAGAAAAGTGTTTGCTGCACAAAGTACGCATTTACCACTTAAAGTAAATATGGCGGGTGTTATACCACCCATATTTGCTTCTAGTATCTTGCTATTCCCTGGCTCTATTGCGAGTTGGTTTGGCCAAGGTGAAGGAATGATAGCGGACGTACTTCAGGAGTTATCAATTGCGATTTCTCCAGGTCAACCGCTATATGTTATGCTACTTGCTGCTGCGATAATATTTTTCTGTTTCTTTTACACGGCATTGGTATTTAATCCGCGTGAAACCGCAGATAACCTGAAAAAATCTGGTGCGTTTATTCCTGGGATTCGTCCTGGTGAACAAACGTCAAAGTATATAGATAAAGTAATGACACGCTTAACCTTAACAGGTGCGCTTTATATTACCTTTATCTGTTTGGTTCCTGAGTTTATGATGATTGCATGGGATGTACAGTTTTACTTCGGTGGAACATCGTTACTGATCATTGTTGTTGTTATTATGGACTTTATGGCTCAAGTACAAACGCATTTGATGTCTCATCAATATGACAGCGTACTTAAGAAAGCAAACCTTAAAGGCTATGGCCGATAAGCTTGCTGACGTTAATTAACGGAGTAGAAAATGAAAGTTCGTGCATCCGTAAAAAAGATTTGCCGTAACTGCAAAGTTGTTAAACGTGCTGGTGTTGTTCGAGTAATTTGCAAGACCGACCCTAAGCATAAGCAACGCCAAGGTTAATCTTTTTGAAGTGTCATTGATTTTACGAATTAGTGACACTTTAATTTGCAAAAGATGGGCGGGTTGAGTATCCTAACGGGCTTTTCAACCTGTGGTTATTAATTAATTAAATATAGGAGATGTGTTAGTGGCCCGTATCGCTGGCATTAACATCCCTGATCGTAAACATGCAGTAATTGCCCTTACTGCGATTTACGGTATCGGAGCAACACGCGCAAAAGCAATTTGCGTGTCAACTGGTATCGCAGAATCTACAAAGATCAGTGAATTAGACGAAGCACAAATCGATTTGCTTCGTGCAGAAGTGGATAAGTACACTGTAGAAGGTGACTTACGCCGTGAAGTTTCAATGAACATCAAACGTTTGATGGACCTAGGTTGTTTCCGTGGTATACGCCACCGTCGCAGTCTACCTCTACGTGGTCAGCGCACGAAAACAAATGCGCGTACCCGTAAAGGTCCTCGCAAACCTATCAAGAAGTAGCGAGGGGATAGAAAATGGCTAAAACTCCAGTTCGTTCACGCAAACGCGTGAAAAAACAAGTTGCTGATGGCATGGCTCATATCCATGCTTCTTTCAACAACACAATCGTAACTCTGACAGATCGTCAAGGTAATGCATTATCTTGGGCAACTGCAGGTGGTTCAGGTTTTCGTGGTTCACGTAAATCTACTCCGTTTGCTGCTCAGGTAGCTGCTGACCGTGCGGGTAAAGCTGCGCAAGAGTTTGGGTTGAAGAATATTGAAGTGTTCGTTAAAGGTCCAGGTCCAGGTCGTGAATCTGCAATCCGTGCCTTAAATGCTGCTGGTTTTAAAATCACCAACATTACTGACGTAACACCTATTCCTCATAATGGTTGTCGTCCTCCTAAGAAACGTCGCGTTTAATAGGATAGTTGGAGAAAGAAAATGGCAAGATATTTAGGTCCTAAGTTAAAGCTTAGTCGCCGTGAAGGAACCGATTTATTCCTTAAAAGCGGTGTTCGAGCAATTGACACTAAATGTAAATTCGAAATGATCCCAGGTCAGCACGGCGCACGTCGCGGTCGTTTGTCTGACTATGGTGTTCAGCTTCGTGAGAAGCAAAAAGTACGTCGTATTTATGGCGTATTAGAAAAACAATTCCGTAACTATTACAAAGAAGCTGCACGCTTAAAAGGTAATACAGGTGAAAACTTGTTACAACTTTTAGAAAAGCGTTTAGATAACGTTGTATATCGTATGGGCTTTGCTAGTACTCGTGCAGAAGCGCGTCAATTAGTAAGTCACAAATCGATCGTAGTAAACGGTAAAGTTGTAAATATTCCATCTTTCACTGTTAAAGCTGAAGACGTGGTTTCTGTTCGTGAAAAATCTAAGACTCAAGCACGTATTATTGCTGCTTTAGAATTAGCTGAGCAACGTGAAAAGCCAGTCTGGGTTGAAGTAGATAATAAGAAAATGGAAGGCGTATTTAAACGTGTTCCTGATCGTTCAGATTTATCTGCTGAAATTAATGAACAGTTGATAGTAGAACTTTACTCTAAGTAAAGCTGAACTTTAAGAGAGGACATAATGCAGGGTTCTGTAACCGAATTTCTAAGACCACGAATGGTAGACATCGAAACTGTTAGTGCTACCCGTTCTAAAGTTACTTTAGAACCACTTGAACGTGGTTTTGGTCACACTTTAGGTAATGCCTTACGTCGTATTTTATTATCTTCAATGCCGGGTTGTGCCGTCACTGAAGTTGAGATAGACGGCGTATTACATGAATACAGTAGTAAAGAAGGTGTTCAAGAGGATATCATCGAAATACTGTTAAACCTTAAAGGACTAGCGATAGGTTTAGAAGGCAAAACTGAAGCAGTTCTTACCTTAACTAAGTCAGGTGAAGGCCCTGTTACGGCAGCTGATATTCAACATGACGGTGATGTAACTATTGCAAACCCTGAACATGTGATTTGTCACTTAACTGGTGACGGTTCTATCAGTATGCGCGTTAAAGTAGAAATGGGCCGTGGTTACGTTCCTGCTTCTACTCGCCGCGAAGCCGAAGATGAAGATCGTGCAATTGGTCGTTTACTTGTTGACGCTTCTTTCAGCCCTGTTGTTCGTATTGCTTATGATGTTGACTCTGCGCGTGTTGAACAACGCACAGATTTAGATAAATTAATCATAGACATGGAAACTAACGGCACGTTAGATCCAGAAGAAGCAATCCGTCGTGCTTCAACAATTCTTGCTGAACAGCTTGATGCATTTGTTGAATTACGTGATGTAACAGAAGTTGAACCGAAAGAAGAAAAACCTCTTTTCGATCCAATTTTACTTCGTCCAGTTGATGACCTCGAGCTTACTGTTCGTTCTGCGAACTGCTTAAAAGCAGAAGCGATTCAATATATTGGTGATTTAGTACAGCGTGCAGAAGTCGAACTTCTTAAAACACCTAATTTAGGTAAGAAGTCTCTGACTGAAATCAAAGACGTGTTAGCGTCTCGTGGCTTGTCTCTAGGTATGCGCTTAGAAAACTGGCCACCAGAAAGCATTGCTGATAACGACTAAGTCGGTCATCATTTTTATTAGTTTGAGATAAGGATTAACTTATGCGCCATCGTAAAAGCGGTCGCCAGTTAAACCGTAATAGCAGTCATCGCCAAGCGATGTTCCGCAATATGGCAAGTTCTTTAGTAAAGCACGGTGTTATTAAAACAACGGTTGCTAAAGCTAAAGAATTACGTCGCGTTGTTGAGCCATTAATTACTTTGGCCAAAACCGACAGTGTAGCAAATCGTCGTTTAGCGTTTGCTCGTACACGTAATCAAGAAGTAGTAGGTTTATTATTTAGCGAACTTGGTCCTCGTTACCAAGAACGTCCAGGTGGATATACACGTATTTTAAAATGCGGTTACCGTACTGGTGATAAAGCTCCTATGGCTTACGTTGAACTTGTTGATCGTCCAGCAACTGAAGAAGTAGTTGAAGAGACAGAAGAAGCAAGTGCAGAAGCTTAACTAGTTGAGCTTTCAGATGAAAAAGCGAGGCATTGCCTCGCTTTTTTGTTTTCTGTTGGCTAAAAAGTTGATCTTAGTTTAATTTATCCGTATAACTTTTAGCTCATTCTTTTTCCGGTTTACGCTATGTCTTCACGAAATCCGATCATTGCAGTTACAGGCTCATCAGGTGCAGGAACCTCAACGACGTCTGAATCTTTTGAACATATTTTTCGTTCTTTAGATATCACTTCTGCCAAAGTGGAAGGTGACAGCTTTCACCGCTATTCTCGACAAGAAATGGACCTAGAAAAAAGAAAAGCAAAAGAAATAGGACGGAGAATAAGCTACTTTGGTGATGAGGCGAATGACTTTGATGCATTAGAAAAGCTATTTAAAGATTATTCAGAAACAGGTAAGGGCAAAATGAGAAGGTACTTACATACCTTCGACCAAGCAGTGCCATATAATCAAATGCCTGGTACGTTTACTCCGTGGGAAGACCTCGGTGAAGGTACAGATTTATTATTTTATGAGGGATTACATGGTGGTGTTGTCACCGAAAATAATGATGTTGCCCAATATGTTGACTTATTAATTGGTATGGTACCTATAGTTAACCTTGAATGGATTCAAAAAATTATTCGTGATACTAACCAACGAGGGCATAGCAGGGAAGCCGTCACAGCAAGTATTGTAAGAAGTATGGAAGATTATATCTCTTTTATAACTCCACAGTTTTCAAAAACACATATTAATTTTCAACGTGTTCCCACGGTAGATACTTCTAACCCCTTTAGTGCTAAGGCTATCCCCTCTTTAGACGAAAGCTTTGTGGTTATTCGGTTTAGAGAGGCAAACAATGTAAAGTTTCCTTATTATCTATCTATGATCGAAGGTTCTTTTATGTCGCGTGTAAATACCCTGGTGGTACCCGGCGGTAAAATGGGTTTAGCGATGGAGCTAATTTTAACCCCTTTAATCAAAGAAATTATGGCAAAGAAAAACCAAGCAAATAAGCAGTTGGATTGGATGAGTGATTTATGAGCCTAACCTAGTAGGCTCAATTGATTGGTTTATTCTGAAGTAATAGAATAATCGTGCGTGATATTGACTGATTTATTTAACATTAACGCAACTGAACAATATTTATCCGCTGAGAGACTGACAGCACGTTCAACATGTTTTTCCTGAATATCTTTACCTGAAATAACAAAATGAAGATGTATATCAGAAAATAATTTAGGGGTCGTTTCTACACGCGTGGCAGACAATTGTACTTTACAGCCACTGATTTGTTGACGAGCTTTTTTGAGAATACTCACGACATCGACAGAAGAACAACTGCCCAAAGACAGTAACACATTTTCTAAAGGGCTTGGCGCTAGCGCACCGCTGTTCGCATCCAGTACTATTGTGTGTCCACTTTCTGATATGCCGGCAAACATTTCTTCGCCGATCCACTTAACTTCAGCTTGCATAAATTCTCCAAATAAATAAATTGATTTTACAAAGCAGGTGTCTTAACTAAGAACGCCTGAATGTATTTCTGTATCGAATAAATTCTTAATAAGAAGTGCGAATTCTTTTAAGAACTCTTGTTGATGGGTAGTCACAGAGTTGTTAACAACACCGGAAAGGATTTCTTGTAGATCATGAACAATATTGTCTACTTCTCGAATAATCGTATTACGTTGATTAAAGCTAAGACTTTCATTTTGACTACACACTAAAATAATTTGTTCTGTTAATTCTTGTTCGATAACTTCCATAACTGATAACGTACCACTATTGTCACTCGCTGTATTTTCAAAGAGTGATAAGTGCTCAGTTAAATATTCAATGATATGAACGTAACCGTCAGTGTCTGTAACCATTATAATTATCCTTCGCTTACATTCCTTTATAGTAAGCCGTCATAACACTAAGAATCAACTATTTCGTTGGTGCTACTTTTCCATCTCTTGAGTATGCTCTCCATTACCAAATAGTAATGCGCTTTGATTTATCTGTTACATTTACGTCAAAATGTAAAAAAACAGTTAAAAATTGATCAAATATGATAGTGATACGTACAAAAAAGCGTACAAAATTACGACTTGTTAATTTGTAAAAATAGATTAAATCAAATAATTATCTGTAATTTCAATCTATTAAAAAAATTTTAAAAAAATATGGAACTTTTTCAAAGATCTAAAAAACAGGTTGAAATTATTCATAAATCAGGCAAGAATGATGTGGATTGTTACAAACTGTAACATTGACACATAAATATGTATAAGAACAAGAATTGAAAATCCATTCTTAGTCCAGAGAGAAATAATATTATGAATAATATCATTGCAAAGTCGTTTAAACGTTCTGTAACAGCTGCTGCTGTTGCTGTTTCGTTGGGCGTAGCTATGCCTGCAATTGCGGCAAGTAACACTGCGGGTTCAATTAATGGTGAAGCCACAGCTAATACCAAAATTACATACACGAATGTAAAAACAGGCTCTTCACGTACAATTACCGTAGGTGAAGATGGTCGATTTCGTGTAGGTAGTGTTCCAGCTGGTACCTATAAAGTTACTAATGCTGCGGGCGATACAAAAACTATTCAAGTAGTTATTGGCACAGGTTCAAGTGTTGATTTTACCTCGACTGAAGTTATTGAAGTTGTAGGTCGAGCTATTAACGCTATTGATACTTCTTCTGTAGAATCTACAAGTGTCTTTACGTTTGATGAAATTCAAAAGCTACCTCTTCCTCGAAATTCAGTGGCAGTGGCATTATTAACTCCTGGTGCAATACAAGGTGGCTCTAATTTTGGTCGTAACTTGCCTTCATTTGGTGGCTCATCAATTGGTGAAAATGGTTACTACATTGATGGTATGGATGTAACTAATTTACGTTCTTTATTACAATTTGCGAATTTACCTCAAGATGCTATAGCTCAAACTCAGGTTAAATCAGGTGGTTATGGCGTAGAATATGGTCGTGCATTAGGCGGTATTGTTAACATCGTTACTAAATCAGGTAGTAATGATTGGGAATTTGGTGGTTCAGCATATTATAGCCCTGATTCACTACGCGCTAGTCAAAAAAATGTTACAAATGTTAAAGTTAATGGCGATGTTGATATCTCAGGCTATAATAGCGAAGACAAAAGAGATAGTTTAAAATATAACTTCTATGCTGGCGGTCCAATTATTGAAGATAAGCTATTTTTCTTTGCTAATGTTGAAGGTCAAGATTACGAAAGTGATAACTACGGGTTAATTGATAGCTCTAATTCGAAAACAGATACGCCTAATTACTTAGCAAAGCTTGATTGGTACATCACTGATGATCATTTATTACGTTTTACGCATATCAATAATGAAACTGAGTGGGATCGCACTAACTATCAAAATGCTGAAGATGTAAGAACCGTTGGCCATCATGGCAACCAAACTTCTCAATACACCTATAAAGAGGGTGGTGACATTAACGTATTGTCATACACCGGTTATATTACAGATGACCTAACTTTAAACTTGATGTACGGTGAGTTGAAGCATCAATACTTAAAAGTACCAAATCTTTCAGGTGATGATTGTCCTTATGCGTGGGATACAACAAACGGTTCAGGTTGGTCTGGACGTAATGCAATTGGCTGTTGGAATGCTCCTGTTCAAAGTTTAGTGACAGATCAAGTTGATGATGTGGATGAACGTACTAGCTGGAAGGCTGATGTTGATTGGGTAGTTGGTGATCATACTATACGTTTTGGTTATAACTCTGAAGAGTATGATTCAACTTCACCAGGTGTGAAATATTCAGGTGATATTTATTACCGTTATTTTACGGCCCATGAAAACAATAACTGTACTGTTAACCAAACGGTCTTACCTTGTGGCACAGAAGCGGTTCGTGTTATCACATATAACACTCAAACAGCAACGTTTGGTGTTGAAAATACGGCTTGGTATCTTGAAGATTCATGGCGCTACAGTGACGACCTAGTGATTTACGGTGGTCTTCGTGGTGAAACGTTTAGTAACTTAGACGGTAACGGAGACGTTTTCTTAGAATCTGACACGTTAGTTGCTCCTCGTGTTGGTTTTTCATGGGATGTTGATGGTGACGGCAGTAAGAAATTATACGGTACTTTAGGTCGTTACTATATTCCAGTTGCGTCTAATACAAATATTCGTGCTACTCGTCAAGAAGAACAGAATATTGACTATTATGAAGTTTCAGGTGGTTGGAATGCTGATGGTTCTCCAGTTGGTGGCTTAGGCGAACAGTTTGGTCCAATCGTGCGTGATCTTCAGATTCCTAACCCACAAGTAATTTCTGATCAAAACCTTGAACCGATGTATCAAGATGAAATTATCATTGGTTATCAACAAGAATACAATGAAGATTGGACTCTAGGTGCGAAATTCATGGGACGTACTGTTGGTAATGGTATGGATGATTTTTGTGCGAATGACGGTTTTACTAACTGGGCTGCAGACAATGGTTATGATAACTTTGACCCGCATTCACTTGCTGGTTGTATAATCGTTAATCCAGGTGAAGATATCACTATATTCATGGACCTAGAAAACGATGGTAACTTAGTTAAAACCACTACCCCAGCAGAATATCATGGTTTACCAGAGTACAAACGCCATTATTTAGGTTTAGAATTAACAGCTGAAAAAGCTCTTTCTGATAACTGGAAAGCTAATTTCTCATATGTTCTATCTAGAACATGGGGTAACGTAGAAGGTTATGTTAACTCTTCACTTGCTCAAGAAGATGCTGGTGCAACGCAAGATTTTGACCATGCTAACTTTATGAAAGGTGCCTATGGTAACCTTCCAACTGATAGAACACATCAGTTAAAAGCCTATGGCTTGTACGAAGTTAATGATGAACTTGCTGTATCAGTTAATTTCTCTGCAACTTCTGGTATTCCATTAAGCTGTCAAGGTTTTGTAAGTACAGATGGTATGTTGGTTGGTGATGGTTCTACGTCATACGATTTCGGTAACTTTAACCGCTATGGCGCTTCTTCATTCTACTGTGTAGGTGAAGATGGTGAGCAAGAGCTTAACAAACGTGGTGATGAAGGTCGCTCTAATTGGTTATTTAATACAGATATGAGTGTTATTTACCAACCAGGTTGGTCTGAAGGTTTAACTTTACGTGCAAGTGTTTACAATGTGTTTAATACACAGCGTCCTGATACGTATGACCAACAAAAAGATTTAGCACGTGGTAACACAGGTATTAACGCGAACTTTTTACGCCCGACTGGTTATCAGCCACGACGTTATGTTCAGTTATCTGCACACTATTCATTTTAATTGATTAGTTTAATAACTAGGCGTTAAATTAAAAATGCCAACCAGTTTTACTGGTTGGCATTTTTTTTACTAAATTAATATTAAGTTGCAGCAGGCCTTTGCTTCGATCTTTCCGCAGGTTAAATATGGAAATAGCGAGTCTAGAGAGGCCTCCCCATGAATTTCCTAATGCTGCTTTTTCATCTATTAGGTTTTGAAAGTTGTTTACTGCAGATACTTTATCTTTATTTTTAATATCAACTAATACTTGATGCGAATTTGATGGTGACTTAAAGCGTTCACTCTTATAATTGTTAATGTCTTGTTTGGTTAAATAACTCAGAAAAATCTGAGTGGTCAAAGGTATAGGTGGTTAAACAATAATCGCAAGTCATGCTAACGCTGCCTTGTTCAGCCAGAATGCTTTCAATCTCTTGTTGCCCAAGTTGAGAAAGAGCCGTTAAGCACTTTTCTTTCGAACAGCTACACGTGTTAATGACTAATTGTGGTTCAAATAATCTTACTTTTTCTTGGTGATAAAGCCGATACAAAAGCGTTTGCGCGTCTAAGGTGAAAATTTCTTCATCTTTTATGGTTGAAGTAATTTGGCATAAGTGCTCGAAATCATTCATTTGTTCATCTTTGTCACCGCTGTCTGGTAATAACTGAATGAGGGAGCCGGCTATTTGGTTCGTCTCATGATTGTGAAATAACCAAATTTTTGTTGGAATTTGTTCTGATACTTCAAAATAATGGGCAATACAATCAGCAAGTGCATCATGCTCTAACGCAACCACGCCTTGATAGGCTTCGCCAACCTCTGGCCTAATAGTGATAATCATGTTCCCTTTGCCTACCAGATCGTTTAAGCCTGAACCTGTTGCCGATTCATTAACTTTAGCGATAGCTCTTATTTCTTGATTATGATTTGCGTTAACTGCAAAGTAATCTGCCGGTCCATCACCTTGTAATTGTACGGCAATTTCACCTTCAATTTTTAACGTTGCCGTGAGTAAGCTAGTAACGGCAATCAGTTCGCCCAAAAGCTTTTTAACGCCTTCAGGGTAATTATGGCCGTTTATAATATGTTGGTAAGTGGTACTTAATTGCACAAGTTCGCCACGAACATGTAAATCATCGAATAAATAGCGATTTAATTCATCAGCAGGCAAGGTCACAGTTATATCCTTTCTTTCAATTGTCTAATTTGTCTACGTTGTTTTTTATCAGGTTTGCTGTCGGTCCCTGGGTTGAGCAGTAGTCCTTGCTTACGTGCAAGCGCATTTTTTTCTCTTGTTTCAATGCTTTGCTCTGTTTCTTTATATAGGGTTTGGGCGAAGGTAGCATCTCTTCGTTTATCAGCAAGGGCGATGATAATGACTTCTTTCTCTTCGTACCCTTGGCGAATTCTTACTGTATCGCCTGTTGACACGAATTTACCCGACTTAGAACGTTGACCATTATAAAATACTTTACCGCCATCAATCATCTGCTTTGCGATGGCTCTTGTTTTGTAAAACCTTGCCGCCCAAAGCCACTTGTCGAGGCGTATATTGGTAGATTCAGAAGTATTTTTACTTTGTTTCATTTTCTTGTCATATTTGCCGAACAGAATGTCGCGCAAGTTAGCATAGGTTGTATTGTTACGCCATATCTTGCGAATATTTGTAAATAATAGTTAAAAATAAAGCAGTTTTCTTGTTCTAGCTGTTTTGCTCAAGTATCATCAACGAAGAAAAATATAAAGATTGATAACCTCAAATATGCGTATATCGACAGAACTATCGTCGCTTCAACAATTTATTCGCCAAGTGCCTCAGCAAAAAGTCGCTTTTTTTATAAGCGCGATGTTGCTTTGTTATATCGCCTATATTTTAGCACAGTTTACTTGGCAGTTATTACCATCAAATGCCCATATCAACTCAACGGTTGTTGCTAATGTAAACGATGTACAACAACAAAACGCATCATTAGATTTATCAGCACTGAAACAATTGAATTTATTTGGTACTAAAGAAGCTGCTGTAGAACAAGTGCCTGTAAAAGTGCAAGATGCACCAGAAACTAAATTACGCCTTACATTAACAGGCACTGTTGCAAGTAGCGATCAAAATACTGCTGCTGCTATTATTGAAAATAATGGTCAACAAGAAACTTACGGAATAGGCGATAAAATCTCTGGCACGCGAGCCACATTAGAATCGGTTGCCACCGATAGAGTTATTATTAAGCAGTCTGGGCGTTTAGAAACATTAATGTTAGATGGTTTTAAATACAGTAAGGTTAATAAAGCGAGAGAAAATAAAAGAGCGGAACCAATTCAGGTAGTAAGCAATCATATTAATACCGTAGATCAGCGTGAAAATGATGTTTTATCTGAAACCGCGATGCAGCTACAACAAGATATTAATACTGACCCTGGGAAAATATTTGACTACTTGAAAGTCAGCCCAAAACGACAAAATGGTGACATCATCGGGTATCAATTAATGCCGGGTAAAGAACCTGATTTCTTTAGATCTTCAGGGCTAAAATCAGGTGATATCGCGGTACAAATGAATGGTTACGATTTAACGTTACCTAGTGAAGCTGCTCAAGCAGTACAAGCATTAAAAGAAGAAACTGAGATATCGTTACTGGTAAATCGTAATGGATCATTAACAGAAATATTATTTAGTATTCAATAATGAACAATAAGGAATTATCCATGCGCAAATCGCATGCAAAAACGTGGGCAAAAAAATGGTTGATTACCTTAGCAACTGTTTGTTTTTTTAACGGCATACTCTTTAGCGCTCAATCCGCGTTTGCAGCGCAATATTCACCTAACTTCAAAGGCACTGACCTCAAAGAGTTTATAAATATTGTCGGTAAAAACCTTAAGAAAACGATGATCGTTGACCCAAATGTTCGCGGCAAAGTAAATGTTCGTAGCTACGATTTATTAACAGAAGATCAATATTATCAATTTTTCTTAAATGTTCTTGAAGTTTATGGTTTTGCTGCCATTGAAATGGACAATAATATTGTAAAAATTATTCGTAATAAAAAAGCAAAATCTGAAGCAACACCTTTGGTTGATGATGATAACCCTGGTGTTGGGGATGAAATGGTGACACGGGTAGTAGAAGTTAAGAATGTGACTGTACGTGAGTTGTCACCATTATTAAGACAAATGTCAGATCAAGCGGGTGGCGGAACTGTTGTTAACTATGACCCTGCTAATGTGTTTATCATGACAGGGACAGCTGCAGTAGTTAACCGTTTAGCCAATATCATTAAACGTGTTGACCGAGCAGGTGATCAATACGAGCAAATAATTCGTCTAGAACATGCTTCTGCTGGCGAAATGGTACGTATTGTTGAAGCGCTTAATAAATCAAGTCATGGTAAAGCCGGCACGCCCAGTTTTTTAATTCCTAAAATTGTCGCTGATGAACGTACCAATAGCGTTATTGTTAGTGGTGAAAAGCAAGCGCGCGAACGTGTTGCTAAACTGGTATCACGACTAGATAGCGAATTAGAGACTAACGGCAACACCCGTGTTTATTATCTTAAATATTCAAAAGCTGAAGATTTAGTAGATGTGTTAACAGGCGTTAGCGAATCAATAGAGGCGGAAGAAAACGCTACGCAAACCAATAGTCGTAATAAACAAAAGCGTAACATCAGCATTGAAGCACATTCAGATACTAATACTCTCGTGATCACCGCGCAACCAGACATGCTACGCTCATTAGAAGCGGTGATAAGACAGTTAGATGTACGCCGAGCGCAAGTACTTGTTGAAGCGATTATTGTCGAAGTATTTGAAAGTGATGGTGTTAATCTAGGTGTGCAATGGTATCACGAAAATGGTGGTGCTACACAATTTACCAATGGTACTGTACCAATCACATCAGTTGGCGCGGCGGCAGTAGCGGCAAGAGGTGAACCAGGTACCACAGTTACCACTATAGATGGCAATGGTAACCCGGTCACAACAACGAACCCTGATACCGATGGGGATTATAGTTTACTCGCGAAGTTACTAGGATCGGTTAACGGTATGATGTTTGGTTTAGTGAAAGATGACTGGGGAGCAATTGTTCAAGCAGTAAGCGCTGACACTAACTCTAATATTTTGGCTACACCAAGTATTACTACGCTAGATAACGAAGAAGCACACTTTTTAGTGGGCCAAGAAGTCCCTATTATTACTGGTTCAACAACAGGTAATAATAACAGTAACCCTTTTCAAACGGTTGAACGTCAAGAAGTGGGTATCAAATTAAAAGTGACGCCACAAGTCAACGAAGGTTCAGGTGTTCAGTTAACCATTGAACAAGAAGTTTCGTCGGTAAGCGGTTCAACAGGAGTGGATATTTCAATCAATAAACGCGAAATTAAAACGACGGTGTTAGCTGATAATGGCGCTACCGTTATTTTAGGTGGCTTAATTGATGAAGATGTACAAGAGAGCGTGCAAAAAGTACCACTATTAGGCGATATACCTATTATTGGCCATTTGTTTAAATCAACAAATAACAGTAAACGTAAACGTAATTTAATGGTATTTCTACGCCCTACCGTGATCCGAGACGGAAAACTGATGAACGACATCAGTAAAGAGAAATACAATTATATCCGAGCAGATGAGCTGCGTAAGCGTGAAGAAGGTTTGTCGTTGATGAAAGATAAAAAATTGCCATTATTACCTAAATGGAACGATGAATTGTCATTGCCGCCAACATTTAATGAATATCAGCAAAAATCGGAAGACAAAGAAACTATTGAAGAGCGTGGACAATAACCGTTATGTTGCAAACTTCATTGGAATCATTAGTGGAAAATAACGACCCACAGTTTGAGTTAACGCCAGAGCAAAGTCATCGCTTTTTACAACTACCTTTTGGTTTTGCTAAGCGCCATAGCGTTTTAGTTGGGAAAGAAGATGACGAAGTGATTTTATATTGTTTAGACACGATTAATGAACAGGTATTATTAGAAGTCAGAAGAGTTGTTCAACGTGCGTTTAAAATGGTGTTTGTTTCTCCAGAGCAATTTGAACTTCGACTAACAAATGCTTATCAACGAGATTCATCAGAAGCGAAACAAATGATGGAAGATATTGGTAATGAAGTTGATTTATATTCCATTACTGATGAGCTCATTGAAACCGAAGACTTAC
The DNA here is from genome assembly GCF_030295995.1 of Thalassotalea hakodatensis. Classification (NCBI taxonomy): domain Bacteria; kingdom Pseudomonadati; phylum Pseudomonadota; class Gammaproteobacteria; order Alteromonadales; family Colwelliaceae; genus Thalassotalea; species Thalassotalea hakodatensis. Next base: position 3,886,983 of record NZ_AP027365.1, on the reverse strand, counting down.
TTGAAAATGAAGATGATGCGCCGATTATCAAAATGATCAACGCGATGCTGAGCGAAGCAATAAAAGAAAGTGCTTCTGATATACATATCGAAACTTTTGAACAATCGCTACAAATTCGTTTTCGTGTTGACGGTGTTTTACGTGAAGTATTAAGACCTAATCGCAAGCTCGCTTCGTTACTTGTTTCACGTATCAAAGTGATGGCGAAATTAGATATCGCAGAAAAGCGAGTGCCACAAGATGGCCGTATTTCGTTAAGAATTGCAGGGCGAGCGGTAGATGTTCGTGTATCTACAATGCCTACTGGTCACGGAGAGCGTGTAGTATTACGTTTATTAGATAAAAACGCTGCACGGCTTGATTTACAAGACTTAGGTATGACCGATAACAATCGCGTCAAATTTTCTCAATTAATCGATAAGCCACACGGCATTATTTTAGTCACCGGGCCAACAGGTTCCGGTAAATCTACCACGTTATATGCCGGCTTAAGCCAAATTGATAGTAGGGAACGGAATGTTCTTACTGTAGAAGACCCGATTGAATATGCCATTGAAGGCATAGGTCAAACACAGGTAAATACGAAAGTTGATATGACCTTTGCTAGAGGGTTACGTGCGATTTTAAGGCAAGATCCTGACGTAGTAATGGTTGGTGAAATTCGAGATTTAGAAACCGCCCAGATTGGTGTACAAGCAAGTTTAACCGGTCATCTTGTGCTTTCAACGTTACACACTAACACCGCAGCAGGTGCAATTACTCGAATGGAAGATATGGGCGTTGAATCATTTTTGCTATCGTCTAGTTTATTAGGCGTACTTGCACAACGTCTTGTTAGAACGCTTTGTCATCATTGTAAAGAAGCGCATTTAGCTGACGAAGAAGAATTAAATTTACTTGGCTTATCAGCAAATACACAGCAGTATATTTATCGTGCTACCGGTTGTAACGAATGTAACTTTAAAGGTTATAAAGGTCGAACAGGTATTCATGAGTTGCTTTTAGTTGATGATAAAGTGCGTGAACTCATACACAACGGTAAAGGTGAGCAAGATATAGAACGCTCTGTTCGACAACATACACCAAGTATTCGCCGTGACGGCTTTGACAAAGTACTGGAAGGTATCACAACGCTTGAAGAAGTGTTACGTGTGACAAAGGAAGATTAAGTAAAAACATATGGCGGCATTTGAATATCAAGCAGTAGACCGAAATGGTAAACTTAAAAAAGGTATTATCGAGGGTGATACTGCTCGTCATGTTCGGTCTTTGTTAAGAGATCAGGGCTTAATGCCTACTGAAGTAACAACAAGTTTAAAAAAAAATAAGCAGCAAAGCACAAAAAGCTCATTTACCCGCAGTAAGAAAATATCAGCAAGTGAATTAGCTATTTTAACGAGACAACTTGCAACACTTGTTGAATCTGGTTTACCGCTAGAAGAGGCGTTATTAGCGGTAGCCGAACAGTCAGAAAAAGATGTCACGAAAAGTATGGTGATGGCGGTACGTACAAAAGTTACTGAAGGGTATAGCTTAGCTGAAAGTATGGCGGAATATCCTCAGGTTTTTAATTATCTCTTTCGTGCTATGGTCGCGGCAGGCGAAAAGTCGGGCTATTTAGATAAAGTACTCAATCGTTTAGCGGATTATACTGAACAGCGTCAACAACTACGTTCACAAATGATCCAAGCGTTGGTTTACCCGGCAATAATGACTGTAGTTGCCATTGGCGTTATTGTTGTACTCTTGACGTCAGTTGTACCGCAAATAGTCAGTCAATTTGACGATGTTGGTGCTAACTTACCGCAAACAACTCAGTTTTTAATCGCGACAAGTGAATTTTTGCAGAACTTTGGTTTCTACTTATTTGTGGTGTTTATTTTTTTGATATTACTCGCTATACAGTTAATGAAGCGAGCTGATATCAAATATAAAGTACATAAAAAGCTGCTTAGTCTACCTGGTATTGGTAAGGTGGCGCGTGGCGTAAACACCGCTCGCTTTGCTCGTACACTTAGCATATTAACTGCTAGTGCAGTTCCCTTATTGGAAAGTATGAGCATTGCAGGCGAAGTACTGGGAAATGTTTACATTAAAGATAAAGTGAAACAAGCCGCGGTCAAAGTAAGAGAAGGTAGTAGCTTGCGTTTATCATTAGAACAAACTCAGTTATTTCCGCCGATGATGCTACATATGATCGCCAGCGGTGAAAAAAGTGGTCAGCTTGAACATATGCTTGGCCGAGCTGCTGATAATCAAGACAGAGAGTTTGAAGCCTTGATCAATATCTCATTGAAAGCGTTTGAACCGGCGATAATGGTGACAATGGCGGGAATCGTACTTTTTATTGTGATGGCGATACTGCAACCTATTTTGAAAATGAACACATTAATTGGCATTTAGTTAAATTTAAGAAGGAATTCTCATGAAAAAAGTTTCAGGTTTCACGTTATTAGAGGTCATGATTGTATTAGTGATCATCGGTATTATTGCCAGCATGGTGGTGCCTAACTTAATGGGAAGTCAAGATACTGCCAGGTCACAAAAGGCGGTTATTGATATTGGCTCTTTAGAGTCAGCCTTAGCGTTATATCGTTCACAAAATTATGATTATCCAACAACAGAGCAAGGGCTTGAAGCACTCGTTGAACAAACGACTATTGAACCTGTTCCTCGTAGGTTCCAAGAAGGTGGTTATATCAAGCGTCTACCGCAAGACCCTTGGGGTAATGATTATCAACTATTAAATCCAGGTGAACATGGCAAGATGGATGTATTTTCTATGGGACCAGATGGTGAAGCAGCTACTGATGATGATATTGGTAACTGGAACCTTGCAGACTACCAATAATGACTTAAGCCTTTAATATTATGTTAGTACAGCAGCGCTCTTCTCAAATTAAAGGCTTTACCTTAATTGAAATATTAATGGTTATTGTGGTGATTGGCTTTATGGTTGCTGCAGTACAACTTAACTTCTTTTCGAATAAATCTGAACAACAAGTAACAGAAGAAGCTACAAGGTTTGCCGGCATGTTTAATTTAGCCGCAGATTTTGGCCTATTAAATAATATTGAGATAGGGTTATATGTTGAAGAAAACAGCTATCAATTTCTCGGTTACGATGGTTCTCGGTGGACGAACCTTCCAAATGAAAAAACATTTGAGCGTTACACTTTAGCCGATGATATCACTATATCCTTATCGTTTGATGGCTTAGCGCCAGAAGAAAATACGCTTGTCGATCGTGAATTATTCATCCCTGATGAAGAGCAAGTGTCAGCAATGGAAGATGCACTTGAAAAAGAACAAAAACTAATTATCCCGCAGGTGTATTTATTAACGGGTGGTGAAATTACTCCTTTTAAAGCAACTTTTGCTACAAGAGAGCAAAATAGTGAAACATTCAGCATCAATGTGATAGGCAAATTTTACACGCCTGTTGCTCTTGAACAGCAAGAACAGGTGCAAAACAACTAATGACTAATGGTTTGTTGATGCGCACAAAACTGAAAATAACAGGCTTTACCTTAATTGAGGTGCTGCTGGCTTTGTCAGTGTTTGCACTTGCAGGAGTTGCGTTATTAAGTACGTCGGATACGCATTTTTCAAGTTTAAATCATATCGAAAATAATATGCTGGCTCAGTGGGTAGCTTCTAACCAGTTGGTGGAAGCTACATTAGATGAGCAATGGCCACCGAAGAACAAAAAAGGCAACGTTGATTTAGCTGGTAGACAATGGCATTGGCAACAAAAAGTTGTTGCGACAGCAGACAAGGAAATGCGTAGCATTACCATTGAAGTACGTAGCGATGAAGAAGATACGTCGGCAGTAGCGAGCTTGACAACATACGTTGCTAAGGAAAACCGTTAATGAAACAACGTGGCCTTGGTGGTTTTACTTTAATTGAAGTGTTATTAGCGACAGCAATTTTTGCGGTAATTAGTATTGCTAGTTTTAGTATCTTAGATGGCGTGCTTCGCACAAAAGAAGGTGCGGAGCAAAAGCAAAATAGGCTTAATGAAATACAACGGGCATGGCTCATCATCGAACGAGATTTATTGCAAATTGTTAGACGTTCAGTTCGCGTTGAAGGTGAAGCGCCACAAACAGGCTTTTTTTATGTTGATAATGGCGATCTGATGTTAAGTGAACAGGCAATTGCATTTGTTCGAGGTGGCTGGAGCAACCCTAATTTAATCTTACCTCGCTCAGACATGCAACCTATTGCTTATCGTATTCAAGAGAATACATTAGAGCGTATGCATTTTAATTTTGTTGATCCTGTGATTGGTGAAGAGCCCATCATCAGACCCCTTATTAAAGACGTAACAGATTTTAAAGTGCAGTTTTTTGTTGATAAAAAGTGGCGAGAAAGCTTAATTGAAAACCAATGGCCTGAGGCTATCGCACTTATTATCGACACGGAAGATTTAGGCGAATTAACACGCAAATTTCTCATAATTGCTGAACCCTTTAACAATGACAGTAATGCAACAACAGGTACCGAAAACGGACAAGCAGTCATTGATGGTCCTCAAAGGGCTGCTCAATGAAGTTAAACAAAGGTATTGCTCTGATCACTGTAATGTTGGTGGTAGCACTCGCTGCGACCATAGCCACGCACATGCTGGCTAAAGTACAGATTGCAGTAAAAAAATCTACCAATGTAAGTTTTAATCAACAAGCTTATTGGTATGCAATGGGGGCAGAAGCTTTTGCTAAAAGAGTATTAAAAACCAGCTTTGAAGAGTCTCCAGATAAAACAACGTTAGCGCAAATTTGGGCACAAGAAGAAAGTACTTATCCTGTTGATTACGGTGAAATTACTGGAGAAATTTCAGATTTACAGGCCTGTTTAAATTTAAACGCGCTTCGAGTAACAGAAAACACTTCGCGTGAAAAAACTCCAGCGCGTGCAGCATTTGAAGCGCTGATTATTGCGTTGAATATTGAAGGGGTTGATGTGTTTTCTGCGGAATATATGGCAGATGCGCTATCAGATTGGTTAGACAGTGATACCAGTATTGTTAGTGCTGGTGGTGCAGAAGATAACGATTATTCGGCAAAAGAATTTCCGTATTTACCAGCGAATTATTATCTTGCCAGCGTGAATGAATTGCGAGTTATAGAGCACTTTACTAAAGAGGTTATCACTGCCGTAAAGCCTTATGTTTGTGTAATACCTAATACCAATTTACACCAAATTAATATTAATACTGTATCAGCTGAACAACCCGAGCTATTGCAAGCTTTGCTCGACATTTCGAAAAGTGAAGCTCAACAGATTTTATCGGCAAGAGATATTAATGGCTTTGACAATATTGATGCTTTTTTCAATTTACCTGAAGTGAATAAATTAAAGATAACCGAAGCACAGAAACAACAGTTTGTAGTTGACAGCCAATACTTTACACTAAGCGCTGTAGCAACATTTAACCAAAGTTACTTTTATCTACAATCAATGATGCAAGTAAATGAAGACAATCAAATAAACGTGATTAGTCGCACGATAGGACGTGATTGATGGCAGAACAATTAATAATACGACTTGCGAGCCAAGATACCGACAAAGTGCATTGGTTGGTTTGGTCGAAGTCTGAAGAACATATTATTGCAAGCGGTGAACTTGCAACTATTTCTCATTTAAGTGAGTTAAGCACAAAAGCAGCGCACCGAGAAGTCGTCGTGATATTACCCAGTAGTGATGTAACACTTAAACTACTGAATGTGCCGGCGAAATCGAAAAAAGCAGTGCAACTAGCTGCGCCTTTCGTGATAGAGGATGATGTTGCGCAAGATGTTGATTCATTGTTTTTTGCTTATGCAAACTTTTCTACAGCAGAAGGAAATTGTCCATTAGCATTCGTAGAAAAATATAAAATGACCCATTGGCTAGCGCAGTTAGCTACCGCCTCTATCCAGGCTGATTTTGTGATTCCTGAAGTGTTAGCAATGCCTCCAGCTGATGAAAGATGGCAAATGATTGCAATAGATAATCAAGTGATCATTAGAAAGGGACAATGGCAAGGTTGCACCCTTGATGAGTCGTTATGGCCACACATGCTTGGTATTTGGTTAAATGCAGATGATGATATTGCTATTGATGCTTTTTCTCCCATAGCGCATCAAGCGGATAATATAGACATTAATTATCTTCCAGAAGAGTTGCCGTTAGCATTAATGGCGCAGCATTTGGATACGCGAAGTTTTACCATGCTGCAAGGAGAATATGCTGCTAAGAAAGAGCGCTCTTCATTGGCTAAAACATGGGGGTTGGTAGCGGGTATAGCATTACTGGCGTTAGTGTTGAATATCGCAGGCAAAGCGATCACTTTAATGCAGTTAAACTCCCAGATTGCAGCAGTAGAAACAAAAGTTATTGAACGTTACAAACACGCTTTCCCTCAAACACAACGTGTACGTATTGCCACGGTGAAGTCGCAATTGCGCAGACAGCTTTCAACTATTCAAGGCGTTGACAACAACGGCGACTTTCTCGCATTGTTGATGAAACTTCAACCAGTATTTGCACAAGTGCCTACATTAAAGCCTGAAAACTTGAGGTATGACGGAAAACGCAAAGAGTTACGTATGCAAGCAACGGCAAAAGGCTATCAAGACTTTGAAAAATTTAATACTGCTTTAACACCTAACTTTACGGTTTCACAAGGTGCGTTAAATAATCAAGGAACCACGGTTACAGGTGCTATTAGCATTAAAGCAAAAAGCGGAGGAAACTCATGAAAGATTGGTGGGTGAATTTACAACTAAGAGAGCAACGGCTTGTTGCAGCCTTAGGTTCTGTTTTTTGTGTTTTTGTTTTTTATCAATTAGTGTGGCAACCCTTAACGAATGGTGTGAGCAAAGCTGAGCAAAAACTTGAACGTCAACAGGCCCTGCTATCTTGGGTTGAAGAAGAAACTGATCGTCTTGCACAATACCAACAAACAAAGCCGGCGAGTGCAAATAATGCCAGTTTAGCCAGTATTGTTAATCGTAGCGCTCAACAAGCACAAATAGTAATCGCTCGGTTACAGCCACAATCAGATGGTGTACTGGTTTGGGTTGATAACATTAACTTTAATGAATTATTAACGTGGTTGGCACGTTTATCGAAAGACCATGGTGTGAAAGTGATCAATATAGATATTAGCCAAGACAGTGTTTCAGGAAGTGTAACGGTCAAACGTTTACAGTTGGGAAGGTGATAGTGAAAAAATGGTTAACTCTAGGAGTAGGTTTAATTACTCTTTATTTATGTTTTTTGTTGGTAAAACTTCCTGCAGCATTTGTTGCTAACTGGGTGACTTTACCACCATATATCTCTGTGACTGGTATACAGGGCACTATTTGGCAGCCACAAATCGAGAGTGTTACTATTAATGGCACGCGAATAGAAAAAATTAACCTTCATGTAGATTTGCTCTCATTACTTAGCTTTAACCCTAAAATTAATGCGACGTTTGGCGATCCTAATTTGAGTCCAATAGATGGCTTTGCTTCAGCATCAGGTTTATTTTCACAACCAATTATTTCCCATGTTGAAGTGAATTTACCAGCGGCACTAATTGCAAAACAAATTCCAACACCAGTAGAAGTATTAGCCCATCGTCACATCAAAATAAAGATAGAAAAATTTCAAGCGGCTAAACCAGTATGTCAGCAGCTGACGGGGAATGTATCTTGGCCCAATGCTGCTGTGACCGTATTATCGCAGAAAGTAGCGTTAGCTGATTTAACCGGTGAGCTGAGTTGCCAACAAGGTGAAGCTGTATTGAATGTTAACGGTGATAACGATATAGGGTTAACCTTTACGGTAAATATTGGTGCAAATGGCTATGCTTATGGCAATGGGCATATAACTCCCACCAGTAAAACGCCCAAAGCGATTATGCAAGTTTTACCTATGGTAAGTAAAAAAGATAGCCAAGGACGTTTTCCACTGCGCTTTTAATTGTTAACGAACTACCGGAGTATCGTAAATATCGCTAAGCATGGTGCGATAGTCAGTTACGGCGGGAAATTCAACAATGTTTTTGACGGGTTGTTTGCTATCGGGATTTGCCACTGCGAGTATATGTTTAATTCCAAATGTTTGTGCTGACATGAGTATCGGTAAGCTGTCATCAACAAATAACGTGGTATTTACATCAAAGTGTTGTTTAGCTTGTAATTTTTGCCATAAAGATTGTGATTCTTTAGTGACACCAAATTCATGTGTTGAATATAGCGTATCAAAGTATCTGTCTAGTTGCGTACGCTCTATTTTAAGGGCAAGGCTATCAGGATGAGCGTTCGTTACTAATATAACTTCTCGACCCGTTTGTTTAAGTGCAGTAAGAAAGTCGTGTGCATCTTCACGAAGGTTAATCAAATGCTGAACTTCGCGTTTTAATTCACTGATTGGCATATTGGTTTGCTCTGCCCAATAGTCAATGCAATACCAAGAAAGCGTTCCTGATACTCTTTCGTAATGAGCCAGCATCGAATTTTTTGCTTCTTCTACACTAATATTTTGTTGTTCACTGATGCGTTTAGGCAAATGTGTTAACCAAAAATGGTTGTCATAGTGCAGATCTAATATCGTCCCGTCCATATCTAACAACACAGTAGATATTTTTGACCAATCTATCATAGATTTTTCCTAGTAAAACACTTTATCATAGGAGTATATCGAATCTTGTAGGGTCATTGCCAAATAATAACGGCAACTCTGGTGATAATGTCAAAAAATAAACAACTGCCAAACATTAATAAACGTACGTCAATCGCCAAAAGTTTACTCTTTTCTATAGAGCAGTTAGAACTGACCTTTAGTAACGGAGCAGAAAGAGTTTATGAACGAATGGAAGGTGCTGGGCGAGGCTCAGTGATGATAGTGTCACTGACTAAAGATAACTGTTTATTATTAGTTAAAGAATATTGTGCCGGCACTCACAGCTATGAACTTGGTTTTCCAAAGGGGTTAATTGATCCGGGTGAAACAGCCATAGAAGCTGCTAATCGTGAATTAAAAGAAGAAGTGGGGTTTGGCGCTAAGCAGTTGATACCTTTGCATACCGTTGCAATGGCACCGGCTTTCTTTGGCGGTACGATGGAAATATTTATTGCTAAAGACTTATATCCGCAAACGTTACCTGGTGATGAACCCGAACCGATGGAATTAATACATTGGCCTGTTGACGATTATGGTAATTTACTCGCACGTGAAGATTTCAATGAGGCTCGTAGTATTGCGGCACTCATGTTACTCGTTGATAAATTAAGGAATGGTGGATGAATTTAGAATCACTATTAGCAATTGCCATTGATAGTAGCAAAAAAGCTGGAGTAGAAGTGCTTAAACATTATACTCGAGGTGATTTCACTGCCGAAATGAAAAAAGATAATAGCCCGGTAACAAGTGCCGATATTGCAGCGAATGATGTACTGATGGCTGAACTATCAAGATTAACACCTAACATTCCTATCATCTCTGAAGAAGTTGGCGCATTACCCTTTGATAAACGTAAAGGCTGGAACCGTTATTGGTTGCTTGATCCGATTGATGGTACGGGTGAATTTATTATCGGAAGTGGCGACTTTGCAGTAAATGTTGCTCTTATTGAACAAGGTAAACCTGTTATCGGTGTTATTCACGCGCCCGATCACCGAATGACTTATTTTGGGCAAAAAGGGGCAGGTGCTTATAAAGAACAGGTAAAGGGTACTGAAAAAATTAATGTGGCACGGTACGATGATGAGCGTGAAATCAAAGTGGCGGTAAGTCGTCGACAAAAATTAAATGTCATGGGGCAATATCTACGCGATGACTTTTCATACCAACATATTGCATTGGGAAGTTGCTCATTAAAAAATTGTTTGATAGCTGAAGGTGGTGCAGACTGTTACTTAAGAATTGGCCCAACAGGTGAATGGGATACAGGAGCCAGCCAATGTATTTTAGAGCAAGCGGGTGGTACTATTCTTGATAGTGAATTTAACCCCTTGTCTTATAACAGACGAGATAGCTTGTTAAATCCTGACTTCATCTCATTGGGGTCGAACGACATTCCATGGCAAGATGTGATTATTCCACATCAAGCACGCCGATAATTTACCAAGAAGGATTTATGTATATGAAAAAAATAATTACCGTATTAGCGAGTTTACTGATGTTTCCCGCGATGGCTAATTGGCAGCTAAATACTGATGAATCATCGTTAGTTTTTACTTCGATTAAAAAAGAACATATTGCTGAAAATCACACATTTAGCGCACTGACTGCCAAAATTTCAAATAAAGGTGATGTTGAGTTAACTATTGATCTCGCGAGCGTCAATACCAATATACCGATACGTGATCAACGTATGGGAGAGCATTTATTTGCGACGAAAATGTTTCCCAAGGCAACGTTTACTAGCAAAATATCGCCTGAATTTCTCTCGAAGCTGAAAATGGGCGAGATCAAACCGTTAACCTTAACAGGTGAAATGACGTTACATGATAATAAACAAACTATTAATGCACAGGTGAATGTTAGCCGTTTAGCGAAAAATAAAGTTGTGGTCACAAGCGTAGCGCCTATTTTGATTAAAGCGCAAGATTTTGCCCTTGTAAAAGGCATTAATAAATTGCAAGAATTAGCAGGCTTACCAAGTATAAGTCATACTGTACCGGTTGTATTTACCTTAAGCTTTACTCGATAGGTCAAACTTGGGGATTAGTGATGGATGGTATTGACGTGTCTAACTAATCCCAGCTAGCGATTTAATAATCATCGGATGAAGAAGGTACCTTATTAAACTGTTTTGCCGGTAAAATGTTAACGTTCTGGTGTAGCTCAGAATAAACCAAAACGGCTCTTCCTTGTTGAAGCTGCATTTTTACCATCGCTATTTTTTCCAGCATACTTGCTTCTTGCTCACCATAATCAGTGCCTTCACGTAGGATGAATGCTTCAATGATATTATTAAGTGTGTCTGAGTCGATAGCATCTAAAGGAATGATCATAAATGTGTTAATTAATGACTAGGCACAGTAGTGTAACTGAATTGGCCTATTATACCCAAATAGTTATAACAACGGATACTATGCCACTGTGTGTTAAATAAATGATCACTTTGAAGGTAAGAACGGCATTTAAACCAATTGGTTTATCAGTAACCCTTTACGTGTTTCTTCATCTTTTTTATTGAGTACTGCGGCTTGTAGTTGGCTATCAACTTGCTGTTGCTCACTACTCGTTTGCCCATAGTCGGTATCTTCAATACGAGATCTGGCTGCACTTACATTAACTTGTGTCGCTTCGTACGTGCTAACTTGCGCGGCTAGAGTACTATTTTCAGCCTCTAATGTTGTGGCATTGTCAGAAATGGTAGCTAAAGCTGATTCTATTGATTGTTGCGTCGCTTGCGGGTTGTTTGCGTCTAAACCGGAGACAAAGTTGCCATTACCTAATGCTTTATCAGCAAGGGTATTAATTTGTTCTGTTAACTGATCGAGCTCACCTTGAATCGCGTTATTATCAGATAAAGGGTTACCAGATTGAATCGATAACACATTCGCACGTTGTAAACTTTCAGTAATTGAAGATAGTTGACCGGTTTGCACATTATTGAGGTTAACTTGATCTTGCGCATTAACGCTGAGTTGTTGATAGTTGTTTACTTGCGAGGTCAGTCGACTACTAATTTGTAAGCCAGCGGCATCATCGGCATCATCGGCAGCACTAGTTATGCGTTTACCAGAGGCTAACTTTTCGCTTTTTTCTTCACGCTCTTGTTGTGTGCGCTCAATAATACTCAACGCATTAGATGTATTGTTAACTGATAGTTCCATCACAATAACCTTTTCTAGAATGTGTTTCGTTCATCACAATAATACTGGAACAGTATAGCAAAGGCAGCGTTATATTGCCTATTTTACGCACAATAAACTGGGATGTGATGCCCTGAAAGAACAGCATAAAAAAAGAGAATGCTTCTGTGAGTTACGCTTTGTTTGCAATTATCTAATTATTTTGTTCAATATTTTTTATGAAAAAATAGACATAAAAGCCACAAATGCCGAGTACCACACTTAAGCCAATAATTGAAATGTAGACAATAGGGTCATTAAATAACATGGTAAAAAAGTTCATCACGTGTTCCTTAACTAAAATAACGATTTCAACGCTATTTTAAATTAATGGAAAAAGCATGTTATGACGTAGATCAAATAATAGGCGTGTGTCACCTACAAATTATTAATGTGTAGGTGACATAGTCATGAATGAGTTAGTTAAACAGCTGGTTACTTGCTTCACGTGCTTTTACTTTGAGCTCTTGTTGCTCAACTAGGTTCGCGTATAGTGCTTCTGCTTTTTCTCTGGTTTCTTGAATTTGCTTAACGCTGAGTTTATGTTCGTCTATATCTCGGCTTTTTTGTGCAGGAACATAACCACTTTTAGCTGCTATATAGTTCCAAAGGTACGATTGCTCTAAGCTTTGTTCTACACCATCACCTTCAAAATATAAGCCGGCTAAATTAAACTGAGCGAGCACATAGTTTTGCCGCGCTGCTTTTTTATACCACTGGGCAGCTTGATAGAAATCTTTATTAACACCGGTTCCGTTAGCGTACATTACGCCAACATTAAATTGCGCGCTAGGGATGTCTTTTTTAGCGGCTTTTTCCATCAGTTGAAATGCCTTCTTTAGATCTTTTTCGACTACTTCACCTTCGGAATAAATTACCGATAGTGAAAAAAGCGCATCCGCATAGTTTTGCTCTGCGGCCATTGACATTAATTCGAGTGCTTTTTCTTTGTTTTTTGGTAATCCCCAACCGTTTTGATAAATCAATGCCATCTGATATTGTGCTGGTGCGTAACCTGTTTCCACCAAAGGTTTAAACTCTTCCATTGCGCGTTTAAATTCGCCGCGGTTCAATTCGAAAATACCTTTTTCTAAATCTGCTGAGTTGGCACTAAAGCTTGTACTACAAGCAATTATCATGACTGTGACTAATGACATAAATTTTTTCATAGAACATCCTTTCTGGTTTGTTATTATTCAGAGCGTGTTTAACTTGAGCGGAAATGTAACGGCAAGGCTCAACGTACTCTAGTAAGTGTAGCAATGTATTTTTAAGATGGCTTATTGCTCAGCCATTATTTTTTCAATTTCTTCTTCAAGGGTTAACCATTCCATTTCACAATGTTCAATATTAGCCTTTAACTGACTTTGTTCTTTTAATAGTTTTGTAAGTTTTTGTTTATTTTCAGGTTGATAAATATCGCTCTCGGCAAGAATTGCCTCTACATCGTCTAATTGGTTTTGTGTGTTACTAAGTCTATTTTCAAGTGTTTGTGCTTGCTTTTTAAGTGGGGCGGCTTTTTTTCGTAACTCAGCCTGTTGTTGTCTATGTTGTTTTTTATCGAAGGTAGCTTCGCTTTTTGCCGTTTTGGTATTGGTTTTTTTATCATCAGTTAACCATTTTTGATAATCGTCAATATCGCCATTAAATTCAGTGACCTTACCGTCAGCAACTAAATAAAACTCATCAACACAAGACTCAAGCAAATAACGATCATGGGCAATAAGAATGATAGCACCATCAAAATCCTGTAATGCGAGTACTAATGCTTGTCGCATTTCTAAATCTAAATGGTTAGTCGGCTCATCCAGCAATAATAATTGCGGTTTTTCAAGTACAATAAGCGCCAGTACAAGGCGTGCTTTTTCTCCACCAGACATGGTGTTAACAACAGCAAGTGCTTGGTCACCACTAAAACCAAATCGACCAAGATAACCTCTGGCCTCTAAATCAGTCATGGTGGGTTTAGCCCGTAATATGTGTTCTATTGCGGTAGAAGACATATGAAGTTGTTCAAGCTGGTGTTGCGAGAAATAACCAATACGTAACTCTTGAGCACGATATCTTTCACCACTTACTAAGGCAATATCACCAGCTAATGATTTAATTAGTGTCGACTTACCTGCACCGTTACGACCTAATAAGCCAATTCGACTACCAGGTACTAAGGAAATATTCGTATCGTTAAGAATAATTGTATTTTGGTCATAGCCACACGCTGCCTTCTCAATAGATAGCAGTGGATAGGGCATATAGTCAGGTTTTTTGAAGCTAAAGCTAAAAGGCGTATCGACATGTGCGGGTGCTAAATCAGGCAGCTTTTGTAATCGCTTTAAACGGCTTTGTGCTTGTTTTGCTTTACTTGCCTTAGCACGAAAACGATCGACAAAGGCGGTTAGGTGTTCCACTTCTTTTTGTTGCTTTTGAAATTGTGCATCTTGTTGAGCGAGTTGTTCAGCACGCTGGCGTTCAAAAGCGGTGTAATTACCTGAGTACAATTTGGCTTTTTGACGCTCGATGTGCAGTATTTGCCCAATAACATCGTCTAAGAAGTCGCGATCATGGGAAATAAGTATCAAGGTACCATCAAATCGCTTTAACCAATTTTGCAGCCAAATAACGGCATCTAAGTCTAAATGGTTGGTAGGTTCATCAAGTAGTAACAAGTCACAACGGCTAATAAGGGCTTGAGCTAAGTTTAAGCGCATTCGCCAACCACCAGAAAACTCTTTAACTGGCAGTGCGAGTTGCTCGGGTAAAAAGCCTAAACCGTGAAGTAGCTCACCAGCACGAGCCGGTAAACTGTAACCGCCGATACTATCAATTTGATTAATAATGGTCGCTTCTTTATTGCCATCGTTATGCTCGCGCGCTGAATTAAGCTCCGCTTCAAAGGCTCGGTACTCGGTGTCTCCATCAATAACATATTCTAATGCTGAACAATCTAACGCCGGGGTTTCTTGTTTTACCGTGGCAATTTTCCATTGACTAGGAACGCTTAAGTCGCCAGCGTCTGGTGAAAGCTTGCCTAAAAAGGCTGAAAAAAGTGATGATTTACCACAGCCATTTGCGCCAACCAAGCCAACTTTATGGTTTGGATGAATGGTAAAACTTGATGATTCAATTAAACTTTTTACCCCTCGGTGCAAGCTTAACTCTATCGCTGTGATCATGATACAACCTAATTATTGAATAACCCGCGTATTGTCGCTTTTCCTGTAGGTGTAATTCAAGGTAAAATATAGGTAATTTACCTCAATCGTGAAAAGAAAGATGAGTAAAAAAAGGTTTATAGCGGGTGCCAGTTGTCCCAAATGTCATGCCTTAGATACCATGGCGTTGTTTAAAGAGCATGATGTGGAAAAAGTTTCTTGTGTTAAGTGTGGCTATCAAATGAGTCAACCTGAAGAACACGTCGAAAAAGACACCAGAAACAATGAACAGGTCATCGGTGTTTTTAAGCCCTAGTGTAAAAGTTGAGCCTGTATCGCTTTAATAATGAGGGGGCGGTGGCTCATCCTCTAGGCTCATCAGTGTTGGCGCTTGTTGATGCTTAACGCGGTTAATTAAAAGCTTTATTTGCTCTTTTAACGCTGACAGTTCTTCTTGATGCACGGTAAGCTCTTGGCTTAGTTGTTCTATAACATCGTCTTGAAAAGCATTGCGAGACTCTAGCGCTTCAATGCTCTGTTCTAATTGTTTGATTATATCTTCTGCTACTGGGCTTGCCATAATTCTGCATATCCTGAAGATGATTCGGTGATAATATGGTTATTATCGCTAAATGCGACACTGTACACAACGGCACTAGCCGGATAATTATCTTCTTTTGGTGTTACACGCCAACTTGTTATGCGTTCACCGTCTTTTATACGCCAAATACTTACCTTGCGTGACGGAGCGCCAGTAACGAGTAAATGACCATCTTTTGAAAATTGCACGGTGCTAAATACTTCTTGTCTATTTGAATATTGTAATTGGCTAATAAGCTTACCTGTTTTAAGGTTCCATAGATTGGCTGATTTTTTACTATCAGCGGTAAAAGCGTAACGACCATATGGGTCAATGGCTACCATAGTGACACGGCTTGGATGATTAAAACGGTAAATAACTTGTCCAGTTTGGGTATCCCATACATAAGCGACAAAATCATTCGAACCGGATAAAGCAATACGTCCGTTTGGTAACATATCAACCGTATTTACTTTCTCTTGGTGGCCTAGAAACTCAATGCGGCGACCTGTTGATGGCGTAAAATGAACCACGGTTCCATCGCTTTTTCCAATTAAGATATTTTTACCATTATTTGATAAAGCAACATCACGAATGGTGGAACCATCTATTTGCCAGAAACCATGTGACTTACCTGATTTTACCTTCCATAACGAGAAATTTTGTCGGCTTGCGGTTAATACATGACTATTATCGTGGGCAATATCTAACGATAGCACTAAGTTGTCGGCTGAGTCTTGTTGTTGTGACCATTGAAAAAGTAATGCGTTGTTTTTCAAGTCCCATAAACTAATGCCATGATGCACTGAACTGACGGCACTCAGGCTTGCGTCATCTGAAATATTAGCCGCATAAGCACCATTAGCTGCGTGCTGCCATCGTTGGATAGGCTCATCGCTAGCGGGTTGGCATCCGGCTAAAAGTAGCGCGAATAACAGCATATATAGTATTGAGAATTTGGCTATATTCATTAAGGGCTTTTTTCTACCTGCATTTATCGTTAGTATATGTTCTTTTTTAACGTATGTGTATGTCACAGCAATAATTGCGGTTGTATATTAATTTGAACCGCATCAATGGAGAATTCAATGAAACTATTTAAACCTACGGTTGTAGCACTGGCGTTAATTTCAGTGGTAGGGTGTCAAGAAGCGAAAAAAGAAGAGCAAGCACCAGTCGTATTAGATACTGAAGTGCAAAAACAAGCTTATGCGTTAGGTACCTCAATTGGTATGTTCACTCAGCGAAATTTAGAACAACAAGAAACGTTAGGGTTAACGTTAGATCAATCGTTAATTTTACGTGGCATAGAAGATAGCCTTGCTGGTAAGTCAGCAATTGAACAAGAAGAAGTTCAAGCGTTAATGATGAACCTAGAAAAAACGATGCGTGAAAAACAACAAGCCGTTACTGAAAAGCAAGCAAGTGAAGCACTAGAAAAAGGCGCAGCGTACTTAGCTGAAAACGCAGAAAAAGAAGGCGTAGTAGTGACTGAGTCTGGATTACAGTACAAAGTTGTTGAGGAAGGTGAAGGCGATAAACCGAACGCAACAGATGTGGTAAAAGTGCATTATCAAGGTACGTTAATGGACGGTACTGAATTTGACAGTTCATACAAACGTAATGCGCCGATTGAGTTTCCATTAAACGGCGTTATCCCTGGCTGGACAGAAGGTGTTCAATTAATGTCTAAAGGCGCTAAATATAACTTTACGATTCCAAGTGAATTGGCCTATGGACCTCAAGGTAGACCCCCTCAAATTCCTGCTAACTCAGTACTTAATTTTGTTGTTGAATTAATCGACTTTAAAACAGCAGAAGAAGCGGCTGCAGAAAAAGAAGCAAATGCAGAAAGTGGCGAAGGTCACGGCCACGATCACTAAGTCAAAGTAAGTTAGTGATAAAAAAGCTTGGCAAACGCCAAGCTTTTTAGTTTTTGTCAATAATTATTCAACTTGTTCTAAGCGCGCTAATGAAGTGCTAAGTGGATCGAATTTTTAATTCAATTGCTATTAAACATGCCCTAATCGTTGAAAGCTAATACCGATGCAGCATTGCGAGTAATTGATCTTCTTGATTAAACCTGTCTTCCATCGCTCTACCTAATGTAGAAAGTTGCAAATCAAAGTTATCAGGCAATTTAATGTTTGTTGCTTCTGCAAACTGATCATTAAAGGCAAGTGCTAAGTCTGTCGATTTATTCAGTGTAGGAAAAATTTTTTCGGCTTTCTGTTTATCTGCAGGCCCTTTTTTTTGGCATTGCTCTATCACATCATGAAAAATTTCAAAGTGACTGGCTGATATGTAGTCCATCAATAATTGACAAAAGCGTTGAATTTTTCTTTTTTCCGGTGTTTTCTGCGCGATAGAATCACTATTTTGCAAATCTATTAGATCACAGTACGCCACTAGCACTGCTTGACGTTCCTGCAGCCAATTATCAATGGTTTGATTTTGTCCGCCCCAACGTTGTTTACTTTGTTCAAGTTGTGTAAGCATAAACATCCCTGTAATTGACAGAATTAACGTCGATCTAGTATGTGTGAAGTGGTTAAAAAATCAACTGTTTTTTGTGTTAAGTACATCAGTTAGTCGTGCAGCTAAGCGTGTCGCTGCCTGCGCCATACGTGTTGCTAACTGTTGCTGTTGAGCTAAATGATATTGTTCAGTGATCACAAAAGGTACATTGTTATTCTGTTGGCAATGCCCATCATGAAACTGACAATAGCCAATTTCTTTACTGGTCACTATGGCTAATGATTCATTGGCCCAGTCGAATTCGTTTGATAGTTGCCATTGCTTTTTTATGTTGTTTGGCATAAGCGTGTTAAGGCGACTTAACCAGTATGTTGTTAGTGCTTTTTTAGAGCGTGGCGACGGATACAACAGACACTCATCCCAATACCAATGTATGTTATTGCATCTGCCTTTAAATGGCGTAACTTTTATACGATTTCCGCCTAAATCACTCGCAAAGCTGACATGAAAAGGTTGATGGATATCACCTAACCAGTGTCCTAAAAACATTAGCGCTTTCGCACTTTGCTCATTGGTTTTATGAGCCATTAATAATTCGCTGTGGATCTTAATTGCACGCGTTATGCAGTTTTTTTGACAGGTGCTTTTGGTAATTTCTTTGCTGTTTCTGGCGACGTTAATATAGTGCCAAGATTTATATTTATCATATTCAGGCAAACGCTTAATGGCATCGGCCCAAGTACAGGCGTTAGCAAATGTTAAAGGTGTATCGTTCTTTTTTCTTAGGTATTGATTAATAGCTAATCGATCTTGCTTTGATACTTGGTCTAATAATGCTGTGACAGAATGTTGTGTCGATGTGGAAAGTTGCTCATATGCAAGCTGACATACTAGCTGATGTCCTAGCTTACCTAAGGCATAACTAGAGTGGCTAGCGAATAGTAACATAGCCCCAAAGAATAATTTATACATGATTTTCTCGTTTAATGTGTGTTCTGCCATAGCTTACGGCTTAAACATTGCGGTGCGATATTCATATTAACTGAATTTTTAGTAGAACTTAAACTAAAATAAGGGAATAGCTAGCAATAATAAAATAAGTGACAGAGCTGAGTTTATGGAAAGATTTGATGCGGTGATTATCGGTGCTGGCGTGGTAGGTTTAGCGATTGCTAGGGAACTTAGTCAACGGTTTAAACATGTGTTGCTTATTGAAAAAAACACATCATTTGGTGAAGAAACTAGTAGCAGAAATAGTGAAGTGATCCATGCAGGCATTTACTATCCTGAAGATAGTTTAAAAGCAAAACTTTGCGTTGAGGGTAAGCATTTATTATACGAACACTGTGATCGCTTTTGTGTGCCTGTAAAACGTGTGGGAAAATTACTTGTAGCAACAGGGAAAAACGAAGAAGCGGTATTAGCAAAAGTATGGCAACAAGCCCGTAAAAATAATGTAGATGACCTTGCATGGCAAACGGCCAATCAAGCAAAGCAATTAGAGCCGAATATACGTGCTACAAAGGCACTATTGTCTCCGTCAACGGGAATTATCGATACGCATCAATTTATGCAAAGTCTTTTATTTGATTTTGAAAAGAATGACGGTATTTATGTAGCCTGTACCAATTTATTAGCTATTGAAAGAGTAAATGAAAATTATCAACTGACCTTAAGAAGCGTTAATGAGATAACCCATGTGCTTGCTCCGGTAATTATCAATAGTGCAGGTTTGCATGCTACTGATGTTGCTAGCAATATTGTTAATTTTCCTATAAATAAAATACCTGAAATACATTGGTGTCGAGGGCATTATTTTAGTTATAGCGGTAAAAGCCCTTTCAGCCGTCTGGTTTATCCTGTACCACAACATCATGGCTTAGGCATACATGCATCGTTAGATATTGCTGGGCAATTAAAGTTTGGTCCTGATACTGAATATGTTTCCGCGCTTAGTTATACAATAGCACCAAATTTACAAGAGAAGTTTTATCACGCGATAAAAGAATATTTTCCAGCTGTCATAAGAAGTAAGCTTCAACCTTCTTATGCGGGAATACGTCCTAAGTTGCAGTCTGAACATCAAGGGTTTAAAGACTTTTACGTACAAACATCTGCAATACACGGCTTTCCTGGCGTGGTTAATTTATTTGGTATTGATTCTCCTGGACTGACGTCGAGCTTAGCATTAGCTAAATACGTTGCAAAAGCATTATAAAAAAGCGCCCCAAAAACGTTATTTTTTAGGGGCGCTGTTAACAAGCCTAGTCTTCTTGACTTCTTTGCTGGTAATTTTCACCAATCTCAAGTGAGAATAACTCATCATTTAGTGGCAGATTAAATTCCACATCGGCTTCCATTTGAAATGCCGTTTTATTATTTTCAGTCGCAGTACTTACAATGATTTTTATAGGAAGTTGGGTACTAGGATCAATCCATAATGTAACGTGTGTGCCAGATTCCTTGAACGCCAGACCTGTTGCCGTTTTATTATTAATGACCTGTTCACCGAGTTCTGTAACATCACCTTTGTATTGTTTTATTGCGTTAAACCAATACAGGGGATCATTCTTGGAAGAATCTTCAGCTTGTTTTGGGTCAAAACTGAATGGCGTAGCAAACTTTGGCCCAGGAAGAAATATTACCCCTTGGCCCTTCTTGGTATTGATCACATTGATGGTTCTGGCATTTTCCCCACCTTCGGTCAGTGGAATACTTTCAACACGTATTAAACCAGGTTCACGGTAATAAACCTTAAATCGAGAGAATACTGAGTCAAAAGCCTTCATTTCGGACACAAAGCGCATGCTTGTGATTTTCTCTAATTGTTGAACCACAGAGGCAAAAGCGACGCGTGGAGGTCCACTTAATAGTAATAACGTGATCACGCCTAGCGTTAATGTTGCTACAGCTCCGCCGAGGGGAACCAATGATATTTGTGATAGTTTTTGTTTGATTTTACTTAATATATTACCTTTTCTCATTGAACTAGCTTCAGCTATTTCGCTATTTTCTTTAATGACTGCTTCTAGGTTTAGCTGCATTTTTTCATCTTCAATAGAAGACGGTGAACGTGCTTTTATTGAAGCAATATAATGCTTTAGCTCTGGGCTTAAATTATCCTGTGATTTCATAACCTGCTCCTAAAAATTGTGACTCTCCCACCAATTGTGAGAGCTTTTGCTGAGCGCGATGTAAAGTAACGCCTACTAAGCTATTTGAAATACCTAGTTGTTCGGCAATTTCTTGATATGAAAATTCTTCTATGTGCCTTAAACAAAACACATGTGCATCTTGCGCTGTTAACTCAGCTAATGCACTGCTAAATTGTTCGATATCCCTAGATAAAGCAATTTCTCGATAAGGGTCTGCATTGTGCTGTGTTTTATCAAGTAACGGCACTTCATCATTAGTGGAATAATCCATAGACTCTTCCGCTAGCCTTTGTCGACGCCTTAGTTGATCTATCGCCGCTGATGAAGCCATTGTTCTCAGATAAGCCGGCCAATTTTTAATACTGTCGAAGGCATTGGTTGGTTTCTTAAACAGTTTAATAAATACCTCCTGAGTAACGTCTTCAGCCGAGTGACTGTTACCCAGTAAGCGATAAGCTGTATGAAACACCAAGCGTCCATGTTCATCTGCCAGTTTGGCAATGGCGGCATTTTGGTTTTTGTTATTCAACGACATTCTCCTTTTTTCGCTTCTCATAAGTATGACGTCGCTAGTTAGTTTTTTCTTACAAGAGATTATCGATTAATCAATTTGGGGTAAATATAAGCCGCGATCATCGTTTATCAACATTGTTTTTTAGATAAATTTTTAGCTTAACGTTAATTAACATGTTGCATAAGCATTATAAAAAGCCCTTTATATGCAATAGGTTATAAATTATGCTTAATAATTATTCGCAAAAAATGCATAACTTGTCACTATAGGGTTGTTATGTAGCGTTGTATTAATTATTCAAATACGAACAGCAGTGGCATAGCATCAAGAGCAGTGGAGAAATTCTCTTTGGACAGCTGAATTCTTGAATTTGTGAGGTAGCTTGTTGACAATATGGTTGTAAATCAATAATCAATGAGTGAATTTTGGGGCAACATAGTTGCCCCTTTTTTTGATTGCCTTTTACTTAGTCTATTTCCAATGACGATGATCCTAAGTGGATGAAAAAAACTAAAGTTGTTTTTATTAAACAGAGTTTAGGTTAAGTAACGTGTCTAACTTATTTTTATTACGCCGACTTAAGGTTAGTTGCGATTTACTGTTTAATTGCACTAAATAGTCGCCAGTCTCTGTTGCCGTTAATGTACGAACGCACTGACGGTTTACAATTGAAGAACGATGAATACGAATAAACTCTTTTGGGTTTAGTTGTGTTTCTAACATTGTTAACGTTGCTCGGTGTAATAGGTGATCACCATTGATTAAATGAATATCAGCATAATTGCCAGCGCCTTGAATATATTCAATATCGTCAACATCAATTAAACGAATTCTACCTGGATCTTTAACCACCAATTGCGTTTTAAAAGGGGAGTCTGCTTGTTGTTTTAAGTGAATAATGAGTTCATTAATATTCGCTAGGTTACTCACTTGATTATTCGCAACCTGTCGCTTTGCTTTATCTAATGCCTGATAAAATCGGTCATCATCAAAAGGTTTAAGTAAATAGTCTATTGCGTTTAGTTCAAAGGCACTAATAGCATATTGATCAAACGCCGTTGCAAAGACAATAACAGCATCTATTTCAAGTAATTCTGCGGCTTGTAAGCCGCTTTTTCCTGGCATTTGAATATCAAGGAAAATAATATCAGGGTGATGCTTTTTCGCTAATTCAATGACTTGATTTCCGTTTTCAGCAAAATAAATATCGCCGATGTCAGCTTGGTTTTGCAATAAATACTGAATGGTTTTTCGTGCTAAATGTTCATCGTCTGCAATTAAAACACTAATCATAATGCACCCCAATTGGTAGTGTTAATCGTGTTTCGAAATAATCATTTTCAATTTCGTTTAGGCTTAAGGTATAACGTTGTTGATAGATTTTATCTAAACGTTGCCGACAGTTAGTGATACCAATGCCAAAGCCTTGATGTTCGTCGGTTTGTGATATTTTATTGATTAATGTGACTGATAGCTGTTTGTCATCACAAGCGATTTTTAGCGTTAATTTATTTTGATTACTTTCTAGTTGGCAGCCATGCTGTACTGCATTTTCAACTAGGGGTTGTAACAACATGAAAGGTATTTGGCAGTCATGTAAATTTCCTGACAAATTAACGGTTGTAAGTAGTTTATCTTCGAAACGCATTTTTTGAATCGTGAGGTAACTCTCGATAAATTCAATTTCTTGAGGTAAAGGTATAAGCTGATGATTTTGGTTTTCTAATACTTTTCTTAACATTTGGCTTAATTCACTTAACGCTTTTACCGCTTTGCTTTTTTCATCTAGCCGGATCAAGCTGGCAACCGTATTTAAGGTATTAAATAAAAAATGCGGGTTTAATTGTGAACGTAACGATTGTAGTTCTATTTCGAGTAACTGTTTGGCTAATAGGTCATTTTTTACCGCATGCTGTTTTGCTCGCGTGTAATAAGTAATTGCGTAGCCGGTACAAAATACAGATAGATAAATGAGAAAATCAATATGTAGCGGACTTAATAGCAACCGTTCAAATGCTTCATTTATGATTTCTAGGTTCACAGCGCCGTGCTTGATCAGTGCCACCTCGATAATGGTTAAAAACCAATATAAAAAAAATAACATCAAAGATGCCAGTATATTGAGGCAAATAAATGTTGATATTCGTTCTTTTTTATAGGGAATTAATTGGGTTGATGTGAATACCAATGGTGCGATAAGCGCCCAATTTCCCCACCAAGGTAAATATTCTAGCCAAATATCAGTGTATACTGCGGGTTTATCATAATGAAGCAGCATTCGGTAATTGTAATAAGCAGCAAATGTGTTTAGTAGTAGCCAAAACAACGCATTTGCCAAGCAAATTTTCCTTGAAGGAAGTTTATCTAATAGCGTTGAGAAAGGCATAACAGGGGCTACCGCTTTGTTTACAAAAATAACATTATTTATACAGTATAACGGGCAATAGTGCTTTGTTATCTACCGTTTGTCATTAATTTAAAGCCACGTATAACAAATGAAGTAAGCATTGAACCATGGGTATTTTAGAGCAATGCTTTACCTTATTGATATTGTTAATTATGTTGGCTAGACGGGGCGGTCGTTATTTTGCTATCAGGTTGTTTACGCTTTGTTGTGCCTATGATTAAAATGGCGCCCTGAATGATAAACAAATATGCCCCTGATATTGGCATAATCACCGCAACAATAACGCCGATAAACACAAACCCCCAACCCAGTGATAGTGGCGGACAATAACCTTCATTTAATGCTTTTTGCAACATCAAGCCAAATAGCATCCAAAAGCAACCAGTAATTAAAAACCAACTTATTGCTTCTCGATCAAAGGCCATTTGGTTATTAACGAGAGTCGAAAAAAACCAGCCATCTTGATGCATTGCAACTAAACTAGACCAGCCTAAACTTAGGCCAATAATATTGTGTAATATACCCGTGGCTAATAAGTAATATCCTGAATATTGCATAATTTTCATGTGTCGTCCTTAATATTTATGGTTAAATTTACATTGTTGGTAGTAAAGCCTTAGAGGCCATAGCCGATATTCTAAGTACATCTTCAATATTTGGTTCGGGATGTATTTGCTGCATGCCCAAAAAGTTAGCATATGCCATTAACGCAATATCATTCGCTTGTGATTGTTCTAACCCTAATTCAACGTAGCACTGAGCTAAATACTGTCGTCTTTGATTATCTATTTTCTCAAGGTAAACTTTGATCGCTGGTTCATTTAATGCCCACGCGCGAATATGTTTTTCAGCTTCTATATTATTATTGGCAATCACGCTATCAAGTTTTTGTAACCTTTCCTGAGCAGAATCTTGTGTGTTTGCTTGTTCAATAAAGGAAACGGTCGTTGTTTCGTACCAATGAGACATTAAGCATTCAATGAACACTGCACGATTGTTAAAATGATGATAAAAAGAGCCTTTTGTCACCCCTTTTAGGTCACAAAGTTTAGCTATTCTAAGATGCTCTGGCCCTTTTTCAATCAGTACCTTAAGTGCGAAGGTCAGCCAGTCTAATTGACTATTCTTAGTTGAAGTACTCATATTCTATTCGCTTTTATCGCGTTGTTAATCACAATACGCGCAATAAAATAATGAAAGGGCAAAATGGCATTAACATAAATGCGGCCAAGTATTGTTTTCTGGTTGACTAAACTTGAAACAATTACGGTGTTTTCTTGTTTTTTAATACTCAGATAAAAAGCCATGTGCTTATCCTCTGCGTAGCTAATAATCTCGTTGTGCGATTTTTCGATAACAGTTAGAAAGCCAGCTTGATCTCCCACCATTAATTCATCACTTTGCGGTATTAAATTACCTTGATTAACCTTAAAACCAAATATTCCCACGAGTTTATTACGCAAATTCATTAGCCCGTTTACCCAGTTAGGAAGATAATGAAAAATGGCATATTGCAACTGGCTAGGGGATAGTTTGACTTTTGAAACCTTCGTTTGTAGTGCATCTCTGAAAAAAGGGTGTACTGCTTTGCTAATTAACGCATCATCAGCCGAAACTTTTACGGCTTGAATCGCAGGAAATAGTTTAACCATTACGTTGCCTTGTGATAATAATTACATACCATACGGTATGGTATGTTTTTTTGCTACTAATGCAAGTGCAAAATAAATATTTTTGAAACGAAAAAGCAAACTAACAATACGGGGTGTTAAGATAGAAAGCGATTGTGTTGCTATTTGTTTGACATAGCGTGACTAAAAGTATTTACCTGTGGTTAAATGGAACCGTGAATGTGTTTAACTTCAAAAAGAGTGGATATGGACAATCAATTACCTAAGCCTTTTATCATCGTGTTTGCGTTACTTCAAGGAGCTATATTAACGCTTTTATATCAAAGTGTTGAACAAAGTAGTTGGCCAGCCACACAACCAGTATGGCTTACTTCGCTAGCAACATTTGCAATAAGTTTTCCTTTACTGACTTTTTTATGCATTACAAAAACAAATGGCAAAGCCATAGCAAAATACTTGTTACCGTTTTGCTTATTGCTATCCGCTTTAGGCGGGTATATTGGCTTTCAACTTGAGCCGATAAAATATGTTAATAACGATAGCGTAGTTGTTGTATTTGGCTTTACTGCATTATTAGCTTCTTTTAAAGCTCTCATGTATATCAAACAGTATATGAGTAAGCAGCCAATAACGTATAGTTCGTTGTTTACGTTATCTTGGCGAAACTTCATTATTTTTGCTGAGTGCTGGCTGTTTGTGGCGATATTTTGGGGGATATTACACCTTGGCGCGGGGTTGTTTTCAGTTGTAGAAATTGAATTTTTTCAACAACTGTTGAGAAAAGATTGGTTTGTGATACCGGTGTTAAACCTTGCTTTTGGCTTCGCTATTATTGTTTTTAGAAATATTACTTATACCGTTGACCATATCTCTACAATTTTACAAACACTGATCAAGTTTTTGCTACCTGCGCTGACAGTTGTTTCGTTGGGTTTTCTAGCCACTTTACCTTTTACGGGATTAGGAACTTTATGGAAAACAGGTTCAGGAAGCCTATTAGTGATGTGGTTACAAGCACTCACGCTGTTTTTCGTTAATGCAGTTTACCAAGATGAATCGCATGAAAGGCCGTACCACCCATTTATTCATCGGCTTATTTTTATTGGTATTGCGTTGTTGCCCGTGTACAGCGTTATTGCTGTGTTTGGGTTATGGTTACGAGTGGAGCAATATGGCTTAACCGTTGATCGTTGTTGGGCCTTGTTAGTATGGCTATTGCTCACGTGTTTCTCATTGGGCTATTTGTTTGGCATAGTAAAGCAGCGTGATGCATGGTTAGAAACCTTAAGCAAAGTCAATATTGCAATGGGCGTGGTTGTTTTAGTTGTTATGTTGCTGGTAAATTCACCCGTTTTAAATTTTCAAAGCATAGCGGTGCAGAGTCAGATAGCCCGCTTAGAGAAAGGGCAAACGACTTACGATGATTTTGATTATCAGTATTTTGACCATTCTCTAGGACGGCAAGGTTATTTAGCATTACAAGCCCTTAAAGATGAACTAGCAACAGCTGCTCCTGAGAAGATTGTGATCATTGATAGAATGTATATTAATACCCAGCATAGGAGTAAAGAAAATTTCACTCTTACACAGTTTAAAACATTAGTGACTTATTGGCCGCAACAAAGTGAGTTTTCTGCTAACTTAATTGAAGCCGTTTATAATAAGGCTACTGAGCATCAATGGTCAGGTTTTGATAATAATAGTTACTATTTTTTAGCAACCGACTTGAATGGTGATCAAAAAGCAGAATTTGTTATTATCACTGAAAATAACTATTCAACGTCAGCTAATTTATGGTTTCTTAGTGATGAAAAATGGCAGCCAAAACATATGCCAGTACATAACCCTTCTAAAGTCCGTTACCTAAAAGAACAGATCATGGAAAATAACGTGACAGTGATAAAACCAAAGTGGAACAACTTGAAAGTAGGTGATGTAACATTCAAAGCACCAATTAATTGATGTTTTGGGCGGATGAAATTAGATACTAACTAAGGTCTGTTGATCTTTTGAGATTAAATTTTGTTCGAACTAAACGCTTTTTGTTCAAGACGTGAGCAATGTCGCATGGTTATTCCATGTAAATTGCGAACAACGATGAAGAAATAGCGTTTAGCTCAACCTAAAGGGCAGCGTTTTTTGGTATTTATACGTCGTTATTGCTTTTTCATGTGGAATAACCACACATTAATCGCAATGCCTTGTCTAAATACCAATAAACTGCTGCAAAAATAAGCGCGAAAGATCAACAGGCCCTAGTGTTACTGTAAATAAGCTTGCCACACGTTATTTAATGCAAGCTTACTTTTTCTGCTGTTTTTGTTGATACATTCTTTTATCGGCTAATGACAAACATTCAGACACTGTGCTAGCTTCTTGGTGTGTAGCAGTACCAAAGCTAAGCCCTGCGGCCTTCCATGTGTTTTTTAACGTTTTACTAATGTCCTCAAGTGCTTGTGAAACAGTATCCTGTAATTGAGGTAAACTTTCTGATGAACAATGAGAAAAAACACAAATAAATTCATCGCCCCCTGTTCGAAATGCTTTTCCTTTATCGACCACTAAGTTTGATATAAGCCGAGCTCCGTTGACAATTAATAGATCTCCTTGCTCGTGACCAAATTTGTCATTGATAATTTTTAAACCATCAAAGTCTATATAAACGATAAAATAGCATTCTGATAGGCAATTTAACGTTTCGTTTAACGCATAACGGTTACCTAACTGGGTAAGTGGATCTATGCGTGATAAATAAAAGTGTCGATTAAATTCTGATTGCTTTATTTTGAACCATTCAGATAGTGAAAGAACAATACAGATACAATCAATAGACAACGCCACTAACACCGTTATCTCTGGGTAGGCTAATGAACCAAAATATCGGCTGTGGGCAGCGGTATAATAAATTAATGATAAACTATACAGCACGTTACCGATAAGAAAGTACTTCGCTCTAAAATCATGCTTGGTTAGCATTTTGCAACTAACAGATATGGTCAAAATGATCCAGCCAAATGCCAAAATGTGTGCAAGGTAAAAGCTTAATTGAAACGGCAGAAATACCATGACTAAACCTAAAGAAAAGCAAACAGCTGTTATTAAATTAAGAAACTTATATAGAGAATTATGTTTGGCTTTGCATTCAAACAAGTCGGCAACAAACTGGCTAGCACAGGCGATCGCAAACGGGAAAATATACATACCAGCATAACTCCAGTTATTGTGGGAGCCGATAAATATGTCTTCGAAGAGTCCAGAAGCAGCTAACCAACCAATCCCGTGCAAACCAACATAGCCTGCGCAGGTAATTGCTACTCTATGTCGGGTGCCAAGGTAAATTAAAAGTGCGAGTATACCTAGAAGTAGCATGGCGGTAATCGTGACAAGAGTAACCGTGTTGTTAATACTCTGATACCAGTAAAAGCTACTGGTATCGTAAATTGTCAACGAAGCAGGTGTAGGAAAATGCTTTGCTGTTATGTAAAGCCATAATGTACCGCTTTCTTGTTTTGCTAGTTGTAATGGAATCGCCTGAAAATGAAGTAATTGCGGTGTATTTCTATTATTGAGTTGTGAAAAGTCACCAAAAGTAACAATGCCTTTATCGATAGGTTGCCAATAAGTTAACCCTTGGTCGATAAAGTTGGCATTAACCACTAAAAACCAAACCGTATTTTGCCTATTCGTTATATTTAGTTTCGCAAGATATCCGCCAGACTGCCCTACGATACTGCCATCAACGATTAAAGACTCATGCCATAGTTGCTCTATATTCTGTTTGTTTACGTCTGTTATTCCCGTGGATACTTTGCGCCAGAGTTGTTTATCAGCAATTTGATGCGCACTTTTGCTATCAAGTGCGATGGATGTTGATGCTGTTAATGGCGAGGATAATAAAAAGAGCGATAATAACAAAAACTTTGTAAAAGCAAGGAATGATATTTTCTTCAAGAACTGATCCTGTCTATGTTTATTACTGAGTGCTAGGTGAGAGATTAAGCATGTCGTTTCGTAACATGTTGATAATAAAGTTACTTGCTAAACATCACTCTGTTAATATTTTAGCAGATAATTTTAACTATTTAGCGTTAACTTAGTTTTAAGTGATAAGATTTAATAAATGAAAGCTTCAGTATTCTTTCAGAGCGAGAAAATATATTTTTTCTGTATTGATTCGTCAAATGAACTCAATATTACAGACCCTATATAAAGGTGCGCATATATTTTAATGCTTCGACCTATTCTGTTTATATGAATAGGTCGAGTGGGTAACAGATATTCTTCAAGCAGAGTAGTTAGTTTAGCTTAACCAAACCGCTGGTTGTTACTTTTTGCTGCCATTCGATTTTTGCTTTTAGCGTGTCATCTTTCCTTGATGCGATTAAGTAAATTGTCGCGGTGGTGTTTAAATGAATTATTCTCAACATTTTCAATGACGCTTTTTTCAATGGCAGTATTCATCATGTTGAGCGCTTTGTTAAGTTGTCCATCAGCGGCTAGGCCATCAGCTAAGCTGTCATAACTGTCAGCTTTATAAGGGTAATTTTTTACATTATAGGTAAATATTTCTATTGCTTTTTCAATGTCTTTTTTTTCTAACGCTATATAACCTGCATGATTAACTGCACGGTAACTAGGTGTTATCTGATAACCGTATAATTCAGATTGTTGTTGATAAAACTGCTCGATTGCCACTAAACCTTGCTCAATAATTTCTTTTGGACACTGCAATGATTGTTGTAATGAGTGGAATGCTTTAGGGTGCCCTGCAAGTGCAGTGGTGTTGTGACCTTCTTGTTCCACTAAACTCTCATGGTAACGAAAACCTTCAGGGGTATGCTTTTTCAATAATTGTAAGTATTGCTGATAAGCACTCAGCATCATACCGCCTTCATTGCCCATATTGATATATAAATAGCTATTGAGCTTAGAGGTGTTGGCAAAAAAGTGTTCAGCCTCTTGAAATATTACCTTGTTATGCCACCATAAGCTCGGACTAAAAGCAAAATGAGCTTGAAATAGTTCTGGCCGAGTTTGCATCGCATACACGGCAAATAAACCGCTCAAAGAGTGCCCTGATAATACTTTAAACTTATTGGTACGATAGTTTTTGTTGATATAGGGGATAAGTTCTTGTTCGAGAAAATCAAGAAAGTTATCAGCGCCACCTGAAATGCCCCATTCGTTATAACTTTCATCATAAGTAGGGGTGAAGTCTCGAGTACGGTGGGTATTTTTAATGGCAACAATAATCATTTCGTGAGCATTATTATCTTGGTTGTGCAGATCTAGTGAGCCCACAACATGATTAAAATTTCTTTGGCCATCTAATAAGTACAATACGGGATAATCTAACTCGGTGTTCAATTGATAATTATTGGGTAAGTGTATTAACAGTTCTCGTTGCTCGGCTAATATTTTAGAGGGTAAACTATCGATTTTTGATTCGCCTCGTACCTTGGCATAAACACTCGTGATATTGGCTAGTAGGAGAAAAAGCAGTATTGCGATTACATGGTTAAACATAAAGTGATCCTTTAAGTTAAATTAGGTTAAGTGGCATATTCAACAGCAATCACTGTGATTTCTTTTGTCGCTAATGTAATGATTATTTGAGGAAAAAAGGTGATGAAAAGGTGATAACGCACATTTCAGTGTGTTTTTTGAACGAAAAGCTGGTGTTGTGCATTTTACCTATTTTTTATCTGGTGAGCTGCGTGATAAACTGCTTTTACGTTAATCGTTGTTATTTATGCTAACCTCCAGAGCAAACAAGTCGTTATGATCCAATTTGGCGAGTTTATCCTTGATGAAATACAGGCGCGATTATATTGCCAAGAGACAGAAATAGCGTTAGAGCCAAAGCTATTTGAATTGTTATTACTTTTTGTTAATCAGCAAAATACGATTATTTCCCGTCAAGACATTTTAGCGCATTTGTGGCCAGGTTCGCTTGTAACTGATAATGCTATTAATAAGCTCGTTGCCAGCCTTCGCAAAGTGTTGGCAGATGATCCTAAAAAACCTCAATACATACAAACGGTGCCTAAACGAGGTTACCGATTTATATGTCAGGTAAACCTGCTTGATACATCGCAAGTTGTTGACAGAGATTCACTCATTAATAATGAAGTAGATGATGGAAGCGCCCAGCAACACAGAGTTCGAAATAAGGTGATAAGCGGTGTAGCCTTCTTGCTAATACTGTTACTTGGTAGTGGGTATTTATGGAAAATAGTTAATAATAACAATAATCAAGGCGCTCATAACTCCTATACCAAAGCGTTAACGCGTGCTCACGGCATGGAAGAATCAGCACGTATGCACCCAGATAACAACCATCTTTATTATTTAAAGCAGGATGTAAATACAGCTGCTAAAAATACGCGCTATCAATTGAGGCTTAAAAATATTCATACCGCGCAAACAAAGCAAATTGATATAGGGAACACTAACATTAGTAAAATTATTGCTGTTGTTTCAACGCCAAATAACGCAATAACCCACATGCTATATCTTGATAAACAGCGAGGGACTTGTCGTGTTTATCAAGCGACGATAACGGCTAAAACACCCGATTCTACAAGTCCTACAATGCACTGGCAACAAAACGATGAAAGGCTGTTTGACTGTAGAGATAAGCGGATAAAAGATATTGATTATCATGCAGGTAGAAACACGATTTATTATACAGCACAACCGCAAAACTTTTGGCCTAATCAAATTTATGCTTTTGATTTAGAAACTAAAAAGCATAGTTTTGTCACACAAGCGGAGCCTGTTGGTTGGGGACATCACAATATTGATATTTCACCTGATGGCAACAAACTACTCATTATGAGTACTACTGGTGATATCAAAACCCAGCTGCAGGTGTTGAACTTACGTACGAATGAAATAACTGAGGGCGTAAAATTTGATTACCTTGTTACTGAAGCTATTTGGCATCATAACTCTGAACATGTGTATTATTATGCTGCGCCACCAGCAGAACAAATTATTAAAAGTGATATACAAGGTAACAATGCAACGTTGTTTGTAAGCGCATCTGAATATTTATCCCCACAAATGTCGCTGTTCCCAGATGGAAAAAATTTACTGTTTAGCACCAAGCAGAACAATTACGGAAATAGTTGGTTAGTTGCACCTAAAAACATAAATGAAAGCGTCAACATTAAGATCGATAACTCCACCGTAGACGACTTTAATCCAGCGTTATTTCACCAGAGTTCTCAGTATTTGTTTATATCAAACCGCAGTGGCCGAGCACAATTGTATTTGGCATCAAACGAAGGTAAGCAAGCCAAAATAGTGTCAAATTTTACTCAACCTTATCGCTTGAGCTATATGGCTTTATCACCTAATGATCAACACCTATTACTTAACGTTGATAATAAGGTTTACCTTATTCCCATGTATGACTTGAATGAACATAGCCCGTTAACAAGCCTCAAAGAAGAGCAGATCATTTTTACGAATGAAAGCCCCATTATTTCTCTTGATTGGTTATCAGAAAATGGTGCGGCAATTACCGTTGTGAATAACGGCATACCTGAATTAAGGGTGGTTAATTTACTGAACCGAAAAGCGCAACCACTCAGTGGAAAATGGTCGTATGGTTTGACTGACAGCAAACACCCTGAGTATCACTATTTAATCGATCAACAGAGTAATACCTTATATCGGGTAGCTTCACCAACATTCAGTGATGATTCAATTGATAAATTACAACATTTGACCAATACACAAATAACGCTGCCTAGTGGTTTTTTCCTGGTAAAAATAGACGACAACGTGTTGTATTATGGTAGCGATGAGAATGGCAGTGCTTATCTAAATGCCGTGCCATTAGATACTAAGGCTCAAAGCCAAAAATATCGTTTAAATGACTTTATAGGCTACGACGTTAATAACGGTAACATTATCGTCAGTGATATCGAAAGCTTCGAGGGGGATGTGCATCGCACGATGTATTAAGCTTCTGAACCATAAAACAGCGAGAGTTTTTAAGTGGTCATTTTTTCAAATTGAGGTTTTTAATAAGGTAATGAAAACTGTCAAAAACGGACAGTGAAAACCAACATCTTACACGATGCAAGACCTGACCCTAACATCCTTTCATACATTTATTGAGTTAAAAATTATGAGTCGGTCGTGCCGGAGGCGTTGGTTACATTGCGACTGAATTGATTGTTCACGTACTCAACGGCTTCCTTGATTTTAGCAATAACAACTTCAGGAGCATCACCCGTAATGTTATGAGTGGCATCGTTAACAATCATGTGTTCAGAGTTGGTAGATAACTTCGCTAGACTTTGTTGCATTTTAGCCCACTTTTCTCCCATGCTGTAGAAGCGAGGGCGTGAAGCATAGGCCTCACGGTCATGGCTCATTACCACCAGTTTTAAGTCCCCAAAATCATAATTGAAATTTTCCAGCGGCGTATAAAATCCTTTTTCGTTTCGATACGTCGACAGCACATGTGCCCATCGAAAACCAGCATAATATTGAGCTAAGCGTTTGGACCTATCAGAGTTGTATTCATTAAAAATATTCTTAATTTCGAAGAGACCTAGAGTTGCATTAATGTATTGTAAATTTTTCACGGTATCTGAGATAGGGTCAAATATGCCACGTAAAACTTCGTGTTGGTTTTCGTGGGCGGAATCTAACAACAACAGCGCCGCCAAATTAATATTTTCTCTGGCAGTGGTTCTTCTTGCGATAATCCCGCCATAAGATTTAGCAACAAGTACAACAGGGCTGTCGCCAGCAATGTGCTTAATTAAAGACTCTTGGAGCTGAGATTTTTGTTCAGTGGTGAAAGTTGTTGGTACATCATCACTGCCACCATGACCTAAGCGGTCGTAGTAACAGGTTGTGAAAGTTGAAGGTAACTGATTTGCAATGGAAGACCATACTTCCTCAGAGTCATTACCAAAACCAGTTTCTAAGATCACATAAGGATGGCCACTACCCTGACAAAGGTATCTTACTTTTTTGTCTTGAAACGTAAAGTACTCACCCTGTAGCACAAATATTTCGTGTTTGTACCAGGCGATACCTCGTAAAATAAAATAGCTGAAAATGATAAGTGCAATAGCAAAAAGCAATTTATTGGAATAAATTCGACGATATAAAGAAGACACATTAATCCCTTAATTCTTTTGTAGTTTTTTCTTTTATCACATACTCACAACAAAGGTCAAACGACAGAGTCCACCGTTATACACGAATGTTTATACGAGGTTTATAATTGAATGTTGATAACACCACAAAGCAATTGACTAAACCCGTAAATAGATTCACCAATAGTACTTGATAGTACTGAAAAAAAGCTTATTATGCTTTTTTGGAATAAAAAAGCCGTTTCTATTCTTTTTAATTTGTAAGTTCTCAGTCTATTCTTCTCCCATATTAGAAATGGGCGAGTTGACGATAAATGTCTGAGCAAAATTTAAATCAAACCATGCTAAATCAAGAGCAATTAACCACGCTTAAAGAAACGGTTGGTGGCTTTTCTCCGCTGCAGTTAGCTTGGGCAAGCGGTTATTTAGCTGCAAAAAGTGAAGGTTCATCGGTTGCGGTATTACCTACGGCAAGTGCACCTCAAGCCTCAGCTACCTTAACTATTCTTTATGGTTCGCAAACAGGCAATGCTAAAGGTGTTGCTAAAAGTTTAGCTGAACAAGCGCAAGCTCAAGGGTTAACCGTTGACTGCAAAAGCATGGGCGAGTTTAAGCCGAAAAGCATTAAAAATGTTACACATTTATTGATTGTTGCTAGTACCAATGGTGAAGGCGAGCCGCCAGATGATGCTATTGGTTTTCACGAATTTTTATCGTCAAAAAAAGCACCGAAATTAGATCATTTACATTACAGCGTGCTTGCGTTGGGTGACTCTAGTTATGAATATTTCTGTAAAACGGGTAAAGACTTTGACGAATACTTAGCAAATCTAGGCGCGAAAAAAATTGCTCCTCGTTTAGATTGCGATGTTGATTATGACGACGATGCACAGGCATGGTCAGAAGATATTTTGTCGAAATCTCAGGACTTATTGGGTGCCAATGTTACAACTACGAATGTTGTGGCTATGCCAACAGCAGGCGCAACGAGTCAATATACTAAGCAGAACCCGTACACTGCTGAATTAGCGCTTAGCCAAAAAATAACGGGTCGAGATTCAAATAAAGATGTTCGACATATTGAAGTTGATTTAGGCGAGTCAGGGATCACCTATCAAGCGGGTGACGCCTTAGGGGTTTGGTTTGAAAATGATCTTGAATTAGTCAATGAACTCATCGCGGCGTTGTCTTTATCTGCCGACGATACCATTACGGTAAACAAAGAAGCGTATCGCTTACAAGATGCCTTAGTCTCTAAACTAGAAATAACCCAAACAGCACCGGCATTTATAGAATTTTGGGCAAGCGTTTCCAATGATGAAACATTAACTAAACTGGCGAGTGATAAAAACACAGCACGTGAATACGCGGCAAATCATCAAATTGTAGATATTGTAAAAGCCGCGCCAGCTACGGTTGAAGCACAAGTGTTTGTTGATGCTTTACGTAAAATTACACCGCGTTTGTATTCTATTGCATCGAGCCCGTCGGAAGTTGATGAAGAAGTACATTTAACGGTTGGTTTAGTGGAATATCAGCACGCCGATCATACACGGTCTGGTGGTGCTTCAAGCTTTTTAGGTAAGCGTTTAGCTGAAGGCGGTGAAGTCAAAGTATTCATCGAACATAACGATAACTTCCGTTTACCACAAGACAGTAATACCCCAGTGATTATGATTGGTCCTGGTACTGGTATCGCTCCTTTCCGTGCTTTTTTACAAGAGCGTGATGCAGCAGAAGCAGAAGGTGATAATTGGCTGTTTTTTGGTGATCAAACCTTTACGCAAGACTTTCTGTATCAACTTGAATGGCAGGGTTATTTAAAGTCTGGTTTATTAACACGCCTTGATCTTGCATTTTCTCGAGATCAAGCTGAAAAAATTTATGTACAAGATCGTTTGCGTGAGCACGCGGCCGATGTTTATGCATGGTTAGAGCGTGGCGCACATTTGTATGTGTGTGGTGATATGAGCAGAATGGCAAAAGATGTTGAAACCGCACTTATCGATATTATCGCTGAACAAGGTAATAAAACGGCAGAACAAGCCGAGCAATATTTAAAAGATTTACGCAATGATAAGCGTTATCAGAAGGATGTTTACTAATGACAGATGTAACCCAAGAAAACGGCCCTTTAATTGTCGAAGGAACACTCGCTGATAATGAAAGATTGAAGCGCGAAAGTAATTTTTTACGCGGTACAATCAAAGAAGATTTATCTGACGCCGTCACCGGTGGCTTTAATGGGGATAATTTCCAATTAATACGTTTTCACGGCATGTATCAACAAGACGATCGTGACATTCGTGCCGAAAGAACCAAGCAAAAATTAGAACCGTTACATAATGTGATGCTACGTGCGCGTATGCCGGGTGGTATTATTACGCCAACGCAATGGTTAGCGATTGATAAATTTGCTGAAGAAAAGACCATGTATGGTTCTATTCGGTTAACAACGCGTCAAACGTTTCAATTTCATGGAGTATTAAAACCTAATATTAAAGTAATGCATCAAACGTTAAACAGTATTGGTATTGATGCAATTGCAACTGCAGGTGATGTTAATCGAAACGTATTATGTACTACAAACCCAGTTGAATCAGAGCTTCATCAAGAAGCCTATGAGTGGGCTAAGAAGATTAGTGAGCACTTGCTTCCTAAAACACGTGCGTATGCCGAAATTTGGTTGGATGGTGAAAAGCTTGAAGGTGAAAAAGGTGAAAATACCGAAGAACCTATTCTAGGCAGTAATTATTTACCACGTAAATTTAAAACAACGGTTGTTATTCCACCGCAAAACGATGTGGATGTACACGCCAATGACTTAAACTTTGTTGCCATTGCTGACCAAGGTAAGCTTATCGGTTTTAACGTGTTAGTGGGTGGCGGGTTAGCCATGACACATGGCGACAAATCAACATATCCTAGAAAGGCCGATGATTTTGGCTTTGTGCCATTAGCTAATACTTTAGATGTTGCTGCAGCTGTTGTTACCACGCAACGTGACTGGGGCAACCGCGTAAATCGTAAAAATGCGAAAACGAAATACACATTAGACCGAGTAGGTATTGATACGTTTAAAACCGAAGTTGAGCGAAGAGCCGGTGTAGTATTCGAACAAAGTCGTCCTTATGAATT
Organism: Thalassotalea hakodatensis; assembly: GCF_030295995.1. Classification (NCBI taxonomy): domain Bacteria; kingdom Pseudomonadati; phylum Pseudomonadota; class Gammaproteobacteria; order Alteromonadales; family Colwelliaceae; genus Thalassotalea; species Thalassotalea hakodatensis. The sequence goes on along the minus strand of NZ_AP027365.1, from coordinate 3,848,957 downwards.
TACCGAACGTGGTGATCGCTTAGGTTGGGTTGCTGGAATTGACGGTAAACACCATTTAGCGCTGTTTATTGAAAGTGGCCGCTTATTGGATTACCCAGGAAAACCGTTAAAAACAGGCGTTGCTGAAATTGCGAAAATACATAAAGGTGATTTTCGCATGACCGCGAACCAAAACTTAATTATCGCTGGCGTTGCAGAACAAGATAAAGCATTAATTGAAAAAATTGCCCGTGAACATGGTTTGTTAGACGATAAAGTATCGAACCAACGAAAAAACTCTATGGCGTGTGTAGCATTTCCAACGTGTCCATTAGCCATGGCAGAAGCAGAACGTTATTTACCAGGCCTAATTGATGATGTTGATGCCTTACTTACTAAACACGGCGTACCTGATGAACATATTATTTTACGTGTTACGGGTTGTCCAAATGGTTGTGGTCGTGCCATGTTAGCGGAGCTTGGTTTAGTAGGCAAAGGGCCAGGCAAGTATAATATGCATCTAGGCGGCAATATCGCAGGTACGCGGGTTCCTAAAATGTACAAGGAAAACCTAGACGAACAAGATATTCTGACAGAAATAGATTCACTGGTAGCCCGATGGGTTGAAGAACGTGAGCAAAGTGAAGCATTTGGTGACTTTGTTATTCGTGTTGGTATTGTGCAAGAAGTGAAAGTCAGTAAGCGAGACTTTTATGACCAATAATACACAAACTGCCGCTTCTACAGTGATCAGTAATAAATTTCCAGCGTCATTACCTGAACCATGGTTAATACAATGGAATGAATTACTTGAAAAGCAAAGTGCTACTGGTCGTGTAGAGTGGGCGTTAGAAAACTTACCTGGTCAGTTTGTACTCTCCTCAAGCTTTGGTATTCAGTCTGCCGTTATGCTACATATGATGACGCAGGTTGACCCGAATATACCGGTGATATTAACCGATACAGGACATTTGTTTCCGGAAACATATCAATTTATAGATACGCTTGCAGAAAAATTAAAGCTGAATCTTCATGTATATAGTGCTAAAGAAAGTGCTGCTTGGCAGCTAGCTAAGTACGGTGAAGAATGGGCGAAAGATGAACAAGCATTAAAAGCATATAACCGACGAAATAAGGTTGAACCATTAGAGCGCGGTTTAACTGAGCATTCAGCAGGTACGTGGTTTTCTGGCATACGTCGTCAGCAATCAGATCATCGAGAAGGTTTGTCTGTTGTAAGTATTTTACGTGGGCGTTTTAAGGTACACCCGATTATTGATTGGCATAACAAAGATGTGCATCAATACTTAACGAAACATGGTTTACCGTATCATCCATTATGGGATCAAGGTTATGTGAGTGTTGGTGATACACACTCAACGCGGCCATTAACATTGGGTATGAATGAAAGTGATGTTCGTTTTTCAGGTATGCAAAGAGAATGTGGTTTGCATACAGATGGAGATGGCATTTAGCCGTTTTTGTCATCAAGCTAAACGTATTTGATAAAGCCTTTAAGCGTAACGCTTGAAGGCTTTTTCTTATTGTAAAGCAAATATATTCGAAAACTCTTCTTTGATATAAGCGCGATATTTATTGTCTGGCTTATTAGCAATTAATTGCGCAAGCTCTGTTCCAATAGGCGTGAATTTATAGAAGGATAACAACGCGTTGTTCTTTTTAGGCGTTAAATTGAAAGGTTCGCCATTGTAATCAAAACTTAGCGTATCTCCTTTTTTTAGCGGGGTTGTTTCTGTTTCTTGAATAAAGATTAAATGGTTATCTGCTAAGGTAAGTAGCTCAGCATAAGATAAGCCGAAAGCTGAAAGGTTTATAGGATAATAACGATTACCAGTAAAAAAATTAATAATGCCTGGTGTTTGAGAAGCGCCTGAAATAAGACGCATATTTTTACGATGGTTGTCGCTTACCGCTAAGCTACAGGCTTTCGCTAGTAATTTAGCTTCGTGTATGCTCATCGTGCGAAACGTTTGTAATGATTTCAAAGAAAAGCTACCTGGCGCAGATATTTCACCTGCTAAAATTTTGGCCCATAAATCTTGCATGGTTTTATTGCTAATATGTTCTGCTAATTCAATAAAGCTGGCAAACCAGTCTTGATCAACTCGGTCTGTTACTTTATCTCCTGCGCAATAGGTAACGGCACGTTGAATAATACTTTCCATGTTTTGTTGTTTACGCAATACAGCCGTGCGTTCTCTTCTTTTACACCTATCTTCTAATGGCATTTGTTTTTCAATGGGTAGCAAAGACCCGTCAATAACAAATTGCTTTGCTAAGCCAAGCAACTGCATTTGTGAAGAGAGTTGGTTAGTGTGCTTGTTATGCTGTTGGTTTGGTTCAGATGTGGTAACAATATCGGCGGTATTTTCAGCCTCAACAACTACTGTTTCAGTAGAGGGTGTTTTTGTAACTTTCATCTTTGTTACCTCATTTACGCAAAGAGCGATTGACAAAACTGATAAAACTGCCGTTAATAATAGAAGAAATATATTTTATCTTGGCAAAAGTTCGTGTAAAACCTTGATTAGTATTACTGGCACGCAGAAAAATGTCTATGGCTAATTTTAAACCGACATTAAACACCTGTTTAACAGTGTATTAACATCTTGGGAAATGTTGATAATTATCCAATTGTTTTATTGAATAATCTGTCACTCACTTTTATTATGTAAAAGATAGTAAATAAAATTACAATAATGTACTAGTGAACATCGCTAGGTTTTCAGTGAGCAGGTTGCCACTGATTAGAGGGAAATATGCAGGCTTCCGAAGAAACTAACGACGATTTTTTGTTTATCGATGATAGTGATGAAGATGAGATTGTAGAAGACGCAGGTATAGATACTTGGAAAGTCTTAATTGTAGATGATGACCCTGAGATACATTCAGTAACACAGCTTGCATTATCAGATCTTATCGTACTAGGTAAACGTTTAGAGTACATACACGCGTACTCTGGTAGGGATGCTTGCCATTTAATAGAACAACACGATGATATTGTTCTGGTGCTACTAGATGTCGTTATGGAAACTGACGATGCGGGTTTAAGCGTAGTAAAACATATTCGTGAATCGTTAGCACGACAAGATATTCGCATAGTACTACGCACCGGACAGCCAGGATACGCCCCAGAAGAAAGTGTCATTAAAGATTATGACATTAACGATTATAAAACAAAAACAGAGCTGACTCGTCGAAAACTTGTTACTACAGTTTATGCCGCTATTCGTTCTTATCAACAAATCGATACCGTTACTCAGAATCGTCAAGGATTAGAAAAAATTGTGGGGGCTGCGGCTGAGTTACTTGAACTGCATTCTGTTTATGACTACGCCGACGGTGTGTTAGAACAATTACTGCCATTGATTGATAGCAAGTCAAGCCTGTTTTGTGCACGAGGTCAGGGTATTGTAGAAGGTGCAGATGATCTCAGTCTCTATGTATTAGGCAAGTCAGGCGGTTCTCCCATTGAGAAGAACCAGAAAATCGAGTCAATAGTCAATCCTGATATTCAGCAAGCGATTAAAAATTGCTTTCAACAAAAACAACATCAATTTAGCGATAGTCATGCCTGCTTATACCTCACAAGTGGTGGCTACCGAGCAGTAATATTTCTTGAGCTAGCGGGCGAATTATCAGACATTGATAAACAGCTGGCAGAGGTATATTTAACCAATATATCTATCGGTTATGAAAACGTTCATTTATTTCAAAAATTACGAAATGCGGCGTATAAAGATTGGCTAACTGAGCTTCCGAATCGATTAGAATTTGTCAATTTACTTGACGACTTTGCTCAAAGCCAAGATAGTGGATTAGTTGCAGGACTTATTGATATTAACCATTTTAGTGATATCAATGATGGCTTAGGGCAAGATTTGGGCAATCAGTTGTTAATGTCGGTTACCACCCGAATGAAAGCATTTGGTGGGCCATGTCAATTTGCACGTATAGGGGCAGATGTCTTTGGTATTATTGGGCCTAAAAATATTGTCAACCCTGATGAATTAAGCAGAATGTTTGACCAGCCATTTTCTGCTGGTGAACAACATCTACCAATAAGTGCTACGTTTGGTTTCTGCGAGAAAGAAGACGCAGGCCCTCGAGGAGTAAAAGTATTAAACCAAATTAATATTGCCTTGAATTTAGCGAAAAAGAATAACCAACAGCATTTTGCTTATTATAAACAAGCGATGGAAGATAAAACGCTTTGGCGTCTTGGTATGATCCGCCAATTAAGAACAGATTTTGCTGATAACCGTTTAGAGCTTTGGTATCAACCACAATTAAATTTATCAACAGGCAAAGTTACTGGTGCAGAAGCGTTGTTAAGATGGCGAACAGCTGACGGCAACTTTATTTCACCAGCAGAATTTATTCCTCTTGCTGAATATTCAGGGTTAATTATTGAAATTGGCGATTGGGTGATCAATCAAGCATGCCAGCAAATAAAGATTCTGGAACAACATTCTTATGATCAAGTCGGTATTTCCGTTAATGTTTCTATTCCGCAATTTAAACGCGTAGATTTTGTGGCGCGCATTATTGCTGCGATCAATAAACACCAAGTACACCCTAGAAAATTAGAATTAGAAATTACAGAAAACATCTTAATGGATGAACCTCAAGTTGTGGTTGAGGCGTTAAAAGAATTAAAAGCCGAAGGCATTAGCATTGCGCTTGATGATTTTGGCACAGGTTATTCATCGCTTAGTTACTTAAAGCAATTGCCGCTTGACCGTTTAAAAGTCGATCGCTCTTTTGTCAATGATATTACTAAACCTGGTGAATCTATTATTGCTGACACCATCATTAATTTAGGTAAGCAATTAGACTTAAAAGTGATCGCCGAAGGGATAGAGGATATCGACCAAGAAATGCACCTGAAAGCGCAGAATTGCGATGAAGTGCAGGGGTTTTATTATGCCAAACCGATGCCAGCTGATGATTTTTTAATGTTTTTAGAGAATAATAAATAGTTTTATACAGGCGAAAATAAACGGATACTTTATAAAGTAATTGGTATCAATGTTTAGTGTGTCGATGAATATTATAAAGTTGTAGTGGTATCTAAATCACTACAACTTTTTTCATTTTAATGGGGGATTTATTGCGCTTCTTGCCATTTTAATTCAATACCTTGGCGAGGATGACTTGGAATTAAATGTGACAACACTAAAGAGCAAAAAGCAAAGCCTGCTCCAATGTAGAAAACCCATGAAGAGTTTACTATCCACACTAAACCAAGTAACGCTGGTATAACAACAGCGGCAATATGATTAATGGAAAAGCTTACGCCAGCACTGGCGGCGATATCTTCTGGGGCCGCTATTTTTTGGAAGTAGGTTTTTATCGCGATTGCTAAAGCAAAAAACAGGTGATCTACCACATAAAGTACTGCTGCAAAAGTGGAGTTTTCAACTAGCCCATAAGCAATAAAAAGTGTGACTAAACCACAGTATTCAAATTTTAGTACGCGTCGTTCGCCAATAATACCGATTAACTTGCCTATTTTTGCAGCAAATAACCAGTTGAATACATAGTTAATGAGGAATAATGCACTAATATCGGCAACACTATAACCAAACTTTTCAACCATCAAGAAACCGGCAAATACCACAAATATTTGTCGTCTAGCACCACTGAAAAAGGTTAAGGCATAAAATAGCCAGTAACGCTTACGTAAGATCAGCCTTTTATTTTGCTCAACATGGAGTGGAAATTGTTTAAAGGCAACGGCTAAATAACAGGTTAATAACAATGCAATTCCACCGAATAACGTATAGGTTGCTTTATAGCTCCAAGAAAAATGTTCCATCAGTAGCCAAATGCTGCTAAAAGCTAATAACGATGCTGCCGATTTTGCCGATAACATTTTACCCATAAAATGCGGTGTGTTTTCCTTTTTTATCAACTGCAAAGTAAGCGACTGATTAATGGTTTCGAAATAGTGAAAGCCAATCGACATAATCACAGTAGTAATGTATAAGCCCATTGCTGTGGGGAAATAGCCCGTAATGGCAACACCAAAAGCCGTTAGGCCTAAAGCAATGATGGCAAAAGTTTGTTCCTTTAAAAATATCAGCACATAAATTGCTGTAAAAGCGAGAAAACCAGGTATTTCACGTAAGCTTTGCAAGATGCCAATTTCTTTCCCGGTAAAAGCCGCTTTTTCAATCACAAAGTTATTTAGCAAAGCCATCCAAACGGAAAATACTAAAGGCATAATAAAAGCCATAGCCAAAAGCAAATACTCTGGACGATTATATTTAGCGGGTAACTGCATGAGGGTTCCAAATTTGGTGAGCTAGTGACTCAAAGCGTTATTTTAACGGTTACGGCGATAAAAACGCACATTTTTATTGGTTATTAATTTTACATTCTGTAACAATTGGTGTCTATTGATAAAAGCTATTATGTTTTTTTCTCGGTATATTTAAAAGTAATATATAACAGTAAGATAGGACGCTATGATTACGCTAAATAATGTTTCTCGCGTGTATGGGCATGATGCCTCAGAAGTTATCGCGTTAGATAATGTTTCTTTATCAATTAATGATAACGAATTTGTAGCTGTAATGGGGCAGTCAGGCTCCGGTAAGTCAAGTTTAATGAATATACTTGGTGCGTTAGATACACCAACGTCGGGTGAATATTTATTATCCGGACAGAGTATTCAACAAATGGATGATGAGTCGTTATCGCAAATTCGCAATCGAAAAATAGGTTTCATTTTTCAAACGTTTCATTTGTTACCGCGATTAACCGCCTTAGAGAATGTCACTGTGCCTTTAAGGTATTCACAATATACCGCTGAACAAGCGGTTGCGAAAGGTGAAGCCATGCTAGCGAAAGTGGGCTTAACTGATAGAGCACATCATAAACCTTTTGAAATGTCAGGTGGCCAACGCCAACGTGTTGCTATTGCGCGTGCTTTAGTTAATGAACCACAAGTGATTTTTGCTGATGAGCCTACCGGAAATTTAGACAGCAAAACATCGTATGAAATTATGGATTTGTTAGTGTCTTTGCATCAATTAGGGCAAACCATCGTGTTAGTGACTCATGAAGAAGATATTGCTGAATATGCACAACGCGTGATCAGAATGCGCGACGGTAAAATTATAGAGGATACATCATGCGTTGCTTAATCTTGTTTTTAACACTAATGGCGTCACATGTAATAGCACAAGAAAGTATGTTGCTTTCGGGTCGGGTTAAAGCAAATGAAAGCCAAGTGTTCTATTCACCGAAAACGGATAATTGGCGAAGTCAAGTACAATGGATGTTGCCAGAGGGAGAGGTAGCCAAAGAAGGCGATGTGGTAGTGGTGTTCGATAGTGGCTCAATACTCAGCAACATTGAACAAGCCGAAACAAATTTAATTGTCGCAGAAGATGAATTACATCGTGTTACTTCAGAGGCCACTCAAAATCTTTTGGAGGCACAGCATCAAGTGAAGCGTACAGCCTTGTTGTTAGAAAAAGCGAAAATTGATGCAAGTGTTGGTAAACAGTTCATTAGCCAATTCGATTATGAAAAAAATCAGCTTGATTATGAAAAGGCGCTCATCGCTCATGCCAAAGCAAAAGATAATTTAGTGCAAGTCAACATCACCAATGAAGTGAATGTCACCAAGAAAAAACTCACCATTGAAAAACATCAACGTTCGTTATCTTACAATCAATACAAGCTTAAACAAATGAGCCTTAATGCGGAACGTGAAGGGCCTGTTATTTATGGTTCTCATCCGTGGAATGGTGAAAAAGTATTTGTTGGCATGACAGCTCAGCCTTCTTGGAAAATAGCTGAAATTCCGTCCTCAAAAGGGATGTTTATTGAGGCGTGGTTGCACGAAGTTGACTATAAAAAAGTATCAAAAGGTAGCACTGGTAAGCTAATATTTGATGCTTACCCTCAGCATCAATTTACAACGTCGTTATTAAATATTTCTACACAGCCAGAGGTGCGCAAAGAGTGGGGTGAAGATGTTTATTATCGCCTTAAGTTTGAATTAGCGGAAAAACCGAAGTTTATATTATTGCCTGGCATGAGTGTGCAAATAGCGCTTGCAGGAGAAAAATCGTGAAATATATATTTTTAATCGCCTGCTGTTTCACTTTAATGTCATGTAGTGAAGTTAAAAGCGTATCAAAAGTTCAGTCTGAAAAAATGGCTATCATCACCGCAAGTGGCGAGCTTGAATCTAAAACATCAGCATTAATTGCACCGCCCTCTGTTGGTCATATGTGGCAATATCAAATTAAAACACTTGTGCCAGACAACAGTAAAGTCAACGCTGGTCAATTACTGGTTGCCTTTGATGATAAAAAGACCTCAGATCGTTTGAGAGATGAACAAGCTAAATTGCAACAAGCAAAAAAAGAGTTGGAAAATAAACAAAATAGAGAACAAGAAAAAGAACAAGAGTTAATCCTTGCCTTGGCCGAAAAACAAATGGAATTTGATAAGTCACAACGGCGAATTAACATTGTTGATAATAGTCAATCAGATAACGACAGAAGAAAAGCAAAGATAGATTTTACCATTGCTGAAAGTGATTTAGTGATGGCCAATAAACGCTTGGCGTTCCATCGTAAAAACTCAGTGATGAATTTAAAACGCCTTACCGGAAAAGTTAACCGTATTACCTCAAAGGTGAATGCCTTATTAGCTGATAAGGAAAAATTGAAAGTGAAAGCGCCAATCGATGGCATGGTGATATATCGCGCTAATTGGCAAGGTGAAAAGCCAGCGGTTGGTGAAAATATACAATTTGGCCAACCGATTATTGAACTTGCAGTACTTGAAGAGATGCAAGTACTTGCACAAATTACTGAACCAGACAGCGGCAAAGTGAGTGAAGGACAAACAGTTAAAATACTTTTAGATAGTGCCAATGAAGTGACCTATGAAGGCAAAATAGCAGAAATGGGGCGTGTATTTCGTGATAAGTCTCACCAAGATAAAACCCGGGTAATCGACGCGGTGATTTCACTCGATGATATCAACTTGAAAGTGATGCGCCCGGGCATGAGTGCACGTATTGAAGTACTGCCTACAACAAGTAAAGCAAGAAAGGCAGGAGACGAATAATGAAGAAAATAATACTGCTAATTACGTTTATTTCTGTGCTTTTAGGTTGTAGTGAACAAACGGCTAAACCATTACTTTACACCGTTCAACACGATAATTTCTCTATTCAAATTCCAGCAAGAGGTGAGCTTTTCGCCGCTAAAGCGACGGTTATTAGTACACCGATATCACGCAGTGGTTCTCAGGTACTTTCTTGGTTAGCTCCGGAGTATGCGTTTGTTAAACAAGGTGAAATCATTGCCAAATTTGATGGTGAGGTGATGGTTAAAAGTAAAGAAGCTAAGCTTAATGAACTCAACATGACGTTACAAGATATACAAGATAAATCCGGCCAGCTTAATAAAGAGTTAACGAGCATTAATAAAGATATCACGTTAGTGGGAGAAGAGAAGACTTTTGCCGATAAATTCGCCATTGAAGATGAGCGTATTTTGTCAAAACTTGAGATATTAGAATCAATGCAAGACAGCCAATATTTAGGCACTAAACAAGAGTACCTTGAATGGAAGGAAGGCAACTTTAGCGAAAGTTCATCGGGTGAAATGAGCTTGTTAGAAATGAAAAAAAATCAGCATCAAACTAATTTAAATATGTTGGAAGACAGCCTTTCGAAGCTTGAGATTAAAGCACCGCATGACGGTATGATTGTTTATCAAAGTAATTGGCGAGGCGAAAAATCTCGACCAGGACAGATGTACTGGCCAGGTCAAAAAATTGCAGAATTACCTGATATTCAAGAAATGAAGGTAAAATTATTTGTGGCAGAAAAAGAAGCGATTGATTTAACCAAAGATGCGCCTGTTTCTTTTTTATTAAACGCAGATGTAAGTAAACGTTTTAATGGTAAAGTAGAAAGTATTTCGGCGTATCCTAGCTCTATTGAAAGAGGCGATCCGCAAAAGTATTTTGAAGTAATTGTAGTGCTTTCTGAACAGCAACCTTCATTATTTGTACCGGGTAGAAAAGTAACAGCCACCATCATGATTCAACCACCGAAAGAGAAGCTAGTGGTACCGCTGCAAGCGGTTTTCTCACAAAACAATGAGCAATTTGTTTGGCTATATACACAAGGAAAGTTTGAAAAAACGCCGGTTAAACTTGGACAAACAAGTTTAAGCCATGCAGTGATTGAACAAGGTCTTAAGCCGGGACAAGAAATATCGCTTGTTGAAAGAGGAGTAAGTTAATGAAATACGTTGCGATGTTTTATGACACGCTAGCAGAGCTCGCACAGCATAAGCTACGTACGCTTTTAACGCTTCTGGGTATGGTTTTTGGTGTTGGTGCCGTTATTGCTATGTTAAATATTGGCGAAGGTGCTGAGCGAGAAGCAATGAAAATGATTGAAACTATGGGGCTAAGAAACCTAATCGTAGACAGTAAATCATTTGAAGAACAGGAATTAAAAGAGCAACGCAAGCATTCATCTGGACTCACTATTCGTGATGGTGAAATTGCGCTAGCATCTTTACCCTTTATCGAAGCATTCAGTGCACAAAAGGTCATTGACACATATACGATATTTAGCGCGCAAGGACAATCTAAAACAGAAGCCGTGGGTGTAAGCCCAAGTTACTTTGAGCTTTCTAGTTTAACGGTTGCTGATGGACGGCTCTTAACTAAGCAAGATCACATCGAATATAAGCAAGTGGTTGTGTTAGGTAGTAACGCAGCAAAGCAATTGTTTCCACAAAATGATGCCGTAGGCCAAAACGTTAAAATTAATCACTTATGGTTTAAAGTTGTTGGCGTAATATACAATCCAATGTTAAAAAAGTCAGAGTTTCAAGGCGTTAAATTAGGTAACGAACAAGACCAATTATTTATTCCGTTAAACACTGCGATTTATAAGTTTAAGCGTAAAACGCTCTCTAGCGAACTCTCTAGTATAAAGTTTAAATTAGTAGAAGATGTTGATCCGACACTTGCTGCTGCTTCAATCGAGCATTTATTGACTAGGCGCCATAATGACGTTGATGATTTTGAAATGACGGTGCCAGCACAGTTACTAGCACAACAGAAACAAACCCAGCAAATTTTCAATATTGTTATGTCATGTGTTGCGGGAATTTCATTGCTCGTTGGGGGAATTGGAATTATGAATATTATGCTTGCAACAGTGCTAGAGCGCACCAAAGAAATTGGTCTATTACGCGCTGTTGGTGCAACACAAAAAGACATTCAAATGCAGTTCATGGCTGAAAGCTTTACTATCTCTATTTTAGGAGGCTTGATAGGCGTTGTTTTTGGTATTTTACTCTCTGAGGCGATCGCGCTTTATTCTGACTGGGCAGTTTCTTGGTCATTAACGGCCATTATCCTTTCTTTTTCTATTTGTGCGTTAGTGGGATTAACGTTTGGTGTGTACCCTGCCATTAAAGCCTCGCAACTAGATCCTATCGATGCGTTACAAAGTGACTAATTGTATAACGTAGATGCATCGTAAGTAGGTTGATGTTTATTCAGCCTACTTCACTTCTTAGTGTCAGAGCTTACTTGATGCACAGTGGCTAATTATCAACTTCCCAATGCTTCATCAGCACATATGAAGCATTGGGAAGTGGTGTTTAATTCACAGTGAAACGCATAATTTAAACGCTTGTTTAAAAAATTTGCTTTTCATTTTCTTTCAAGGCACACTCATTCGACTATTATTAGAATACGCACGTTAACAACGTGCTGAACGTTGGCGTATGTTTATACAGTACGCCTTATTGTTAGCCCTTTTTATTTCAATAGGTGAGGAGACTAGGCATGTTATTTCAAGGCAAAAGCCTTTCTGCCGAACTACTGGATGCTGGAGTTGTTGAGTTTAAGTTCGACGCCGAAGGTTCAGTAAATAAGTTTGACCAGGAAACTTTTAAAGAATTCATCGCAGTCATTGAAGCGATAAAACAGTGTAAAGATGCCAAAGGGGTATTAGTGACCTCTGGTAAATCCAACTTTATTGTCGGTGCTGATATCACTGAATTTCTAGAAACATTCAAACAGCCGGTAGATGAACTTATTCCATGGATTAAAAATGGCTCTGATGTATTCGACGCTTTTGAAGATTTAGCTATGCCAACGGTTGTGGCACTTAATGGCTTTGCACTAGGCGGTGGTTGTGAAATGTCATTAGCTTGTGATTACCGTATTGCTGATACAACGGTTTCAATCGGCCTACCTGAGGTAAAATTAGGATTAATGCCTGGTTTTGGCGGTACTGTTAGGCTACCTCGTGTAATAGGTGCCGATAATGCGATTGAATGGATGTCTACGGGTAAAGCATTTAAACCTGCACAAGCATTGGCAACAGGTGTATTGGATGCCGTTGTTGAGCCAGAGCAATTACGTGTAGCAGCGCTAAGTACTTTACATGAAGCGATTGCTGGAAAACTAGATTGGCGAGCTAAACGCCAACCTAAGTTATCACCCTTGACGTTATCTGCAACAGAGAAAGTGATGACGTTCAATACCTGTAAAGGCATGGTTGCTGCAAAAGCGGGTAAACATTACCCTGCACCAATGGCGACGATCAATGTGATTGAAGCCGCAGCTGATCTTGATCGTAGTGGCGCAATGGCATTAGAAAATGAAGGCTTTGCAAAGCTTGCAAAAACCGAAGCTGCAACAGCTCAAATAGGGTTGTTTCTAGCAGATCAAGTTGTTAAAGGTAAAGCGAAAAAAGCCAGTAAAATGGCAACTAAACAAGTTGACCGTGCTGCAGTGCTTGGTGCCGGTATCATGGGTGGTGGTATAGCATATCAATCGGCGTATAAAGGTACGCCAATCGTCATGAAAGATATCAATAATGAAGCACTTGATTTAGGTTTAAGCACGGCTGCTGGCATATTAACCAAGCTAGCCGATCGAGGTCGTATTAATGCGAAAAAGCTCGCTGGCGTACTGAATAATATTACACCAACGTTAAGCTATGAGGGTGTAAAAGATGCTGATATCGTTGTGGAAGCGGTTGTTGAAAACCCTAAAGTAAAAGGCATGGTACTTGCCGAAGTGGAAGCAGCTGTTGCTGAAGATGCTATTTTAACGTCAAATACTTCAACGATTTCTATCGATTTATTAGCGCAAAGTGTTAAGCGAAAAGATAAATTTTGCGGTATGCATTTTTTCAATCCTGTACATAAAATGCCACTGGTTGAAGTGATTCGCGGTAAAGATACTTCTGACGAAACCGTTGCTGCTGTTGTTGCATACGCAGCAAAGATGGGTAAATCGCCTATTGTTGTGAATGATTGCCCTGGTTTTTATATTAACCGTGTACTTTTTCCTTATTTTGCTGGTTTTAGTCAGTTGGTACTTGAAGGTGCTGACTTTACAGCCGTTGATAAAGTGATGGAAAAACAGTTTGGTTGGCCAATGGGCCCAGCATATCTGCTCGATGTTGTTGGAATTGATACTGCTGATCATTGTACAGGCGTTATGTCTGAAGGCTTTCCTACTCGCATGGCTAAAATTGACAATGATCCCGTAAGTAAATTATACCAAGCAAATTGTTTTGGTCAGAAAAATGGCCATGGCTTCTATGATTACGGAAAAGATAAACGAGGTAAACCAACTAAGGTTGCCTCAGAGAAAGCCTATCAATTATTCGAAGTTGAACAAAAAGACTTTACCAGCGAAGAAATTATTGCACGCTTAATGGTGCCGATGGTTAATGAAGTGGTACGTTGTTTAGAAGAAGGGGTTGTAGGTTCAGCCGCTGAAGCAGATATGGGCTTAATCTACGGCTTAGGATTTCCACCGTTTAGAGGTGGCCCAATACGATATTTAGAAACATTGGGCTTAGATAATTTTATCGCGATGGCAGATAAATATGCGCATTTAGGTGAGATTTACCAAGTAACAGATGGTCTACGTAATATGGCTGCTGAAGGTAAATCATATTTTTCCACTGACGTTAAAACTGCCTAGGAGAAGAACATGAAAGAAGTCGTAATTGTTGATTGTATTCGCACACCAATGGGGCGTTCAAAAGCTGGTATTTTCCGAAATACACGTGCTGAAACATTGTCTGCACATTTGATGCAGCAGTTGTTAGTTAGAAATCCAAATTTAGATCCTAATTCGATTGAAGATATTATTTGGGGTAATGTTAAACAAACCAAAGAACAAGGCTTTAATATTGCCAGAAATGCACAATTGTTAACAGATATTCCCAAGCATGTTGGTGCTGTTACAGTAAACCGTTTATGTGGTTCTTCAATGCAAGCATTACATGATGCAGCAACGAACATTATGGCCGAACAGGGAGATGTTTATATCATTGGTGGTGTTGAGCATATGGGCCATGTACCGATGATGTATGATGTTGATTTTGATCCAGCATTAAGCAAATACATCTCACGTGCTGCGGGTAATATGGGATTGACCGCCGAATTGCTTGGTAGACAACATGGTGTTACTCGTGAGCAACAAGATGCCTTTGGCGCGCGGTCACACCAAAAAGCACATGAAGCGACTATTGAAGGTCGTTGGGCAAGTGAAATAGTTGCTACTCAAGGGCATGATTCAGTCACTGGCGCACTTACCATGATCGATCATGATGAAGTCATTCGTCCTGAAACGACCATTGAAACATTGTCAGGTTTACGTCCTGTATTTGACCCTGCTAACGGTACAGTCACCGCAGGTACTTCTTCTGCGCTTTCTGATGGTGCGTCAGCAATGTTAGTGATGTCAGCTGAAAAAGCGGCTGCGATGGGGTTAACGCCACGGGTTAAAATTAGAGGTATGGGCGTTGCGGGTTGTGATCCTTCAACCATGGGTTATGGTCCAGTTCCAGCTACAAAAAAAGCATTAAAACGTGCTGGTCTTACTATTGAAGATATTGAACTGGCTGAATTTAATGAAGCCTTTGCTGCACAAGCATTATCATGTGTGAGAGCGCTTGGCATTGAAGATAAAATGGATGACATGATCAACCTAAACGGTGGAGCGATTGCACTAGGTCACCCATTAGGATGTTCAGGCTCCCGCATTTCAACTACTTTAATCAATTTGATGGAAGGTAAAGATGCAAACATTGGCTTAGCAACGATGTGTATTGGTTTAGGTCAAGGTATAGCAACGGTGTTTGAGCGGGTGTAATACGTTTAGTGTATGCATGTGAATTACTGATTTAGACATTAGTGTTTAAAAGGCTAGCGTTTCGCTGGGCTACTGAATGAGCTTGGAGGCCACTGTTTCTTAATAGTGGCTTTTTTATATTCTTATTTTTATAAAACAATAACCTACACCAAAATCAACCTATATTTAATCTAGATTAACTTCAATATACATTACAATTAGTATTTAAATTTCAACAATATACTATAAAAACCAGTCAAATCACCTATAACCCCTTCAGTGGCGTGGGGAATTATGACGAGATAGGTCTTCTTAGACACAGAGATAACAGGCTTAAATCCGCATAAAGGTGGTCATAGGATCTCCTTCGATCATTTTACGAGAAATTCCACTTTTGACGTCAACTATTTTTCGGGAGGATTACCACATACTCAGCTTTAGCCTTAACCAAGAAAAGATACACCTGTTGAGCAGAAAGGCAAAGTAATTTCATGTTATATCGCTTGAGCTGCTAGCCACCTCTCAAGAGAAGAGTTCCCTACAAAAATTCCGAGTACTTGCTTTGTCGCGTCCAGAACAAAATACGTAGGGAAACCCTGTTGTCCTGTAGCTTCTAACAGAGCTGATTCTGCGTAGTCGTCTTCATAAGTAATGAACGAGTATTCAAGTCTACTAGTATTTAAGTGTCTCTTAAATGCGTTAAAATTGTTTGTTCCAGCTATACCTATAACTTTAATATTCTCAGAAGCATTCAATGCGTTATTCAAAGGAATTGCTTTTCTACAGAAACCACAAAATTCACTATAAAGTTGGATTATTGTGAATTTTGATGAAGAGATGATCACATCTATATTCTGTCCTTGTAATGTTAAAGCTTTAATGGGCCATACTTCTCCTAAAACTGGTTTAGGAATTCTTATGTTGGTTAAAGCATTTTCAATTCCTTGTTGTCTAGTCATGTCTTTTTTATTTCTATCAGACAACTCCTGACGATTCTCTACTGAATTAGTTTTGTAAAGCTGGATTTGAATTTTACCGTTATGGAAAGAGTTAGAGCTAAGAGAGGACATACTAATACCAGTATCATTAACAAAGCCCACTGATTCCAGTTTAGGTTCAAGAAAATGAGTATTTCCTCGCGCATCCATGACTGTAATTAAAAATTCATTAATAACTCTATTGTTATTGCCGCTAAGAGAGTAAGGTGCAGAAATAGAGCCTCTAAGCACTCCATTTTCTGCATAAAGCATTACGGGTGGATAAATTGTTAACGTTGATGAATAAGGTAACTCAGTTTCAACCTTATGCCAGAGTAACCAATCGGCAGGATTAATCTCTTTAGATATACTGAAGGTTGAGAATAGAAACAAAATTAGGCTGAATACGATTTGCATTACTTTCCTTGTAACTGCTTTATAACTTTCTAAATTAGCAATTTTGAAAACCGTAATCAACAGTAAAAGGCATGTACGCTTAAAAAGGCATCATAACATCCTGAAAATTATATGCTAACTGTAATGATTTAGCTTTTGGCTTATTTAATGTGAATAGTTAATGCACTGTTTTTATTTAACATTACTTTGGAAAAAGTAAAAAGCTACCAATAACATAATTGGTAGCTCCAAGTTCATTCAATAGCCCGGCGTTTCGCTAGCTTTTTTATAACTGGGTCTAAATAGTTAAATATCGCCCTCTATGATCACAAAATATGATCAACTTTTGCATTCCATGAAATTCGTACTGCCTCTTCTTTGTGTGATATTTAACCATAAGTTACCGTTTTTATTGATAAAATTAGTGTCAGGTTTGTTTACACTCTGTTTTAAAAATAATAATAATTCGAAGGTGAAATATGTAACTAATTGAAAAATATTGCTTATATATTATTGGTTCGTTTTTTTGCTTTATGCTGCTCAGCAGTAATTAATTAAGAAAGGTATTTAATAGAATGAAAAAATTTATCTCGGCAGCAGCAGCACTGATGATGAGCCTAACGGCAAATGCAACGCTTATTACAGAATCGTTTACAGGTAATTTTGATAACGATGAAAGTCGTTTTTATATCAGCTTTGACGTTGCTACTGACAATTCGTTGGTTGAATTAACAAGCTGGGGTTATGCTGGCGGTGTAAATGCTGAAGGAACTACCATTGCTGACGGTGGCTTTGACAGTCAATTGTTTATTTTTGATAGCCTTGGTAACCTTCTTGAATCTGATGACGATGGTTCTAATGTTGTATCAGCTACAAGTGGTAACAGTTGGGATGCATTCATTTCAAGAACGTTAAACACTGGTTCATACTTTGCAGTATTAACGCAATTCGACAGCGATTACATTTCAGGTGATTTGGTAACAGGTGAATGGTCTTTATCAGATACGACAAATTTTGTTGATGCTGATGATAACGATAGAACTTCATTTTATGCCTTTGATATTTCAGGGGAAAATTTAACCAATGTTGGTGGTGTTGGTCATGATACCACGCCAGTAACGGTACCTGAACCAGGTACAATTGCCTTATTAAGCTTAACGTTATTAGGTTTAGTGACGCGTAAAAAACTAACTAAATAAAACGTTATTTATATATTGAGCCTACCATTCTTTGGATAGGCTCATATAAAAAAGGTTATTTAGGCTCTTTAATCATCCATTTAAACATCATACCTACGCTTGGTTCTTTGCCGTACATAGTCATACCCATTTTAAACATTCTTGCCGCACCTGATCTTAACCACGCGGCTAAAGCAATACCTAATAGCAGCGATAAAAGTGTATGCCATAGCGGCACATCAATGAGCGACATTTTAACTGGCATAGCTACAAACGAAGTTAGTGGTAAAAAGCTTAGTATACTCATCGCCCAACCAGACGCATCATCCATGGTCATAAAAACTAAAGCGACAGGTACCAGTGGTAATAACATCATACTCGTTTTAGCACTATGATTCGGGTCATCAATAGCAGCAGCGACAGCCGCGATAAATGCAGTACTGATGTAAATACCTAAAAGTGAGAAGATAAACAACCAGGGGATAAACGACCAATCAATCATTGTAAGGTCAATACTTTGATCGTTTATCACAACTGACATAAAAGCATATCCAAGCAAACCGGTAATACCCGCGGTGACCATCGCTTTAATCGCATGGAGTAGTTGGCCTAGAATTTTACCATCTATCCAGCTTTGTGCGCTAATACACGAATAGAGTTGCTCTGTTACACGCTGTTGTTTTTCTCCTGTAATACTTGCAAAGAGTTGTCCGAAAGAGGTAAATATACCGACAGCCATGAGCACTATCATCACGATTGCAATCGTATCGCTAACGTCGTCTTCAGATTTAATTGCTTGATCAGCGTACTGTTGCGTTATAGCAACAGGTGTTTGAAGCAGTGCTAGCTGATTAGGTTGCAAGTTTAACTGTTGAGCAATAGATTGTCGGTACTGATTTAATACTTCCGTATTCAAGCTGCTATGCCAGCTTTGCTTATCATTTACCGTTAAAATGAGCTGCTGCTGTTCACTTGGCTTATTAGAACCCATCGCGATAACAGCGTCATATTTACTCTCTTCTTGCTGTAACAATTCAAAGGCTGAAAGCGATGTATTATCAACATATTCAAAATTAAATTGTCCGGCATTTTGTAAGACAACGTTTTGACTTGTCAGGGCTATTTGATAAATCGTAATGTCATCATGTTTAACCACTTGCCAAAAGTACACGATTGCTGCAATTGCAATCATGATCAGCTTTGAAATAAGTTCCTGTTTCCATTTGAAAAAGTGCATAAACTCCCAACAGGTAACGAGCCATACTTGTTTTGATTTGTTAGGCTTCATGTGCAATTTCTCCATGTTGTTCAATAGCATCGATATAAATTTGATGTAGATCTCTTTGTTGACATTGAATAGAAGAAAGCGCACCAAGTTTAGTGAGTTTATCTGTCACGTGGTTTAATTGATCCTTTTCTGCACATGCAACTTGTAATTTCGTATCGTTTATTTGCACAACATCGTCTTTAGGAAACAATTCCGTTATTTTTTCCTGATCGATAGCATGTATATAACTCGCGACAACGAGGTTATTACTGCCTAATTGCTGTGTAATTTCACCTAGGGTGCCATAGAAAACGGCTTCCCCTTTGTTCATGAGTAAGATACGGTCAGCGATTTTTTCAACCATGGCCATTTGGTGGGCACTAAGTAGTACTGTCATACCAAGCTTTTTCAGTTCATGTAAAAAGGTAACGACTTTTTCTTGGTTGACTGGATCTAAGCCTGAAAAAGGTTCATCGAGTATTATCCATTGAGGTTGATGAATAACAGCGGTGATCAGCTGTACTTTTTGCTGATTTCCTTTTGATAAGGATTTAAGTTGGTCGCTTTTACGTTCGCTTAAGTCAAATTTTTCTAACCAAAAAGCTGCCTGCTCTTTTGCATCGTTTTTTGCCATGCCATTTAATTGTGCAAAATAGCAAATGTTATCGATAACGGATTTCTCCGGATATAAACCACGATCTTCTGGCAAATAACCTAGTGCCCAATTGGGTATGGCGTCATATTCCACATCGTCTATTGTTACACTAATATTGCCAGCATCTGGCTTTGTAAATCCAGTGAGCATTTTAACTAAAGAAGATTTACCAGCGCCATTAGGACCTAATAACGCGAATATTTCCCCGCGATTAACGTTAAAACTTAAGTGATTTACTGCTTTTACAGTAGCGTACTGCTTTAATACTTGATTGACGAGCAACTGCATAAAAATCCTTGTTCTTAGTTATGTGGTCGCTTAGTCGCTACGAAAAGAATTTTATTACAATATATTAGGGTTTTTATTAACCTGATAATAGGCAACTTGGCAATCAATTAATTGATCCTTGTGGTGGTATGTTTTTACGTAGTGCATGCCTAGCTTTTTCATGACTTTAATTGAGGCGTGATTGTCTTCATCTGCAATCGCACTAAACTGATTGTAACCCAACTGTAAATGTAAGGATTGCATTACCTGCTGAGCGGCTTCAGTTGCATACCCTTTCCCCCAGGTGTCCCTAAAGAATCGCCATCCTATTTCTAAATTATCGAGCTCAGGGTGATCTGAAAAAAACTGCATAGGACGAATTAAAATCCAACCTAGGTAAGTGTTGTCTGTCAGAAGGTTGACTTGCCATAGTCCCCAGCCTTTTTCTTTATTAAGGTAAGCTTCCATTCGTGGTATAAAAACGTGTTCAATTTTTTCCATTGATGATATTTTCCCGCCAGTAATGAATTTCATCACTTCGGAGTCTTGATCGAGCTGCCATAATAATTGCTTATCGTTTTTATCCATTAAACGAAAAGATAAACGCTCGCTATTGTTAATGTTCATTATCGTTGCCCTGAAACAAGAAACTCAGCATTTGCTGAGTTTCTAAAAAAATAAGGTTAACTATACGCTTAAGAAAAAGATTTTTGCAGTGGCGGTACCACTTGTTTCTTACGAGATAGCACACCATCGAGCCATACACGTCCGTCTATAGACGCTTTATCAAACGCATTAGCAGTTAAATCGCCATTATCACTTACTATTAACACTTCAGAGCCTTCTTTCATAATGTCGGTTAACAATAACAGTACACTATGGCGATTACCTTCTACTTTTAACGCTGCTATATCTGCTTCAAGTTCAGCTTTAATATCATCAAAAATAGCTAAATCGATAACTTCTAATTGCCCAATACCAACTAAGTGGCCGTTCATGTCAAAATCTTTAAAGTCACGCAAAACGAGGTCTCGTATTGGTGTGTCTTCAACCGCTGATTTTACTTTGAACATTTCCATACCAAGTGCTTGTGGGTCGTCAATACCTGCAATTTCAGCCAACGCTTCAACACACTTTATATCAGCAGTGGTACAGGTTGGTGATTTGAAAATAACGGTATCAGATAAGATTGCACACATCATAGCGCCAGCGATATCTTTTGGGATAGCGATACCGTGAAAATCGTACATCATTTTGATAATGGTGTTAGTACAGCCAACAGGACGTATCCAGCATTCTAATGGCGTAGAAGTAGTAATATCGCCAAGCTTATGATGATCAATAATGCCTAAAATAGTTGCGTCATCGATGTCATCAGGGCCTTGTGTGCGTTCTGAATGATCAACGATATATAAGCTTTCACCTGCATAACTTAGTTTAAGCTCTGGTTGTTCAAAGCCAAACTTATCTAAGATAAATAGTGTTTCAGGCGATAATTCGCCTAAACGGGCGGGTACAGTATGTTCACCAAGTTCGGTTTTTAAATAAGATAAAGCAATTGCTGAACAAATGGAATCTGAGTCAGGGATCTTGTGACCGACAACATAATTGGGCATAAATATTTCTCTGTCGTAGTGAGCGATTAAAACGTTATGGGTATTTTAGCAAAATAATGGAGACAAAAAAAAGCCGCTTAAGCTATAAGCGACTTTAAACTTGTTATATCAGCTTTTAATAAAAATTAGCTTCTACGAATACGCGCTAATCCAAATAAAGCTAAACCTACCATAGCAATAGTACCTGGCTCTGAAACAGTTGCTGAGATTTCTCTGATTAATTTACGCTCAATACCCGCTTGAAAATCCGCAAATGTAGCTGCGTGTAGATGAAAGGCATTAAAACCACCAATTACATTGTTTTGATAATATGTGCCAACACCTGCACTACCAATAGTAATACCATTAATAGTGTCAATTCCACCAGCTAATGCATTGTCTCGTGCCGTTGTAACACTGACACCATCATTATTTGTGCCATCACCCGATACATCCATTACTTGACGAGCGGCATCAAAATCGTTTGTGCCAAATAATGTTGCGCCAAATGCAATTGCAGAGCCAATACCAGTAGAGCCACTAAAAGCTCTTGATAGTAATGCTAATTGGTCGGCAAAAGCAATGGCATCAGCTGCGGTATCAATCAGTGTCCAATCAACTTGTACACTTTGGCTACTTGAGCCTGACCACTCAAGGTATTGCACAGCGATCTTACCTTCGGTGCCTGCTTCAATCGCTGCATGCACGCTTGCAGAGCGAAACGCTTGTTCATAGCCTTGAAGCTGTAATGCATATTCACCGGAATCAACACTACCTGAAACATCGGCGAGAAGTTGTAGTTCTAAGTCTACAATTGTATTTGCTTGTGCGCTAAGTGCCGTAGCGGCAAATAGTGCAGAGGTTAATAATTTTTTAAACATGTCCTTATACCTTAATAAATATTAAATTCAACTTGAGATTGCACAAAATATGCCAAGTAAATTAGTTACATTTATTCAAGAGGTTAACCAGTTTGTACGAATGTACAAATAACTTTTTGTAAAGAAAACTGACACATGATATTAACAAATTTATAGCATCAATCACTGAAGGTTCTGGAAGGTATTTATTAGGTGAGCGAACAATCGTGTTGTGAAAAAGTTAATCACCGTACAAGAAAGAATACGATGATTAACGGTATATATTTAACAATATTACTTGTAGTAATTTAAGCAGATGTTAACTTCTTCTTCTGAGCCCATAATGACTTCAACACGCTGATGAATATCGTCAGGTTCAATGTCCATAATACGCTCTTGAGAGGTCACCGCTAGGCCACCAGCTTGTTCAATAAGGAAGCTCATAGGGTTAGCTTCATACATTAATCTTAATTTAAAAGGCTTTTTAGGATCTTTACTATCTGCAGGGTAAGTAAAAATGCCACCGCGCGTTAATACACGATGAATATCGCCAACCATGGCTGCAATCCAGCGCATATTGAAGTTTTTTTCTCTAGGGCCGGTATCACCCGCTATTAAATCTTGAATATAACGCTGCATTGGCGGTTGCCAAAACCGTTGGTTTGACATATTTACTGCAAATTCCTGAGTGGTTTTAGGTACTTGCACATTGCGTTCAACTAATAAAAAACCACCATGAGTACGATCTAATACATAAAAATGCGTACCTTTACCTGTTGTCATGACTAACATGGTTGAAGGACCGTACAATACATAACCAGCACATACCTGTTTAGTGCCTGCTTGTTGGAATTGTGCAGAATCTCCTGCAGGTACATCATCTCGAGCTTCGTGTATTGAAAAGATGGTACCGATTAGCGAATTAATATCAATATTTGAGCTACCGTCTAATGGGTCAAATGAGACAATAAATTTACCGTTTTCATCACCAACGACAGAATGCTCTTCTTCTTCAGAAGAAATTGCGCGAACAAAACCTGACTCAAGCAAAATATCTTTAATGAGTTCATTGGCAACTACGTCGAGTTTTTTTTGTACTTCACCTTGTATATTTTCATCTAGCGTTGAACCCATTAACCCACCAAGATGAGCTTGGCTTACACGAAATGATATTTCCTTTGTGGCGGCTAAAATGGTTTTTATTAGGGAAATGAGATCTAATGGCACATTATCTTCACGTAAAGCAGGGGCAAGTCGTTGCATTGTAATACCTAATTTTTTACAGTATGGGTGGTTAAATTGTATAAAATGTACTTTTTATTTATTTTTAAGCGCTTGATGAATGTGTGTCGAGTCATTTAAGTCGCTTTAAGCGTAGGCGTTTATTTCGCCTATTCTCATTTGATTATAACAATAAAACGGCGTCGCTTTGTAGGTGTATTATCTATTTAAGTATGACAATGCTGTTGATAGAAGAGAAAGAAATGAAGCCATTAAACATTGTATTTATTTTACTGTATTGTTTTGTTTTTACTGCGGTCGCCACTGATGAGTTAACATCTTTTGTCGAAGATAAGCAAAAGCACCAAGGTTTTTTTACCTTTTATTATGATGACGCATCAGGAAAGGTATTCTTAGAGGTAGCACAACAACAATCGTTTTTATTTCAAAGTGCGATGCCTCACGGTGTTGGCTCAAATGATATTGGTCTTGATCGAGGGCAGTTAGGCCAAACTCGTTTAGTTGCCTTTGAACGAGTAGGCGATAAAGCCTTATTAAGACAACGCAATACTTATTACCGCGCAGATAGTGATAATGAACTAGAAAAAAAAGCGGTTGAACAAGCGTTTGCAAGTGCGGTTATTTGGGGGTTTAACGTTGTTGCTGAAGGGAAACAACGTTACCTTATTGATTACACGCCGTTTCTTTTATCTGATATTCATAAATTATCTGCAACGTTAAAGGCACGTAAACAAGGTAACTTTTCTATTGATAATTCTCGAAGCGCCTTTTATGCACCAAGAAGTAAAGCGTTTGAAAAAAATACTGAATTAGAAGCCACGGTTACTTTTAAAGGTACTGGTGCTGGTCAATATTTAAAGTCGGTAACACCAGACAATAATACGCTAACGGTCAATTTTCATCATTCATTAATTGCTTTGCCCGATGATCAATATTCCATGCGAAAATTTCATCCGTTCAGTGGGTTCTGGGCGCATAAATTTGCAGATTATGCCTCTGCGATTGAAGAACCTTTAGTAAAACGCGTGATTAACCGTCATCGATTAGCGAAAAAACAACCAACAGCCACGCTAAGCGAAGCGGTAGAGCCTATTGTGTATTATTTAGATCCTGGTGTACCAGAGCCGATAAAAAGTGCATTAATTGATGGCGCAATGTGGTGGGATCAAGCTTTTGAAGCGATTGGCTATAAAAGTGCCTTTCAAGTGAAAATGTTACCACCAGGTGCTGACCCAATGGATGTACGTTATAACGTTATTCAGTGGGTTCATCGCGCAACAAGAGGATGGTCGTATGGCTCTTCAGTGGTAGATCCCCGTACGGGAGAAATTATTAAAGGTCATGTTACGTTAGGCTCATTAAGAGTGCGTCAAGATTATTTAATTGCTTTAGGGCTAACCTCACCGTTTAGTGATGCAAATACCGATACAACGGCAATGAAAGAAATGGCGTTAGCGAGAATTCGCCAATTATCTGCACATGAAGTCGGGCATACCCTAGGCATTGCTCATAATTTCTCTGCTAGCAGTAATAATAGAACATCTGTGATGGACTACCCGCACCCTTACATTCGTTTAAACCAAGGTAAAATAGACCTTTCTAATGCCTATGATGTTAATTTGGGTACGTGGGACAAACATGCTGTTGCCTATGGTTATCAAGATGTTGAGCCTAAAAAAGAACAGCAATATTTGGCAAACGTGATAAAAACAGCACAAGAGAAAGGGCTGCAATTTATGTCTGACGCTGACGCCCGTCCTCAATCCGGTGGGCATTCAACTGCTCATTTATGGGATAATGGTCAAGACCCCGTTGCAGAATTACAACGCGTGTTAGACATAAGAGCAGTAGCGTTAAAAAACCTTGGGATAAACACTATCCCAGTAGGAACAGCATTATCCGAACTAGAGCAAGCATTAGTACCAATCTATAATTTTCATCGCTATCAAGTAGAAGCAGCGGCAAAAATAGTCGCCGGTATTAACTACACTTATCAAGTGCGTGAGCAACCTTTCGTTAATACTTTAAGCATCGTTGAAGGACAAAAGCAACAAGCGGCGATAAGCCAATTATTAGCGACGTTATCTCCTAATATATTAACGCTGCCTAAACATATTGTTGAGCTTATACCGCCAAAAGCATATGGCTATAATCGAGATAGAGAAAGTTTTGCCAGCCAAACAGGGCTCGCGTTTGATGCTATTTCAGCAGCACAAGCAAGCGCAAAACATACGATTGATCTATTACTCAATAAAGCACGTTTGAGTCGTTTGGCACAGCAATCTGCCTTAGATGATAGTGTGCCTTCAGTCGCCGAGTTGTTCTCACAATTAATTAATAAAACGATAAAACAGCCCGTGGGCAAAGGTCATGAAATGTTAGTGCAACAGCGTATCAATCGTTTAGTTATCGATAAACTAGCACAATTGTGGCAGCAAGAGTCTTTAGTGACAGAAGTTAAAGCAGAGGTGTTTGTTACGTTGAAATCACTTGAAGAATGGTTTTTAACGCAAACCGAAGATCATCCTTTAGCTGCACAATATCGTTTGTTATCAACGCAAGTTCCACTGTATTTATCAAACACATTAAAAGTAAAAGAAAATCGTAAGATTACATTACCGCCTGGCTCACCTATAGGAGCTTAACTGCTTAGATGAGCGAAAAAGAAAAAGCGGCTTAAACGGAAGGAAGTTATTTAAGCCGCTGTGCGTATTGCACGAAATTTTAAGGGCCGTGCTATTTTCACGTTAGTTATTTAGTCAGCCTTGGTATTAGGTTAGTGCAGGTGATTCTTTCACCGTAATGCGGGGTTTTACAATCAATACTAAATTGCCTAGCATGATGACAATAAAACCGATGATGGTGTACGTATCCCAAGTAAACCCTTCAAAAAATGTTGAAATAACAACCGCTACCGCAGGAAATAAAATATTTGCATAAGAAGCTTTATGAGCGCCAATTTTTGTTAATAAGCTGAGATAACAACCGAAGGCGATCACTGAGCCAAATAATGACAAATATACCAGCGAAGCAACGTAATTAACTGACCAATCAAAGGTAAATGACTTTCCCTGTATCAGTAGTACAAAAGTCATAAAGAGTGCTCCGTAACCCATTGCCCATGCATTCGCAGGCATAATGGCAAAACCATCCGATTGATTTTTAATCGATAACATATTGCCAAATGATGCCGATAGTGTGCCAACTAAACACAGTAAAAACCCCCACACAGTGGCATTTGATAGCGAAATTTCACTGGCTTGCGGCCAAAATAAAATCACAATACCTGTGAGCCCTAATAGCCCTCCTAGGTAAACTGACGTATCAATTCGCGTACCAAAAAATAGCTTCGCGTTGATGATATTCATGATCATCAGGGTGGAAAATCCAATGCAACTTAATGCTGAGTTGATCTGTGTTTGTGCATGATACAAAAAATAATAATTCACGCTAAACAAGCAAACCCCAAACAAAGCAAGTTGGTAATGCTGGCGTAAAGAAAACCGTAACCGTTGTTTTTTTAATAAGCAGTAAATAAAGATCATCACCGAGGCGAGCGCATAGCGATAAACAACTGAAGCTTCAGGTGCTACAACCCCTAGTTGAAGATGAATGGCAAACCATGTTGAGCCCCAAATTAAAACGGTAATACCATACAGAAAATAGTTGTTCATGCGTTGTCATTATAAAGCTAATTTTTGTAGACAGTTTACCGACTCTTTGTTTTAATAACATATACAAAAAATTAAAAATGG
The DNA here is from genome assembly GCF_030295995.1 of Thalassotalea hakodatensis. Lineage (NCBI taxonomy): Bacteria > Pseudomonadati > Pseudomonadota > Gammaproteobacteria > Alteromonadales > Colwelliaceae > Thalassotalea > Thalassotalea hakodatensis. The sequence continues at coordinate 3,821,597 of NZ_AP027365.1, read as the reverse complement.
AACCTATACAGTTTGAGGCTAGTTAATCGTTCAGCTCCCGAGTTTCTATATCAGCAAGTGATCGACTTTATTGAAAACCAGAGTGATAGCGGCGTAATTCGACCGGGAGATAAACTTCCAAGTTTACGTAAACTTAGCCAACAGTTTGGTATAAGTGTGCCCACGGTAAAACAAGCGTATGTAGAACTTGAGCGTCAAGGTACTGTTTCTGCAAGGCCGCAGTCTGGTTATTATTTGAATGCAAAAAATGCTCGAACATTATTACCGATGAGAGCTAAGTGGGCACAATGCCAACCCGTTGAAGTATCATGTCGCAGCCTTATTGAACAAGTTTACGATGCCATGCATGTGCCTGATACTGTAGCGTTAGGGATTTCTAATCCCGTTAATGCTCATCCACCAGATAAAACATTAGCACGACTTATGCGCTCGGTGTTAAGTAGAACCGCTGAAAAGGCTGTCAGTTATGGGCCTGTGAATGGGGATGAAAAATTACGATTATCGTTGGCGCTTCGCTATCAAGAACATGGTATGAGTGTAAATCACCATGACATGATAATCACAAATGGTGCGCAAGAGGCGCTTTCTATTGCGTTACAGTGTGTCGCTAAAAAAGGCGATATTATTGCTGTAGAGTCACCTTGTTATTTTGGTTTAATAGAGCTTATTGAAAGTTTAGAAATGAAAGCGCTTGAAGTATACACCTGCACCGAAGATGGTGTGTGTATTGATGAGCTAGAAAAAGTATTGGAAAAGCATCCGGTAAAAGCGTGTTTATTTTCAACAGCGATTAACAATCCACTGGGTTCTTTCATGCCGGAGAAAAAGCGTCAACAATTAGTAAAACTGCTTGAATCAAAAGACATCCCTTTAATCGAGGATGATGTATACAGTGATTTATATTTTACAGAGAAGCGACCTATACCAGCTCAACTGTTTTCGGAGAAAGGCTTAGTCATGACGTGTTCCTCTTTTTCTAAAACGGCAGCACCAGGATATCGCGTTGGTTGGCTTATCCCCGGAAAGTTTGAAGAGGCAGCAAAACGCATAAAACGTGCACAATCGTGTTCAACCTCAATGTTACAACAATGGACGTTAACAGATTACTTACTGAGTGGCGATTATGATCGTCATTTGCATGTATTAAGAAAAATACTGAGATATAATCGTGAACGGATGATTGCTTTAATCGCAAAGCACTTTCCTGAAGCTACCTGCGTGTCTAATCCACAAGGAGGAAGTGTGCTTTGGATAAGATGTCGCTCAGTTATTGATACAAGCGATATTTTTCAACAAGCAATAGAGCAAGGGATAAGCTTTGCGCCAGGACAAATATTTTCACCTTCAGGTAAATATACGCATTATATGCGCATTAGCTTTGGTGTAAAATGGCATGAAGGCATCGAACAAGCCATCGCTAGACTTGGTAAGTTGGTAAATACTTACACACGAATTGGCTGATGGATATCAACTAATATTCAAACTTGTTACGTTATTTATCGTCGCGTAAACAATGCACCGCGTACGTTATTACATTAAATACTCACTATAAGGCTTATCAATGGATGTTATTTTAACCAATAAATGGCTGTTATCTGCGGCATTGATATTAATTGTTATCCCCATAAAAGTTGCGATAAGTCGTGTCATCAGGCGGCGTTATAAACGCAAAGGTGTTGATAAGCGATATGTCGTTAATCATTTGAAAAATATTATTAATTTATTCGTATTGATTGCGCTTATGATGCTATGGAGCGAAGAATTGCAACGTTTTGCATTTTCCATTGCAGCATTTGTTGTTGCGATTGTGATTGCAACGAAAGAAATTATTCAGTGTATTATTGGTTTTATTTATTTATCGAGTAGCCCTGCATTTCGCATTGGTGACTGGATCCAAATAAATGAATATACCGGTGAGGTTACTGAGACCGATTGGGCAAAAGTTACCCTACTTGAAGTCAGTCTAACTAATTATTCTTACACAGGGCGCAGTGTTTTTCTGCCTAATACGCAATTGATGATGCAGCCGATTAAAAATCTTAATTATATGAAACGCTATGTGAACCATTCATTTACATTAGTGTGTGATGACGCATCAAATTTACCCTCGAACATACAAGAGTGTTTGTTAACAAATGCTATTGGCTACTGTGCAGGTTTTAATGATGTTGCAGAACGCTACAGCACATTGATTGAAAATCGACTAGAAATTACTATTCCTGGGCCAGAGCCAAGTGTTAAAATGTCCACAACTGATCTGGGCAAGGTCTGTATTTCATTCACCTTGTTTTGTCCTACGCAAGAAGCAGCAAAAATAGAGCAGAAGCTCACAAAAGACTTTTTTGCATTAAGTTTATCAGCAGCTAAAGCGTAAACATATTCAAATTAATACTGAATAAGCCAAGCGATGGTTGAACCGATAAAATAATTCCTCAAGCGTTTCAATACTTACTAAAGCCATTGTCAATGATAGTGGTTTTACTTCTTTTTCCTATTAGTAACATAAAACGTTGGCATTTTAACTGTAGCGTTAATCTGTAAGAAAGCACAAAACCTACATTAAGCGATTTGTGCTATACCTAAGGTATCTCTTATAAAATTTAGCGAAAAATTGCCTCTGCTAAATTGTTTTTTACAGATTTATTAGGATCTTACAAATGGAAATAAATACCCTCTCGTCATTTTTTCGCGGGGACTATATGCCACACGGACACTGCTATTTGTGGCAACCTCACATTCTTTGGACAAATGTTATATCAGACTTTCTTATCGCTTTTGCCTACTTCTCTTTACCTGTTGCAATTATGATTTTTTCAGCGAAACGAAAAGACATTGGCTTTCAAGGTGTGTTTTGGTTATTCAGCCTGTTTATTTTATGTTGTGGAATCACCCATATTTTTGGTATTTGGACTATTTGGCATGGTGTGTATGGTTATCATGGCCTTAGTAAAGCGATCACCGCGGTTGTTTCTGTTGCTACAGCGATTTATGTCTATAAGTTGATGCCCGCAGCCATTACTTTGCCGACGGTAGCGCAATTTGATGAAGTAAAAGAGCAGCTTAATGTTAACCGGGCAACGGTTGATGCATTAGAGTCTGAATTAGCGAATCAAAAATTAGTAAAATTTATTCTTAATAGCATCCCGGTAAGTACCTTAATGCTAGATAAAGACAATAATATCGTATTTTATAACCAAACCTTTACCGATGAATTTTCTCATTATATTACGCCTGAATTAACTGATTTTTCTCTTTTTGATATTGTAAAACTTGATCAGAATACAACAGAGAGTGTTCAGCAATACTTAGCCGATGAAACGCGTAAAGATAAAGAAAAGCTTATTGTTAATGGCAGAATATCGGCGATTAAAAATTTTCATGTACCTGTTGAATTGTCGCTTGATCGCGCAGAATATGAAGGACAGCTAGTAACACTTATTGCGGTTAAAAACATCACTGAATTTACCCAAGTAAAAAATGAGTTACTTGAATCTCATCAACGCCTATCAAGAGCAATATCAGCCACTGAAGATGGTATTTGGGAGTGGAATATAAAAAACAATCATGTCGAATATTCACCCAAATTTATGGAATTAATTGGTAAACCTGAGATACAAGAACCTAGTTTTGACGATTGGTTCTCGCATATCCATCCTGATTTTCAAGATAAGGTCAAGAATGCTCTCGATACTCATTTTAGCGATAAGGAACAATATGTTGTTGAGTATGTTGGCCGTGATAAATATCAACGTTATAGTTGGTTTGTTAGTATTGGCAACAGTCTTTTTGATCAAAATGGCCAACCTTTATTAATGTCTGGCTCTTTGAGAAATATCGACCCAACAAAAAAACTTGAAAAACTTTATCGAGAAAAAAAAGGTTTTTTAAATGCCATTTATAATGGCACGAGTCATGCGGTTTGGGTGGTGTCGGTCACCCCTGAACATGACTTCATGTTTGAAGAATTTAACAACACAGCATGCCAATGGACTGGTTTAACGCAATCAGAAATTACGGGATTCACGCTTACAAAGCTATCGGGTAATGTGTTAACAGAACAAGTCGCCAATAAAATAAGACAACGCTATGAACACTGTATATCGAGTAAACAACCTTTTGATTACCTAGAACACATCAGAAGAAACGGAGTTAGTGCTTGGTATAATGCAACACTATATCCCGTATTTGATCAGCATAAAAATGTCACGGCGGTTGTCGGGACAGCCATTGATGTTACCCTGCAAAAACAAAGTGAAATCGCGTTAGAAGAAAATCAAGCTTTTCTCGAAACGATTATAAATTCAACAGTTTGTGGGCTGTATCTGTTTGATATCCGCCAAAACGTGAATGTTAGAATAAATCAACGTTACACCGATATTCTAGGCTATAACATTGATGACATTAATGCTACAGCCGATTATATGCAATTATTTCATCCTGATGATGTTCTTCATGTAGAAACACATATCAATAATGTCATGAATGATGAAGAGCAAGCATTGGTACCATTAACCTACCGTTTTAAACATAAAGAAGGCCATTGGGTGTGGTGTTATTCGGTCGACTGCATTGTAAAACGTAATAAATCTGACCAACCTGAGCTAATGTTAGGTACTTTTGTCGATATTACAGAACAAACCACGCTATTACAGAAATTAAAAGAGTCAAACGAATATCTTGAACGGTTTGCTTTTGTTGCCTCGCATGACTTACAGGAGCCTTTACGGAAAATCACGGCATTTTCTAGTTTATTAAGCAAGCGGCTAGCACCTATTATTGCTAATGATCAAGACGCTGAATATGAATTCTCCCGCCTTATTAATGCTGCCGAGCGAATGAAAACAATGATTAAAGATATTTTAAAATTATCGAGAATTAATACCTCTGCCATAACTATTAAGCAGTGTCAGTTACAAGAAGTGGTTAATGTTGCCTGTGATAGGTTGCAATTTTTAATTGAGCAAAGTGGCGCTGAAGTTCATGTTTCGCCCGACAACGCTACAATGATGGCAGATCAAACGTTATTTGTTCAAGTACTACAGAATCTTATTGGTAATGCGATAAAATTTGCGAAAACTGACCAAGATCCTATCATTGATATACGCTTACGTGAAAGTGACCATGAAACGATTATAACCTTGAGTGATAACGGCATAGGTATTGATGAACCGTACTTAGAGTCTATTTTTGAACCGTTTAAAAAACTTCATGCTAATAGCGAATATGAAGGTAGTGGAATTGGACTTGCAATTTGCCAGCAAATTATCAATGTGCATGAAGGACAAATATATTGCCAAAGTGAGCAAGGCCAAGGCACAACATTTACCTTGTACCTACCTAAAAAAGGAGCTTTTTATGCGTAAATTAGTGCTCATTGAAGACGATGATGATGATATTTATTTTTTCAAACTTGCGTGTCAGCAAATGACATTAACTATTGAGCTTACTGTTTTACGTAATGGTTTAGAGTTTATTGACTATGTGCAAAACAACACCGTGCTAAACACTGTGTTTTTGTTAGATTTAAATATGCCTAAACTAAGCGGTTTTGAAGCGCTGAAAAAAATTAGTCACCACCCAGATTTTAACCAGATGGTTGTCATTATTTATACGACGTCTTCACATGATAAAGACATAAAATTCGCCTATGAATTAGGCGTTAAATCTTATTTGCTTAAACCAAATTCAATGTCTGGTATTCAAAAGTTATTAAACAACGTGACAGAATATTGGTTCGAGGTTAACGCTTTTTCAGAAAAGGCTAGCTAATGAATCGAATTGTTGTAGCCATACTTGAAGACTGTTCTGAAGATCAGTACCTAATAAAGCAAAAGCTTAGTGAAGTTGAAACGCAAACGTTCAATGTGCAATGTTTTAGCTCAATAGAGTCGCTGGCTAATTCTATTAATTTGTTAGAGCCAGATGTATTGATCACTGACCTCAATTTACCTGAAAGCCAAGGACTTGATACGTTAATTAAGATAAAGGCATTCGCTAAGAAAACTCCCATTATCGTCTTAACAGGTAGTGATGAAGATATAGCGATTAAAGCGATTCAATTAGGGGCGCAAGATTTTCTAAAAAAAGAGGAGCTTTCTAGCACATTAATCACTCGTACAATTTTATTTGCTCGCGAGCGTTTTTTATTTCAGTCAGCATTAGAAGAACAAGCAATACGAGATAAATTAACACAACTATACAACCGTGAAGCTTTTGAGGCACAAGTCGAAAAAAAATATGAAGAATATATTCGTTACCAAAGTAAATTCGCACTTGTTTTAATTGATTTAGATAATTTTAAACCAATTAATGATGAATTTGGCCATTTAGTAGGTGATCGCATTTTACAGTTATTAGCGGATAGACTACGTATGTTTAATCGAGTATCAGATACCGTTGCGCGTATTGGCGGTGATGAATTTGTTATTCTTGCCCCCCACATTAATAATCACCAAGATTTAGCATTGTTTATTGAAGCTAAAAAACAAAAGCTGTGTGGTGTTTATGCGTTAGCTTCGTCAACTGAGAAATTACTAGAGCTTAATATTACCATGAGTTTTGGTGGTGCTGTTATGGGGATCGACGGCGAGGATACACAAACCATATTCGAAAAAGCAGATGCTGCAATGTACGTAGCAAAACGCGAAAATAAATAAAAACATTAAATTTTATAGTCAAATAACTAAGGGTTGTTGGTCTTTCACGTTTAGTTCGAACAACATTTAATTTCGAAAGAGCAACAGATCTTAGTGTTTAATAGAAATATTTTATCAAACACTTGAAATATAATTATTAAACTTATTAAAGCGTGCCGTTAGGTACGCATGTAAGGAAAAAGTTGTAACGCATCTTGAATGAGTGCTTCTTTGTGACTTTTCGCCAAATAAATTGCGTAAATATCGCGACTAAACTCAGGTGATTGAGGTACAAGAAATAACTTGTTTTTACGTAAATGTTCAAAACACATTTGTTTTGGCAAATAAGCGCATCCCCCTGCTTCTAAAATGAAGTTCAAAGCGATCCTCGGTTGGCTCATGTTATGCCTAATTACGGCCATATCACCTAATTCACGTAAAAATTGCGCGTTGACGGATTCGCCATAATCTACCATCACCATATTATTTAACGTGTTCAACTGCGCGGTACTGTCTGTTGAAACCAATTGTAATGGTACGCTGCTGACTTTGTCTGTGACTAAATCTTCAACGTAAGGCGGCTCAAATAAAAACGCAATATCAACGAGGCGACTAATAACCTGTTTTCTAAGTTCCATTGGCGAGAACGTATGCGTGATCAGGTGTACATCATCTAAGTTTCGATGAATTTTCTGCAACCAGTCTTGTAACACAATATCCCAGATAGACATCATAGAACCAACGAACAATTGGGCTGAATTTGCTTGTGCAACGCCAACCTCTTGTTTTAGCTTTTGCCACATAATAATCATGTCGTTAGCATGCTTTATTAAACGATGGCCTTCTGCCGTTAGTGTTAAGCGCTTATGAGTTCGATCAAAAAGCATTACACCTAGTTCTTGTTCAAGCTGTTTTATGCGGGTACTCACCGCTGCTTGAGTGATGAATAAATTTTCAGCAGCCACGCGAAAATGCAAGGTTTGACTAACTTCTAAAAAAGTACTTAAAAGTGCGAGTTTCATACTATGCTTTAATAAGAAAAATTTATTAAACAGTTTATTTTATTTCGTTTTAATAATCATGTTTTTTCAATTATCTTGCCACCAAATAGATTGAGAGTGAAAAAAATGAAAATAGCTATCTTATCGAGAAATCAAAATTTATATTCAACCCGCCGTTTAAAAGAGGCATGTATAGCACGAGGACATGAAGTAGATATCGTCGATACCCTACATTGTTATATGGATATCACCAGTAGTCGGCCGACGGTGCGATATCATGGTGAAGAATTACCAAAATATGATGCGATAATTCCACGTATAGGTGCATCAGTAACTTTTTATGGTACTGCTGTTGCCAGACAATTCGAAATGATGGGCACCTTTAATGTGAATGAGTCGGTGGCCATTAGTCGATCTCGTGACAAGCTACGTTCCTTACAATTATTATCGCGTAAAGGCATTGGCTTACCACGAACAGGCTTTGCCAGTAAGGCCGATAACATCAAAGATTTAATTAAAAATGTAGGTGGCGCACCACTCGTGATCAAATTACTTGAAGGTACGCAAGGGATAGGCGTAGTGCTGGCAGATACTGCAAAAGCGGCTGAAAGTATTATTGAAGCGTTTATGGGGTTAAAGGCTAATATTTTGGTTCAAGAGTTTGTTAAAGAAGCTGGCGGTGCTGATATTCGATGTTTAGTCGTGGGGGGACGTGTAGTAGCTGCGATGAAACGTCAAGGTCTAGAGGGTGAATTTCGATCTAACTTACACCGCGGAGGTTCGGCAGAGGTGATCAAACTGAGTAAAGAAGAACGCTTAACTGCCTTAAATGCAGCCAAAGTGATGGGATTAAACTTTTGTGGCGTAGACCTGTTACGTTCTCATAATGGCCCAATGGTAATGGAAGTGAATTCATCTCCAGGGCTAGAAGGTATAGAAACGGCAACGGGCTTAGATGTTGCATCTAAAGTAATTGAATTTATTGAAAAAAGTGCAAAAACCACCAGCAATAGAATGCGTGGAAAAGGGTAAGTCCCTTTTTTATAACACCTTTGTAGGAGAGATGTGTTGAATGAACTAAAAATAGGCGAACATATTATTTTGCCCGGCGAAATAAAAAATATTGCCTTACCAGTAGCAAAATTATATACCGATATGGATGTTCATCTACCTGTCTATATTGTGCGGGGAAAGAAGCCAGGACCAACGATTTTTGTCAGTGCTGCAGTACATGGTGACGAATTGAATGGCGTAGAGATTATTCGCCGGTTGATTAATTTAAAAGGATTTAAAATTAGTGCAGGTACTTTTATCGCCGTTCCGATGGTAAATGTATATGGCATGGTAAATCAAAGTCGCTATATGCCTGATAGACGAGATTTAAACCGTTGCTTTCCTGGTTCAGCGAAAGGTTCATTAGCAGGTCGAGTAGCGAACATATTTTTAAAAGAAATTGTTAGTCATTGCGATTATGGTATTGATTTACATACTGGGGCTATTCATCGTTCTAATTTACCCCAGATCAGGGCGGATCTTGCTGATGAAGAAACGCTTGAGTTGGCTAAAATATTTGGTGTTCCGGTGATTTTGCATTCAAATATTATTGATGGTTCATTACGAGAAGCAGCGGTTGCTAATGACACTAAAGTCTTACTATATGAAGCGGGCGAAGCCTTGCGTTTTGATGAATTTTCAATTCGTGCGGGTATTAAAGGTATTGTGAATATATTGCGACACTTAAAAATGATGCCGAAACGTCGAACGGCAAAACGTAAAGAAAATCACTTTATTGCCAATCATAGTGGTTGGGTGAGAGGCAATGCTAGCGGCATTGTAACTCACCATTATTCGCTGGGTGATCAAGTGAAAAAAGGCGATGTACTTGCTGATATCGGTTCGCCATTTGGCAAAGTGTTAGGGCAGGTAATAGCAAATAAAGATGGTGTTATTATAGGAAAACAGAATATCCCATTAGTACAAGAAGGTGAAGCAATGTACCACATTGCGTTCTTTTCTGAGGATGATCAGCATGTTGTTGATCATATTGATACCATTGAAGAAGAGCTCATTGGTAATATTGATAATAGTGAAGCATTAATATGAATGAAAGAATCATTATAGGTCGATTAGAAACGGTAAACCTGCCAGATCTTGAGATAAACCAGCTCACGGTACGGGTTGATACTGGCGCACAAACATCTTCATTACATGTTGATAATATTCAACGAATAAAAATCGGTAATAAACCAGGAGTGGCGTTTGATATTCATCCTGAAATACATAACGTTCAAAAGGTGGTTCGGCGTAAAGCCTTAGTGCATGATGTGCGTAAAATAAAATCATCCAATGGTATTAGTGAACAACGTTATGTGATTAAAACGGGTGCAAAACTCGGTGACTTTGAATGGGACATTGAAATAACACTTACAGATAGATCAGACATGACCTATCTGATGCTATTAGGCCGTGAAGCCTTAGGCTCGCATTTTTATGTTGATGCCGCTAATGTATTTGTTGCTTCCGATATAGGGGAAGAATGCTAATGTTAAGTGATGTACGTCGTTTATTAGACTATCCATTGTTCACCTTTAATGAAGAAACTGTCACGGTGATTGAGGTATTAGCTGTACCTCTTTGGATTATCGTAAGCTTGATTGCGGCAAAATTGGTGATTAGCAAGGTCGCCAATGTACTTAAAGCGAGGAATAAAGATCCAAACTTTATTCAGCTCATTGAGCGAGTGCTTTATGTGGTAGTACTCGTGGCTATTTTCTTTGCGACTTTAGCTGTTTTGAAAGTACCTATCACAGCTTTTGCTTTTTTATCGGGTGCTATTGCCATTGGCTTTGGTTTTGGTGCGCAAAATATCATAAATAACTTTATTAGTGGTTGGATCTTGATCGGAGAAAAACCGATTAGAATCGGAGACTTTCTTGAGCTTGAAGGTGTAAAAGGCGTGGTCGAAGAAATAAATACTCGCTCTACCCGAGTTCGGCGGGTAGATGGTGTACATATGTTGATCCCCAACAGTAAGCTGCTTGAAAACACGGTTATTAACTGGACATTGCGTGATAAATTGATACGTGGAACTGTCAGTGTCGGCGTACAATACGGCAGCAACTGTGATCAAGTTGCCCGTATTATGTTAGATGTCACGAATGAACAAGAGGAAGTATTGCAATCACCTAAGGCACAAGTATTTTTCCAAGAGTTTGGTGACAATGCGTTAGTGTTTGAAGTGTACTTTTGGATTAACTCTCAAGTTGAAGGGGGATTAAGACATGTTGCTAGTAATATTAGGTTTGCCTTAAATCGAGAATTTAATCAAGATGGTATTGTCGTGGCATTTCCACAACGTGATATTCATCTTGACGGCGCTATTGAAATTAGCCGAAAAAAATAAGACTTGTTAGTTCACAGGTAACGGCGAATCAAAATCATATTGCATAACCTTGTCAGTCGTTATCATCAACGTTAAGCTACAAAAAGCAATGCATTTTTGCGAAGAAAGCTATCAGATAATAAGTGCGTACAAATTTAATTGAACTTAATTATAAGGGTGTAGAATGGACAATAAACTCATACTGATAATTTTAGCTGTATTACTGCCACCTATTGGCGTGTTTTTGAAAAAAGGCGTAGGACAAGATTTATTAATTAATATTATTCTGTGTTTTATTTTCTGGGTGCCTGCTGTTATTCATGCTGTTTGGTTGGTTACAAAACAAGAGCATTATTAATGTAACGCGAGCCTAAATTTGCAATCAGTGATCAACAGGCCCTAGTCATTGATCACTGATTGCAAATGAATCGTTTATTCAAAGCTTTCTGACTAAAACTTTTTATCTCATCGTTAAACGATGTAAATCATTCATCTTTATTTAAATCCTCAATTAAATCCTTCCTTAAGTTGATTAAAGTGAGTACTCGCTTTCTCTTCATTTTTGAGTCGCTGGTATTTATTTACGGTTTACGGTGCTGACTTAACATTCAGAAAAACCGAACGTTAAAATCAAGTTATTCTAATTTCCTAATCAATTGGTGTTGTTTATCATTTCCTCATCGAAGCACTTTTGCTTCATCAACTTAAGAAAAGAGGAAATACTCATGGCGAAGATTGGTCAATCAATCCCAACATTTACGGCGACAGCGTTCCAAAATGGTGAATTTACTGAAATATCATCTGAGGGGGTTAAAGGTAAATGGTCGATATTTTTATTTTATCCAGCAGATTTTACGTTCGTTTGCCCTACAGAGTTAGAAGATATGGCAAATCAATATGAAGAATTACAGCAATTGGGCGTGGAAGTCTATGCCGTGTCAACCGATACACATTTCTCACATAAAGCGTGGCATGACTCAAGTGATGCTATTGGCAAAATTAACTTTCCAATGCTTGGCGATCAAACGGGCAAAATAACGCGCGGCTTTGATGTGATGATCGAAGAAGATCATATGGCACATCGAGGTACTTTTTTGGCCGATCCAGATGGCATTATTCAAGTAGCTGAAATTCATGCAGGAGGCATTGGTCGCTCTGCAAAAGATATGGTACGCAAAGTTAAGGCTGCTCAATACGTACGAGAAAATGACGGTGAAGTTTGTCCGGCAGCTTGGGAACAAGGTGAAGCAACCTTAACGCCTAGCTTAGATTTAGTCGGCAAGATTTAAGACTTTTTTACTTAGGTGGGCGGTCGTGCTCACCTTTCACCATCCCTATTGAATGATATAAAGGTAAAACAATGTTAACTAACGATATTTTAAATGCATTAAAAACTTACACCGCGACAATGGCAAATGATGTGACACTTGTTTTACAAACGGGTGAGCATGAAAAACGTAGTGCACTCAAAGACTTCTTAACTCAACTAGTATCAGTCAGTGATAAATTGCAGTTAGTAGAGCGTGATAACGCTTTACGTAGTCCTATTTCTTTCGAGCTTGAAGTTGATGGTGTTCGTAATGGTATAGAGTTCTCTGGAACACCCTCAGGTCATGAGTTTAATTCACTGGTGCTGGCGATATTACAATCATCAGGCACAGCATTAAAACTAGATAAGCATGTGCAAACATTGGTTAAAAATGTTGACCAGCCCTTACATTTTGAGGTGTTTATTAGTTTAAGCTGTCATAACTGCCCGGATGTAGTGCAAGCGTTAAATCAGTTCGCCTTACTTAATGAGAATATTAGTAGCGAGATGATTGATGGCGGTGAATTTCAACCGTTAATTGAAGAACGTGGCATACAAGGTGTACCAAGCGTTTATTTAAATGGTGAGTTATTTGCCAATGGTAAAGTGGATACGGCTCAGTTATTAGACAAGTTGTTGCAAAAATTTCCAACTATTTCACAAGTAACAGAAACTGAAGCACTTCCCTTACAAGATATTACCGTAATAGGCGGTGGTCCTGCTGGTGTGGCTTCTGCAATTTACGCAGCCCGAAAAGGCCTTAAAGTCACTATGGTTGCTGATCGCATTGGCGGGCAAGTAAAAGACACGGTAGGTATCGAAAATTTAATTTCCGTACCTCAAACGACAGGTACTGAATTAACCAAAAACCTTTATAGCCATCTAACCGAATACGATATTACGCTAAAAGAGCATGTTCGCGTTGATAAGATTGAAAAAGGAAAGACGAAATCTCTTACCTTATCTACTGGTGAGGTTATTAATACAAAAGCATTAATTATTGCGACTGGCGCAAAATGGCGGGAACTTGGTGTACCAGGTGAAAAAGAAAATGTCGGTAACGGTGTTGCTTATTGTCCGCATTGCGATGGGCCTTTCTTTAAGGGTAAAGACGTTGCTGTTGTTGGTGGTGGTAATTCAGGTATTGAAGCTGCGTTAGATTTAGCTGGTATGGTAAATCATGTGACTGTTTTTGAGTTTTTATCTGATTTTAAAGCTGATAAATTATTGGTTGATAAAGCAAAAGCAAGCGATAACATCACCTTGATCAATAATGCAGCAGCGAAAGAAGTTATTGCTGATAATGGTAAGGTTGTTGCCATTGATTATCTTGATAGAACAACAGATCAAGTGCATAGAAAACACCTAGCGGGCATTTTTGTTCAAATAGGCTTATTACCTAATAGCGAGTTTCTCAAAGGTATTGTGGAATTAACACCACACGGTGAAGTGATCATTGATGAAAAAGGTCAAACGTCGGAACCTGGTATATTTGCTTGTGGTGATGTAACAACTGTTCCTTATAAACAGATAGTGGTAGCAATGGGTGAAGGAGCCAAATCAGCACTTTCAGCGTTTGATCACTTAATACGTCAGTAAATTTTTACTGCAATAGCTTGTTAAGCCTACTTAGATAGTAGGCTTTTTTTATTTTAGGTGATGAATCACGTTGATATCACGGAACAAGGTAAGTAGCATAAGAACTGCTCTCATTTTGATTAATCTATCGTACAAATTTTAATTAAGTTTTTTACATTCACCTATTAACATTGAGATTTATGATTAAAAAATACAAAGTTATTATTGGTATCAGTACTGTATTTGCAATTCTTTTTGCCTATCTAACTTTAGGCACGGCGGGGCTCGTTACCTATTTTGTCAATAAAGGTTTACCAAACAGTGCGCTAATTGCTGACATCAAAAAGGTTCGTTTAAACCCTTTTACTTTATCGATCAATGTAGAGTCAGTGACATTAGCTCATCAATCTAAACAATTTTTAGTTATTGATGAACTTGCTGTTGATTTGCAATGGCGGCAATTAATTCAAGGTAACCTTGTGGTTGAACAAGGCACTTTAAACGGCGGTACATTAAGCGTTCAATGGTCAGAAAACGGTCTTACCTTTGCCGGTTGGGATCCTACCAAATCTGCAGATAGTGATACAGAAGCAAAAAGTGCTTCCGAATCAAATGTGATGTTAAACAATATGCGCATATTAGCTTTCAATATTGATTTGGCAGCGAATACTGTGCATCAGTGGCAAATAGCCGAGCTAACGCTGTCGAACACTTTATTAAATGCGAAAGGTGTTATTGGCGATGTATCGCTTCAAAGTATGTTAAACAACGAAGAACTTGCGTTGATCTCATCATTTAAGAAAACGACAGAAGCCGTTACGTTAGATATTGAAACAATGAAAGCAGGTGTCAACATTGATGCCTTAAACCAATGGTTACCTGAAACCTATAAAACCGCTAAAGGTAAGTTTAATACTGAACTGTCGGCAAAAATCACTCAAGAAGATGAACAATGGCACATTAACCTAGGTAAATCGTCGATAAAAGGTAGTGAGCTTAGTTTGCCTATTGAGGTTAATAAGCAGCCAACTATCCTAAAGGCAAATAAATTCCAGCTAACCCTTGATGACAGCTCAATAAAATGGGAAAGCCCGATACAGTCTCTTAAAGGTACGTTGTATTCTCAAGCTTCAATTGAACAGCTTTTATGGCGCCAGCCTGAATCCGATGATTTAATTTTTTCACTTGAGGCGCTTAATTTACAAGGCTCTGAAATTAAATTAGCCGATCCAGAAAATATTCAACTGACGTTTCAAAATTTATTGTTATCTGACGGTAAGGTTTCACAGAAGTCTAAGGTGCCAGAAACGTTATCAAAAAATATAGTTGAGTTAAAACCTTTGCTGACTTTCCATCAAATTGATTTTAGCAACGCGCAGATTGATCAATCACGAGTTACCTTTGAAGAGGTTGTGGCGAAAGTTGATAAAGTGACACTATATAAAACAAAAACTAATGCTATTGAAAATTTAGTGTTAACTAATCAAAAGAATGAAGACAACGAAAAATCCATAACAGCTGAGAAAGAAACTATTGTTCAAACTGAAGGTGATGACAATACCCCTGAAAATGATAAAGGCGCGATAGCGTTAACCATTAATAAGCTTGATATCTCTGGAGATTCTCAGGTGATATTGCATGATTTCACTGCATCAGAGCCTGTTATTCAAGATATTGTGCTGGAAACATTAGTGGTTCATGACATATCGTCGGAAAAAAATGCAAAGCCGGCACGTTTTGAGTTACTTGGGCATTTAGATAAACGCTCAATGGTAAAAATGGAAGGTGAAATAACGCCTTTTGAACCGGCGAAAACCCTGAAAATTAAAGGGGAAATGAAAACCGTTAACTTGACACAATTTTCACCTTATGTGGTAGATATTATTGGCCACAAAATAAAACAAGGCCAGCTGAACGCAATCATAAATCTCACTGTAGATAACAATGACATTTCTGGAAAGGTTGCAACAAATATTAAAGCCATTGCGCTATCACCGCATATTGGTCAAACACACAAAGTCACAAGTAACCATTTAGTGCCACTAAACGTAGCAATTGGTCAATTAACCGATTCAAAAGGTAATATAACGATTGATATACCACTGACCGGCCATTTTGATGATCCTAATTTTGGTTTATCAGGTTTTGTCTCTTTGATCACAACAAAGGCATTAAAGCGAGGAGCAAGAAATTATTTAATGCAAACATTTGTGCCTTATTCCAATATCATTTCTGTCGCTATGATGGCCGGAGATTCTTTATTTGCCATTAATGTTGATGACTTAAACTATTCAGCAAAACAAGTACCGCTAGCGGATAAACAACAAAAATTTGCTGATGATGTCGCTAAAATTTTAACCGATAAAGATCATATTCAAATGACCGTATGCCCAGTGATTGGCAAAGCGGATGTTCAAGGTGAACAACGCAAGGGTAATTTATCCCCGCAACAATTAGCAGAAGTGCGACAACTTGGGCAACAAAGGTTAGAAACGTTTATTGATTATCTTGTTGATGAAAAACAAGTCAGTCATGACAGAATAGTGTCGTGTTCCACTGAAATTGATCTTAATTCAGCACTAGGAAAATTAACCTTTTCGTTAGATTAAATTATCCGTTTTGTTGTTGTGCTTTTAACTCTACTTGTTGAATGCGCCAAGCCTTTAATGCAGCGTAGTAGTGATCCCATACGCAAGGGTTGCAGGCACTGTCACAACATTCGTAGTCTGCCGGTGGTTGTGGTTTTTCTAATAGTGTTGATTCAGTCATAACGGCTTATCAAAGTAAATGTGCTAATCAATGTGATGATGATACACCAACGAGAGAAACGCAGAAATAAAAAAGCCTCATAATTTACATGAGGCTTTGGGTACTCGTTTTATTTGATTGTAAAGCTATTCGCTTTCAGCAAGCTTTTTCTCAAGATAATGGATATTTGCGCCACCATTAACAAAGCCTTGATCATTCAAAATATCTTGGTGCAAAGCGATGTTAGTTTTTATGCCATCAACGACCAACTCACTTAGCGCATTACGCATACGAGCAATAGCAACGTCACGGTTATCACCCCACGTTATTAGCTTTCCGATCATCGAATCGTAATGAGGAGGAACCGAATAGTCAGCGTAAATGTGAGAATCCCAACGTACACCTAATCCACCTGGGGGATGAAAACGAGTAATTTTACCCGGCGAAGGAATAAACGTGCGTGGATCTTCAGCATTAATTCGGCACTCAATAGAGTGGCCAGCAATTTTTATATCTTCTTGTGTACAAGAAAGCGGTAAACCTGCAGCCACACGAAGCTGTTCTTTAATTAAGTCAACGCCAGTGATCATTTCTGTAACAGGGTGCTCTACTTGTATACGAGTATTCATTTCAATGAAGTAGAACTCTCCATTCTCATAAAGAAACTCAAAGGTGCCCGCGCCACGATAATTAATCTCAATACAAGCATTACAACAACGTTCACCAATTTTAGCGCGCATTTCTGGTGTAATACCTGGCGCAGGTGCTTCTTCCACTACTTTTTGGTGGCGGCGTTGCATCGAACAATCCCGTTCACCTAAATGAATTGCACCACCTTGACCGTCGGCAACAATTTGTATTTCAACATGGCGTGGATTTTCAAGGAATTTTTCCATGTAAACCATGTCATTTTTAAAGATGGTGCCAGCTTCTCTTTTCGTTAAACTAATAGAGTCAATTAGTTCATCTTCACTACGAACAACGCGCATACCTCGGCCACCACCACCGCCAGCAGCTTTAACAATTACCGGGTATCCAATGCGCTTTGCGTGGGCTTTGTTTAACTCATCATCATCTGTTAATGGGCCATCAGAACCAGGTACACAAGGTACTCCAGCTGCTTTCATGGCTTGTATCGCAGACACTTTATCGCCCATGATACGAATACTTTCTGCTTTTGGCCCTATGAAGGCAAAACCAGAGTTTTCAACTTGTTCTGCAAAATCAGCATTTTCAGCTAAGAAACCATATCCAGGATGTATCGCGACGGCATTCGTTACTTCAGCTGCAGTAATTATCGCAGGTATATTTAAATAACTGTCAGGTGCAGGCGCTTTACCAATACAAATAGTTTCATCAGCTAATAAAACATGTTTTAAGTTTTGATCTGCTGTTGAATGAACGGCTACGGTTTTTATCCCTAGCTCTTTACATGCGCGTAATATTCTTAGCGCAATTTCGCCTCGATTGGCGATAACAACTTTATCTAACATGGAATTACCCTTCTTTATGTTGGGCTTATTCAATGATGAATAGCGGTTGGTCGAATTCAATAGCGTCTTCGTTTTGCGCTAAAACTTCCTTAATAACACCGGACTTGTCTGCTTCTATTTGATTCATCATTTTCATTGCCTCAACGATACACAATGTATCACCAGCGTTAACATGTTGACCTACCTCAACGAATGCAGGAGCATCTGGCGATGCTGAAGAATAAAAAGTGCCTACCATAGGAGAACGAACAACGTGACCTGTTAATGCTGCTGGAGCAGATTCGGCATTTGCCGCCGGTGCTGCTGGGGCAGGAGGTGCCGATGCTGGAGCAGGTGCAGGCGCGGCTTGCATCATAGGTGCAGATTGCACATAAGTATTGCCTTTATTGATGCGAATTGATTCTTCCCCTTCAGAAATTTCAATTTCATTAATACCTGACTCTTCAACAAGTTCGATTAATTTTTTAATTTTACGAATATCCATGAAAATACCTTACTTAAATGAGTGTAAATGTTGTCAGTAGTCACTACTGACGATTGTTGTCTTGTAAATATTGATGTGCTGCCGATAATGCGAATTGATATCCCTGCGGTCCTAAGCCACAAATAACGCCAATAGCTTTATCACTAAAATAAGAATGATGGCGAAAAGGTTCGCGAGCGTGCACATTAGATAGATGTACTTCTATAAAAGGAATATCAACAGCGGCTAATGCATCACGAATAGCGACACTGGTATGCGTAAACGCGGCAGGGTTAATAAGTATAAAGTCTATTTTGTTATGTGCCTGATGTATGGCATTGATCAACTCATGCTCTGCATTTGACTGCACGTGGCTAAATTCAATATTAAATTTTTCTGCAGATATTGTTATTTCGTCTATTAGTTGTGCTAACGAAAGCGAGCCGTAAATTTCGGGTTCGCGTTTTCCTAACATATTTAGGTTAGGGCCATTTAACAATAAAACTTGGTATTTTGTAGTCATCTGCATCGAAAATGTCGCTAATATTAGTTTAAGCCCTATATTTACATAAAATTAATCATTATGAAATGGCTTGCTATAAAAAACTAAACTTTTACTTGGTTTGCCGATTATTATAGTGTTTTCGGCGACAATCGCAGCAAAATACTGGTCTAATCTCTTTTGGTTGATAATTAACCGCATTTTTTTTCTGGTGATTTGAGATAATTACGCTAAAATTATTAAAATAGTTAAACATTTAAGTTGTTGAAATGTAGGAAGGTAATGGTCAAAATTACTGACCGCTATATATAATTTCCGCCATTTTGAATATAAGTGGATTCTCTAATAAGGATATTGTTATCAGTCGATATATCTCATTAAGCCTTTTCTGTATTCTGCTTTATTTTAGTTCCCCTGTTTTTGGGGTAGAAATAATTGCGCATAAAGCCGTTGCTCAGAAGTCTTTAACTGTGGCACAACTACGTCGAATTTATACCATGCGCCAAGTAAGGTGGTCTGATAATTCACCAATTAAGATCTTTGTCCTGCCGAGCAATCATCCATTACATCAAAAATTTGCACAAGAAAAACTCAGTATCTTGCCATATAAGCTAGACCGAATTTGGAATAAACTCACCTTTTCTGGATTGGGGGTTGCACCAACGATTGTTGAAACGCCTGAATTATTAATCAAAGCGGTGAGTGCTACCCCTGGTGCCTTAGGGTACGTGGAAAACGTAACAAAGGAAGATATCGTCAATGTTATTGAAATTTCCCTGTAATACATTTATCCGTTCAGTGACTGATAGCGTTCGTAAAGGAGCTTTTGTTGTATGTCTGCTGGCTACAAGTAATCTTGCCGTTGGTAATGAAGAGCAAGATATACAATTACACGGCTTCGTGGCTCAAGGCTTGATTGATGTTGACGGCAGCAACTATGTAAATAATGATGAAAAACCGTCTGCTGAATTAACAGAGTTAGGTTTTAATGCCTCGTATCAATATTCTGATAATTTACGTTTTTCTGGGCAAGCGGTTTACCTAAATGGAGGGAATCGTTATGTCGAAGGCTTTCATATTGATTATTTATTAATGGACTGGTCAGCATTCACCAATGATAAATGGCAGGTGAATTTATATTTAGGGCGTATTAAAAACTACCATTGGTTGTATTCTAGCACGAGAGACGTACCAATGACTAGGCCAAGTATTATTTTACCGCAATCAGTATATTTTGATGCCACACGTAATATGTCTGTGGGTGGAGACGGCGGCGCACTTACGGCTAAATACTTTAGCGATGACTTAGGTGACTTTGATTTTCGTATCAGTTCGAGTTATTCAAATATTTCAGATGAACAAGCGAAAATTATTCTAGGACCAATGTCAAATGGCGATCTAGCGCATAAGGCTGATTTCCAATCCAGCGTCTATTGGGCACCATTGGGTACTAATTGGCGACTTGGCTTAGCCATGACAGATGCGACTTTTCAGTATGAGAAAGAACGAGAAAGTGCATTTACCGATGGTGATCTGGCTTTGACGAGACACTATCTTAACGGCGAATACCAAGGAGATAATTGGACATTTAGTTTCGAGTTGCTACAAGAAAAAATGAAGCTTGAAGGCTTTATGTCAGACACATTTATTCAAGAAAAAACAGGCCAAGGTGGTTTTGCTCAGTTGGAATATATTTATGGTACGAATGTGAAACTACTAGGTCGCTTGGAACATTATTATGCCGATAAAGACGATAAAACGGGCACACACTTAGCTGAAACTACCAATGGATTTGTCCCTAAGCACTTTGGCTACCAGCATGAGGCTGTTATTGGTGCTACCATTGATATTACCACTAATGTTCAAATACAACTTGAGCACCATTGGGTAAAAGGTACTGCGAGGTTAACCCCCGTAGTGCTGCCAAACCCTTTGGTTAATAATCATGAATATTGGCAAATTTCTGCAATACAAATTGTGTACTGGTTCTAAATGATGAATAAAATTTTTATTAGTGTGCCAACTAAGTTATTGCTATTGGTCATTAGCGCACTTTTGTTAATGAGTATTGGTATTTCGATGATGTCGCTTTCTCGTTTACAACAAGAATTTAAAGACTTTCAAGATGAGAAAATAGCACAAGGCCAAAATCAGTTTGCGATGCAAACCAGTACTGACAAAGAAAAGTTAAGCTTGTGGATCGAATCATTTTCTGATGTTCTACAGCTAGCAACTAAAGATAATTACTCATTATCACAAGCCTTTGAACGGCAGTATGATGCATTACAAATGAATCAAAATGTTGAAAATATTTGGTTGTTCAATGAAAGTAATCAGTTACTTTATACAACTGCTGATGCTCACCCTAAAGTAAGTTTAGCGGCAAAAAAAGTGATCAAACACAAAGAACCTGACTATCAACTTTTTTGCGATGTAGCATGCGAGCAATTAGTTGTCGTGCCGTTACTTGGTGCTGATGGAAGTTTCCACGTTGTTGCGATGACTATGTCTTTACTTGATGTCATTTATTCTATTAACCAAGTACTACAAAGTGAAATATCTGTCGTCAGTTTTGACCATAACCAAAAAACGTCATCTACTAATCCGCGGTTCCTTTCTACTTCTAATGCCAAGCTGATGAATGACCTTTTTGAAAAATTAGAGAGTAATATCTCCGCTCAAGATATTAGGGAGTCGGGACTAGAAATGACCTTAGGAGATCAAAGTTATTTGGTGAACTTAATGAAGTTGGCAAACACAGAAGATAAACAATTTTACATTGCCTTAGTTGATAATGTCAGTTCAATTAAACAAGAATACAGGCAACAAGTGTTACAGTTTTTATTCTCTGCAGTATTGATATTCATTACGCTAGCCGTTTTGGTTTATTTGGTTGCTAGCCCGTTTACCAACCGTATTTTAACCTTATCAAGTGCTTTACCGTTATTAGCAAGAAAAGAATTTGAGCAATTTCGGCAAATTCGCTTAAAACGCCGCCGATTATTAGCTGATGAACTCGATATTGTAGCCGATTCTGCCACCGAGTTAAGTTATGAGTTAGAGCAGTTAAACATTGAGGTGGAGCAGAAAACCAAAGAGCTTGAAAATATTGCCATGTATGACCTGTTAACGGGCTTACCTAATCGTAATATGCTGAATTACCAGTTGCGTAAAGCGGTAGCCAATATTGGCCGAGTAGGCAAAGGTATTGCGGTATTGTTTCTTGATTTAGATGACTTTAAAAAGGTAAATGACAGCCATGGTCATGGTGAAGGCGACAAGTTGCTCATTGAAGCTGCTAATCGCGTGAGAGTGAGTGTTCGTCATGTTGACTTAGCCTGTAGGTTTGGTGGTGATGAGTTTGTTGTCGTATTAGGGCATTTAAATTCAGTGGAGGATGCGATACCTATTGCGGATAAAATTTTACAACGATTTAAAGCGCCAATTCGTATTGATTCTAGTATATTTTATGTATCCACTAGTATCGGTATTGCATACAGTGAAGATGAAATAACCAAGCCTGAGTTATTAGTCAGCCAAGCCGATATTGCTATGTATGAAGCCAAAGATCATGGCGGTGCTCAATATCATATTTATCATGCTGATATGTATCAGCGTGTTGCGCACCGTGTAATGATGGAAACGGAAGTGCGTCAAGCCTTAGCAAAAGGACAGTTCAGCTTGAGTTTGCAACCTCAATTGTTGACAAAAACAAAACAGTTGTACGGATTTGAAGCATTGTTACGTTGGAAACACCCTGAAAAAGGGATGATATCTCCCGATGACTTTATTCCAATATTAGAAAACTCTGAACATATGGTAGAACTTGGTTATTGGGTCATTCGCAGATGTTTCGAGTTGTTAAAAAAACTGGATGCATTGGGCTTACATGACGTAAAAATGGCAATAAATTTATCGGCGGGACAATTTATTGATAACAACCTTCCTCATTATTTACATCATTTATTGGATGAGTTTAATGTCGGAGCTGATCGCTTTGAATTAGAGTTGACAGAGCAAACCCTAGTCAAAGATATTGATCGTGCGATAGATACCATGAACTTACTAAAGGAAAATGGTTTTAGTTTTGCCATTGACGATTTTGGTACAGGCTACTCTTCCTTGGCATATATTAAGAAAATGCCAATTGACGTGATTAAAATTGATAAAAGTTTTATTTTTGGCATGTTAGAAAATCATGCTGATTATCAGATCATTATGTCGACAATCGCTATGGTTAAAAACTTAGGGCTAACGGTTATAGCAGAGGGGGTTGAAAGTAGTGCGCAGCTGAGAAGCTTAACCGAAAGTGACTGCGATATTATCCAAGGGTATTATTTTTCCAAGCCGATCCCAGAAGTTGACATTCTTGGCTTTGTTGAAACACATTTTGTTAACGGTTATTGGAAAACTCAACCAACAATATCTACTACTTCTTGAGCTCTTCTTGCAGCTAAGTCGTGAGAGTAAAGTATCGCATAATATAACGAAACAGCTTAGGGTTGATTAATGAATGTGAATAGTTGGTCTGTGTTGCTAGCAGACGAAAAACAAAATGAATATTTCCAACAAACGTTATCGTACGTAAACCAACGTCGAGCGCAAGGAATTAATGTTTACCCTTCTGAACAAGAAGTTTTTGCAGCGTTTGATTCGCCCTCGTTTGAACAGATAAAAGTGGTCATTCTAGGGCAAGATCCTTATCACGGTGCAGGCCAAGCACATGGTTTGTGTTTTTCGGTCAAGCCAGGTGTTAAACCACCGCCATCGTTAGTGAATATCTATAAAGAATTGCAAACTGATATCTCTGACTTTCAACTTCCTCAACACGGTAATTTACAAGCTTGGGCTGAGCAAGGCGTATTTTTGTTAAATACTGTGCTTACTGTAGAAGAAGGGCAAGCACACTCTCATAAAAAACTAGGATGGGAACAGTTTACTGATCGCGTCATTGAACTGTTAAGTAAGCATGGTGAAGGTATTGTTTTTTTGCTGTGGGGGGCTCACGCACAAAAGAAGGGTAAAAACATCGATGCAACAAAACACGTTATTTTAACCGCACCTCACCCGTCGCCATTGTCTGCACATCGTGGCTTTTTCGGTTGCCAGCACTTTTCCAAAACCAATAAATATTTACAGCAGTTAGGAAAAGCGCCGATTAATTGGCAAGTCTAATTGTCTAAAAAGTGTCTTCAATATGCTTAGCAAATTCATCCGCTGCCATAAAGCCCGTAACCCGACGATGGCTTATCTCTTGACCTTCTAAGTTAAAAAATAAGATAGAGGGTAAGCCAAACACATCATAATGCTTCATCAATGCAATACTTGCAGCAGAGCCAGTATCAGTAAGGTCTATTTGCACTAAGTGAGTATTCGCTAATGCTTTTTGTACCACAGGTACTGGAAAGGTTTTATGTTCAAACTCTTTACAGGCGACACACCAATCAGCGTATAAATCGACCATAACCGTTTCGCCATTAGCATTTGCTTCGTTCACAACCGCTTCAAGCTCAGCTAAATTATTGACGTAAGTAAAGGCTTTTGTTTCGGCGTGTTGTGTGGGTAGCACTTGGTAGTACTGTGCTAAGTGGTAGCTAAAAAATAACGTTATCGCGACGATTACACCACTATTGAAAAACTTTTTTATAGTGGTTCGGTTTTTTAACGTTAACTTTAAGAAGTAAGCACTCGCTGACAATAGAATAATTATAGATAGTGAAAATGCTATGCTACTTGGTAATATTCTTTCGAGTAAAAATACAGGTACCGTTAATAATAAAAAGCCAAATACAACTTTTATTGTTTCCATCCAAGGTCCTGCTTTAGGAAGTAGCTTGCCACCAGAACTACCCAGAATAAGTAGTGGTATTCCCATGCCTAAACTCAATGCATAAAGTGCAGCAGCCCCTAAGGCAACATCCCCTGATTGAGAAATATACAATAGAGCACCGGTTAAAGGTGCGGTGGTGCAAGGTGAAGCGACTAAACCTGATATTGCACCCATACTAAAAACGCCACCATAAGAACCCGATTTTTGGCTATTACTTAAATTGTTTAATTTTTGCTGCCAACTGGTCGGTAGGCTTAAATTGAAAACACCAAACATTGAAAACGCTAGGAAAATAAACAACACGCTTAATGTAATCAGTACTGCAGGGTGTTGAAACATCGCTTGAAATTTGGCACCTGCTAACGCAACAACTATACCTAATAAGGTATAGGTTACTGCCATCCCCTGTACATAGGTAAAAGACAATGTAAAGGCTCGGTTAGTCGTTAATGTTTGTTTTTGTCCAACAATAATCCCCGTTAAAATTGGGTACATAGGAAATACGCATGGAGTAAAAGATAACAATAAACCACCAAGGAAAAAGGCTGCAAGGGTCCACCAAAGGCTTTCATTTTTAAGTAATTCCACTAATTGATGTTGTTCGCTACTTGGGCTAGCTGACACCTTAGTATTAACTGAAGCGCTATCTCCCGTATCTTGTGACATAGCCGCAAAAATATCAGCGGAACTGGCACTTGAGGAAATTAAATCAATGGTTTTAATTTCAGGCGGGTAACAGAGTCCTTTTTTGGCACACCCTTGAAAACGGATCACCAATTGTGCATTGTCATCAATATTTTCTAAAACAAGGGTAATTGATAGCGGCTTTTCGTAAATTTCTTGGATACCAAAAAATTCATCCTCGTGTTGAACCCCTTGAGGTAGTTCAACTTCATTTACTGTGACGTTTTTACCGTCAAAAGAAAACTGTTTTTTATATAGATAATAACCGTCAACAATATCGAAAGTAATTTCTACCGTTTGTTGTTTTTGTTCAAAATTAAAATTGAAGGCAAGATCGGGTGATAAGAACTCCTTTTCATTGTTAAACAGTGAACTAGCGCTACTATCAAAAATAGAGTCTTGAGGGCTTGCAGAAACCAGAGAAACAGTTGTAACGCAAAGTAGTAAAAGTAAGGAGAGAATATGTTTAATCATGAGTATGTATTGATTCATCTAGCCAAGTTAAATAATCCTGATTCCCTTTGCTAATATCCAAAGCGATAATTTCAGGTACGTCATATGGGTGGAGCTGGGTAATTGTATCAGCTAATTGTTTAAATATTGCAGCTTTTGATTTGATGATTAGTTGCACTTCAACGTTTTTTTCAATATTACCTTGCCATAAATAGACAGAAGAAACGTTTGAAATAATATTCACGCAAGCTGCTATGCTTTGTTTTACGAGTGCTTCAGCAATTTCATTCGCCACCTCATTAGAAGGGCAGGTACATAACACGATTTGATACATAATATTGAGGCCATCTGTTAGTGCTTGCCCTAATCTAAAGTAATATTGAGAGTCTGTAAAACGTCACTGGTTGAAAAAGACCTGATAAGCCTCATATCTGTTTCAATGTATTAGGAGATTTTATTACATGTTTCGCATTTTGTTTTTTTTATTTATCGTCATTCCCATCATTGAAATAATGGTATTAATGCAGGTAGGAGCATTAATTGGTGCATGGCCCACAATCGCAATTGTTGTTATTACTGCATGGCTTGGCGCAAAGAATGTAAAACAGCAGGGAATTGCTACTCTACAATCTGTGCAGGATAAAATGGCGCAGGGTGAAGCACCGTCTAATGAAATTGTTGCGGGTTTACTTTTGTTAGTGGCAGGTGTGCTATTGGTGACACCTGGTTTTGTTACTGACTTTTTTGGTCTGTCGCTATTAATCCCACAGGTTAGAAATGGTTTGATTAATGCCGTGCAAAAACAATTATCACAACATACCGTTGTACATACACAACAGTTTGGCTTTCATCAACAATCTCCGTTTGATCAAGAAGAGCAACAGCCTGAACAACGTAACGAGAACAAAACGATTGAAGGCGAATTTGAACGTAAAGAGTAATTTTTTTAAAAAAAAGGGTTGTATTGATGAAATACGGCCCTATTTATCTTTCAACTTAATTATTTTGTTAACAACATTCTCAGGAGAGAAATAAATGAGCATTCGTCCATTACACGATCGCGTAATTATTAAGCGTAAAGAAGTAGAGTCTAAGTCTGCTGGCGGTATCGTTTTAACGGGTAGCGCTGCTGAGAAATCGACTCGTGGTGAAGTAGTTGCCGTAGGCAACGGCCGTATTTTAGAAAACGGTGAAGTACGTGCCTTAGACGTAAAGGTAGGTGACCAGGTTATCTTCAATGAAGGCTACGGCGTAAAAGCGGAAAAAATCGATGGTGAAGAGGTATTGATTCTTAGCGAAACTGATGTTTTAGCTATCGTTGAGTAAATATTAATTCATTGTACGTTGATTCTATATTCACGTATTGGTTGAAATTTAGGCAGGGTTTAAAGGTTATTTAACTCACAACGAATATCACTCGTTTTACGTGAGAAACTTAAAACTGAGCCAAACATAAAAAATAGGAATGATAAAAATGGCGGCAAAAGACGTATTATTCGGTAATGATGCACGCGCAAAAATGCTTAGCGGTGTAAATATTTTAGCTGACGCAGTAAAAGTAACGTTAGGTCCTAAAGGCCGTAACGTGGTTTTAGATAAATCATTTGGCGGTCCTACTATCACAAAAGATGGTGTTTCTGTTGCGAAAGAAATCGAACTTGAAGACAAGTTTGAAAATATGGGCGCACAAATGGTGAAAGAAGTTGCTTCAAAAGCAAATGATGAAGCTGGAGACGGTACAACAACAGCAACCGTATTAGCACAGTCAATAGTGACAGAAGGCTTAAAATCAATTGCTGCGGGCATGAATCCAATGGATTTGAAACGTGGTATCGATAAAGCGGTAATTGCAGCAGTTGAAGAACTTAAAGGGCTTTCTACGGCTTGTACAGATAACAAAGCGATTGAACAAGTAGGTACTATTTCTGCCAATTCTGATAAAACAGTTGGTGAAATCATTGCAACGGCAATGGATCGTGTTGGTGCAGAAGGTGTAATCACTGTTGAAGAAGGCCAAGCATTAACTGATGAGTTAGATGTGGTTGAAGGTATGCAGTTTGATCGTGGTTATTTATCGCCTTATTTCATTAATAGCCAAGAAAACGGTACGGTTGAATTAGAAAATCCATTTATTCTTTTAGTGGACAAGAAAATATCAAACATCCGTGAATTACTTCAAACACTTGAAGCGGTAGCAAAAGCGGGTAAGCCGTTATTAATTATTGCAGAAGATGTTGAAGGTGAAGCATTAGCGACACTTGTTGTTAACAACATGCGTGGCATTGTGAAAGTAGCAGCAGTAAAAGCGCCAGGTTTTGGTGACCGTCGTAAGGCTATGTTACAAGACATCGCAACCCTAACGGCAGGTACAGTGATTTCTGAAGAAATCGGTATGGAGCTTGAAAAAGCAACATTAGAAGACCTTGGCCAAGCTAAACGTGTTGTTATCTCTAAAGACAATACCACGATTATCGATGGTATTGGTGAAGAAGCAGACATTCAAGCTCGCGTTTCGCAAATTCGTGGTCAAATTGAAGAAACATCTTCAGATTACGACAAAGAAAAACTTCAAGAACGCCTTGCTAAGTTAGCTGGTGGTGTAGCAGTCATTAAAGTGGGTGCTGCCACTGAAGTTGAAATGAAAGAGAAAAAAGCACGGGTAGAAGATGCATTACATGCAACTCGCGCTGCCGTTGAAGAAGGTGTAGTAGCAGGCGGTGGTGTTGCTTTAGTACGCGTTGCTGAGAAAATTAAAGCCCTTCAAGGTGACAACGAAGACCAAAACCATGGCATTAACGTTGCGTTACGTGCGATGGAATCTCCGTTACGCCAAATCGTGACCAACTGTGGTGATGAAGCATCAGTAGTGCTAAATGAAGTTCGCAATGGCGAAGGTAACTATGGTTACAATGCAGGTAACGGTACATATGGCGACATGTTAGAGATGGGTATACTTGACCCCGCTAAAGTAACACGTAGTGCCTTACAGTTTGCTGCATCTGTTGCTGGTTTAATGCTAACAACTGAAGCGATGATCACCGACGCACCCGTTAAAGACTCAGCTCCTGCAATGCCTGATATGGGCGGCATGGGTGGTATGGGTGGCGGCATGCCAGGTATGATGTAATAGATTTTTAAATCTATAACTGTAGCTCTAACCATTGAAACGAAGCCTGAATAGTGATATTCAGGCTTTTTTATCCCTATTAATATTCTACCAACAGATGTTTTGTTTTAATTATACGAATTTTTGACGTTAGTTTATTCATTCTGAAAGGTCAGCATCAAGACTTATAGCGGACACTGGTATTTAATTTTAAAATGCCAGCTCTGATACGATATAAACGTTAGCCTTGGCTTACCTAGCGACAAGTGTCCTGTCATTGTGGTCATATCATCAATAATTTTTTAGCTATTTTTAATATTCAAAAGACGTTAAATTAACTATCATATTAATAGCCACTAAAACAGTCATTCATCATTAAACAACTAATGCTAACTGTTTGATGACGATAGCGTTTGTTTT
The DNA here is from genome assembly GCF_030295995.1 of Thalassotalea hakodatensis. Taxonomy (NCBI): domain Bacteria; kingdom Pseudomonadati; phylum Pseudomonadota; class Gammaproteobacteria; order Alteromonadales; family Colwelliaceae; genus Thalassotalea; species Thalassotalea hakodatensis. The sequence goes on along the minus strand of NZ_AP027365.1, from coordinate 3,791,993 downwards.
ACTCATTGGAGCTCCACAGACAAAGTAATCATTATATCGATAGGGCTTAGATTATTTAGAGCGATAAGCGTGTTGGTGCCAGAACGAAGTTGGAGTAACTTACTCACTTTTACGAAAATTTAGATATAATTCTTATTTTCGAATCATCGATAGCATATAAACAGGAAAGTATTCAGTGGTTGAGAATATTGTAGTAATGTTTGAAAATATTGTCTTAGTGATATTTTTTTCTTATTTATTTGTAGCCACCTATCTTTGTAGTCTTAGTTCTGGCAATCGCTTAAGTCATAAACTACTTGCAGCTTATCTATTAGTTGTAGTCGTTGATTTGAGTAACATCATATTTAACGACTTTTACCAAGCTTATCCCGATTTAGATATGCTTAGGTATAATGTTTCGCTGTTTATGGGGCCGGCTTTATACCTTTATGTTAAAACAGCTATTTATAATGACTTTACATTAAAACTTAAACACTTATTGCACACCATTCCTTACGTCATAGCTTGTCTCGTGATGATACCCAATTTTTTCAGTGTGGATAATGCTTCAAAACAGCTTTGGTATGACAACTTCACTGCTGTAGCTGAATTAACCTTTATTCATTTCATGACATCTATACAGTTTGGCTTGTACCTTGTAGCCATTTATAAACATATAATAAGGTATCGGAAAGTTGTTGTAGAAAATTACTCTGATGCAGATAGATTAAACAAGCGTTGGTTAACCCAACTGATATTTTTGTTTACTCTGATCTATTTTATAGGTTTAGGAAGAATGTATTTTAGGTTCTCGATTTACCAAAACTATGAGTTAGAAAGACTAGTGCAACTATTCATGGTTATTTCGGCGTTATTAAGTATTTGTTGGATATTGTGGCAAGCGCTGCATAAACCTGAGCTATTTAACGGAGTAAGTTCAACCATAACAGTGACTGATGAACTGGCTACCAGTAAAGATAATTCAAGTGTTTCTAAAACTCCCACTATCGAAACTGAAAAATACGATGCTATTGTTTTGCGATTAAGGAACTACATGGAGCATAATAAGCCTTTTTTAGATCCCTATTTAAGCGTAGATACTTTGGCGGAACGAATTAACCTACCTAGCAGTGAGCTCTCAATAACTATCAACAGAAAAATAGGGCAACACTTCTTTGATTTCGTGAATTTGTATCGAATAAATTTAGCTGCCGAAATGCTGATCAAAAATGAGCAACCGTCAAAAACGGTTTTAGAGATCTTGCACGAAGTGGGGTTTAATTCAAAATCATCGTTTAATACTGCCTTTAAAAAACACCTGTTGATGACACCTTCTCAATATCGAAAATTACATTCATAAGTTATCAATAGGTATGAATTAATTTTTCATTAATCACGCTAGCCCAATATAAATGCAAGGTCCGACTTTTTTAGTCGGTCGAACTATTGCTAGAACTACGCCATTATACCCCTTCAATGTTGACGCCATTACTATTTAACGAATGGCAAAATGATCGCCCAATAATGATTCTTTCCACGACTAAGTTAGCAGGGAAATATTTACTATTGGGTTTCATGTTTAGTATAAAGGGTGAAAAATGAGCAGATCTATTAGTTACAATACAGCACTATATGTGAAAGCTACTGTACTTTCACTCTGTCTAATAATGGGGCTAACAAGTGGTTTAGCACAGGCAGACGAGATAGATGATTTTCTGCGTGCTGAAATGCTCGACAGAAAAATTCCTGGTTTACAATTGGCTATTGTTAAAAATGGAAAAATAGTTAAAACAGCAAGTTATGGTTTAGCCAACATTCAAGACGCTATTCCGGTAGACGATAACACCGTATTTTCAATTAACTCAATTACTAAGGCATTTACCGGTGTCGCGGTAATGCAATTGGTTGAGCAGGGCAAGCTTGAAGTGTCTGCAAAAATCTCTAAATACATACCAAGTTTACCCGCTGAATGGCATAACGTTACAGTAAAACAGCTATTAACTCACACTTCAGGGCTACCAGATATCATGAATAGCAACAATGCCCAGTTAATTTCCAGTGAGGGTGCAAAAGCGTCATGGGAATTAGTTAAAAAAAGGCCACTAGATTTTAAAGCCAATAGCCAATTTCGCTATAACCAAACGAATTATTTGCTGATAGGTAAAATCATAGACAATGTGAGTGGCCAAAATTTTATCGACTATATAACTCAAAACCAGTTACGTAGAGCAAATATGGGTAGAACCGAAGAAGCCGGCTTTTCAAATCTTAAAGACGTAGTAATGCACTCTGCGCGTCGTTATACTTATTATTATGGCTCGGGCGAAATATCGAACATAAAGGCGGCAGACTTCCCGGCTTTTCTTCGTACTACGGCAGGCATGAGTTCTACTGCTACAGAAATTGCTACTTGGATTATTGCTTTACAAAATGGAAAGCTCCTAAGTAAACCTTCAAGTATCGAGACCTTATGGACACCAGCAGTACTCACTAGCGGTAAAACCAAAGGGTTTAATAAATTATTAAACGGTTATGCATTAGGATGGCCTGTTGTTGAAAGGCCGGAACACCCAGCAGTTGCAGCAGCAGGAGGGGATCGTGCCGCGTTTTTTGTTTACCCAGAAGATGATCTATCAATTGTGGTGCTCACCAACCTTATGGGCGGTCTTCCATCACACTTTATAGATGAAATTGCAGGTTTTTATATTCCTCAAATGAAAGCAAAAAATGGTTTTGGCTTGCCTCCTGCCATAAAAGTACTTTGGAAGGAATTAGAATCACAAGGTTATATAAAGGCTGTGCAGCTTGCTAAAGAGTTACAGCAAACTCAACAGTTAAAGTTTGAAGAGGACGCATTAAATAGCTGGGGTTATAAGCTGATAGAACAAAAGCAGTTGCAAAAAGCGTTAGAAATTTTTAAATTGAATACGCACCTTTATCCTTTAAGCGCCAATACCTATGATAGCTTAGCGGAAACTTATTGGTTGTTAGGTGATAAACATAAAGCAGTTGAACTTTATAAAAAAGTACTTGAGTTAAAACCTGATAACAAACACGCTAAAGAGCAATTAAAAAAGCTGATGAAAAGTTAAGGTAAGGACGTTACATTATAACTTCTCAATATAAGAGCTAAGATCGTAAGCTGTTTTCTATAAGCATCTTAATTCATAAAATTTAAAAATGTTTAACTAAGCCCTTGATTGGGGCAACAAGCGGGATATTCTACTTTATGTATTATATTTTTTAGTTAATGATCAGTTGCTTGTTCTATATATGGGCAGCATGATGTAACTCATGCATGATTAAATAGATTCTGACATCGTTGCTTTTTCGACTCGCATAGCACGAGCTATGCATCGCTTAAAGCGCCTTGTCATTGTCAATTTACCCTACGCTGAATGTATTGCTTAAGTATTATAATAAGTAAAAAACCCGCTTTAAGCGGGTTTTTTACTGCTCGTTCGTAAGCCACTAAAGAATCGCTTTGTGCCCGTTAACAGCTTATTAGTTTGGCTATTCGTTGATGTATTGTTCTTTCACTAACTATCGCAGCCATTCTAGTGATGTATACAGGCATCTATGGCAAAATAGGGTAGAATTGAATTGGTATTAAAGATGTTTTTCATCAACAGGTACACTTTGATACATTTTTCCACAAACCTATACGGCACATTCTAACTCGATTAGTTACCATTCGTTACATCAACCTGCTTTAACTGGAAGAAAGAGTGAATACTTGCAAATTGCTATTTATTACAACAATACATGTTCTCAGCCTAATGGCGTTGATAACTCCCAAACAAGTGTCGGCCGATGAGGCTAATATTCGAGATGGTGCCTACTTTGATATAGGCATTGGCTTAGACGTTGAATCTGATCCCTTTAGGTATGACGATGAAAATGATTCGGGATTTGAACTATACGTAAACGGCCGCTATCAAAAATATGGTCTTTTCTTTGAATTTCCTCATGGAACTTCCAAGCAGCAAGCGACTACATTGTCTATGGGGTACAATTTCCTCAATACTGAAAATTGGTCGTATGACCTACAGTTGGCAATGAATCACAGAGATTTAGACCATAAATTACCTGTATCTAACCGTGTCAGTCGAAGAGTAAGCCACTCTAAACTTGGGCTTCGAATTTTAGGTGATTTTGATAATACTCATGTGAAATTTATTGTCGCCGGAGCGAGTGGCGATCCTGATGGTGGCTTGTACGCTTCTGCTTGGCTAAGCCGGGATTACAATTATTATAATTGGAATATCTACGGTAGTTTCGGTGTGGAGTATCGCAATGAAAATGTGGTTAATCACTTTTATGCTATTAATGAGGTTGAAGGTTTGCCTTATTATCGAGGTGATGCGGGCTTCGAATATACGGGGCAAGTAGGGGCTAGTTACCCCATTGGCGAAAATTGGGTTTTTGAGGGATTTGTTAGAACAACACTGTTGCCCTCGGGAGTGAGCGAAAGCCCACTTGTTGATGGTAATAAGGTTGTCGAAGCGGCAATGGTGGTGAAATATGTTTTCTAATTTCACCAGCAAAATATTTTTTCTACTAACATTACTTACGCTTTTTGCTTTACCTAGCGTTGTTCTAATTACGCAGGCAAAACAATCTGTAAACTTACCAGAGCTGAAAATAAAGCCAACCAAGTGTGTGTCTTTACAGCAGGAGCAAGTCTGTTATGTCAATGTAACTGTTATTTGGCAAGTCGCCGAAGTTGGCGATTATTGTTTATTTTCTTCGATGCAAACTAATTCACTTCATTGCTGGTCATCAACTAAGCAAGGAACATTTACTCAGGAAGTCGAAATGACGAGCGATCTTGTTTACACATTGAGAGATAAAAAAAGTGAACAGGTGATCGTTAAAAATCGGCTTCCCTTAGCCTGGGTATATAAAAAGGAGAAGTTTTCTCACTCCTCATGGCGAGTATTCTAATTTCCACTGAACTTCTTAAGTTAATAAAAAGTGCATTGAATAACCATTCACTGCATTTTTTATTAACTAGTCGAACCATATTGTACAAAAAGCTACATTTCTAAATATCTTTATACGTCAAAACCAAGTTAATCACTTTAACCTTGTTTCATAAGATAATATTTAATGACTTAAGGATAGTTTCAGATGTATATGATTGAACGTAAAAAATGGCTGCTTGCAATGTTCGCGAGTTTTTCACTACTAACAGGTTGCGGGGGTGGTAAGTCAAACAAAGTTAAAGAAGTCATATTACCTCCTATACAACAACAGTTTGATTATCAGGCTGTTATTGATAACGCTATTTCCGAGACAATTCCGGGTATTATTCTATTGGTTGAAAACTCCGAGACTAAATTTTTAGGTGCTGCTGGCCTTGCCAATATAGAAACTCAAGCGCCCATGCAGTCTTACCATGTTATGCCTAGTGGTAGCGCTGGTAAAAAGCTAACGGCGTTACTAACAGTATTGCTTGAACAAGAAGGTCTACTTAACTTAGACGATAGCATAAATACCTTTCTGGATGCAGCGATATTGGCGCAAATTGAAAACAGCAATAACATCACCATCAGGCAGTTGCTAAATCATACTGCAGGAGTGTTTGATTATTTAGATGAAACCATCGCAGTTGATTTTTATAATGCGGTCTTAACATCAGACACTGAACAGTTAAAATTGGATTCGTTTGCACTAAGTTTTGCGCTGAATAAACCGGCTTACTCGGTTCCTGGCGAAGCATTTAATTATTCGAATACCGGCTATCTATTAATTGGACTAATTCTTGATAAAGTATTAGCTGAACACCATTCAGTTGCAATGAGGCATCGTATTCTTGAGCCACTGGGGATGAACTCTAGTTTTTACGGTGGCATAGAAAAATCCCTTGGAGATATTATTTCTGGCTATTATCAAGATGAAGCTATCGGTACTGTCAATACTAAACCTTTTTACGAATTTATCGGCTTTGCCGATGCGCCTTTGAGGTCTAATGTTGAAGATTTGGCACTGCTTCTTAAAAATATTGTGTCAACAGATTCCGCTTTTTCCCAAGATGTAAGAGCGCGCTTCTTTGAAGCCGAGTCGATGGTGAAAATAAACGCGAGTACAGAATACGGCTTAGGTATTTTCAAAGAAAAGTTAAACAATAAAACAGTTTATCACCATGGAGGCTTGGAAGCAGGATATACTACAGCTAACATTTTCATTGAAGAGACACAGACCAGTGTTACGGCCTTTTTTAATTGTGGCCTAAATGCACAATGTGAATCGGAGTCAGATCAAGTCTTACAAACTATCTTGGACAATGAACTAAAACAATAAGCTAGAGATCTTAGTAAAAATTATTATGGCCGCAGCAACAATACATACCGCTCATATTTTAATCGTAGAAGATGACACCAGTCTGGCTGACTGGATAAAAGAGTATCTTGAAATGAAGCACTATCAGGTCACCGTTCAAGAACGCGGCGACTTGGCTGTGCAATTTATCAAAAAACAAAATCCTGACTTAGTTATTCTTGATGGCATGTTGCCAGGATTGGACGGTATAGATGTCTTGAAAGCAGTCAGGCCCGATTTTACCAATACGATTCTCATGGTGACAGCACGAGATCAAGAATTGGATGAAGTGCTTGGCCTTGAAATGGGGGCAGATGATTACTTAACTAAACCCATTAGAGCCAATGTACTTGCTACTAAAATTCGTAAGTATTTAGCGCGGCAATCGTTAATGCAACAGCACGATAATAATGTGGCAGAAATAGAGGATAACCAAGGCACAATTCACTACGGTGATTTTAAAATTGATAAACAAGATCGTTCAGTCGAGCTTAGCAATACGGTTGTTGACATTTCTTCAAGTGAGTTTGATTTATTGTGGTTGTTAGCTGAGCGTGCAGGCAACACGGTTACTCGTGATGAGTTGATTCAGTTATTGCGAGGTTTTGATTATGATGGCTTCGACCGTACTGTCGATTTGATCGTTTCGAAACTGCGTAAAAAGTTAAATGATAACCCTAGCAAGCCATACCGCATTAAAACGGTATGGGGTAAAGGTTATTTGTTGGTAAAGAGTGCCTGGTAACTTATGCGTTATCTTTTAATATCTTTGGTAAGCGTTACCATTCTGGCAACAATCAGCCTAGGCTGGTTGTTTGATAAGGTCTACGAGCAATACCAACAAGAACAGCAACCGTTAACAACAATTGAAATGGCTGAAGCAATTGGCCAAGATTTAGCTATAGCGATAGATAAAACATCAAATAGCGACGAACTGCTATCTAATTGGCCCAATAGTGGTCGCTATACTGTTTCGGTAAGTGCCATCGCCAATGCTGAATTACCACAGGAGTTAATTCATCAACTTACGAAAGGTGAAGTGGTTATTTTAGAAACCCAAAAGACCCAGTTGTTTCATTATTATCTCGGTAATAAGAAACAAATACTGGTATTAGAATCGCCTCGATTAACTCCGGCCAATCAATATACTTATCAGCAGTATGGCCTGACTCTATCATTCTACCTGTTACTCATTTTACTATTTTTGATCTGGGCTTACCCCTTGCTAAAACAGCTTTCATCATTGAGAAATGCTGCTAAGTCATTCGGTAATGGAAAATTAGATGAGCAGATATCCACTCACTCTATTTCTTATATCCGAGATATTGAACTTGAGTTTAATACAATGGCAAGGCGCATAAATAGCTTGGTTGATGATGTAAAGTTGCTAAGTACCGCTGTCTCACATGATCTTCGAACACCATTGGCTAGGATACGGTTTGGCCTGGATACCTTAGAAGAAGTTGAGGATGAAGGGCAACGTGCCAGATTACAACATAAGTTAGGTAAAGATGTTGATGAAATGGTACTTCTTGTCGAAGCTCTGCTAAATTTTTCCCGACTCGATCAGCAGACAATGACACTCAAAAAAGCACCCGTAGACCTTATTCAATTGACTAACGAGTGCATTGAAAGAAAACGAAGCGACAAGGTTGAAATCGAATTTAACTGTAGCGCACAGCAATTTATTACAACCGCGGATCGAAATTATCTAAAGATGGCATTTAATAATGTTATTCAAAATGCAATTAATTATGGCCAAGGTAAAGTCCTTATTTCATTGGAAACAGATGACAACTCGCATATTATTCGAGTTTCAGATGATGGTGAAGGAGTACCAGTGGATATGCGAGAGAAAATCGTTAAGCCCTTCATACGAGGAGAAAAAAAAGAATCGCACTATAAAGGTCATGGTGTTGGCTTAGCTATTGTGAAGCGGGTGCTCGACTGGCATAACGCCATGTTAACTATTGGTGATTCTAGTGAGCTTTGCGGAGCAGAGTTTCAGATGTTACTGCCTAAAAATAATCAATCAACAATGAAGTAAGATAGAGAAGATTTTGAAAACTATACACAAAAGCTTGTTATACATGTGCATTATATTCGCACTATTTTCTCTTCCGTCATGCGTTTATATTGGCGTCCAAGGTAAAGTAGGAACCGAGTCTCAACACCGACCAGTCTGCACCAGCGGTTCTGCAAAAGAAAACAAAAAGTGTAGGGAAGAATTGGAAATACTCACTGAATCTATAGAGCAACAAAAGCTGAATTGAGTTGGTGACAGGAATAAGCGTAGTTAAATTTGATGCAATATGTATTTATGATTGAACGCTGATCACTGTTGGAAAGTGATGAAACGTTTTTAAATTTCAAATGAAAACTAAACTTGTTAAAGTTCAATTGGTTAGCTTAAGTGTTAAGTTCATCGGGGTACAAGGTGGGATATTACTATTAACACCCTTGAAACTAGGGGCTGTATGGGGGGATGTAATTCGTGCTTGATTAAATTAATCCTGACGTCGTTTTGCTTGTTCGATTCTTATAGCACGAGCTATGCGTCGCTTAAAGCACCTTGTCATTGTCAATTTACCCTACGCTGAATGTATTGCTTATACATTCATGAATAAAAAAAACCGCCTTGGCGGTTTTTTTTATTCTGCGTATAGCTACATTTGTGACTGTAAGTAATTCTCTAAACCAATGGTTTTTATCAGTCTGAGTTGCTGTTCTAACCAAAACGCATGATCTGTTTCCGTATCATCAATTAACGTTTGTAGTATGTTACGAGTCACAAAATCTTTTTTCTCTTCGCAAAGCGCCATGGCATCTTTTAAGGCGTTATCAACAGCAAGCTCTACGTCTAAATCATTGCTTAGCATCTGTGGTACGTCTTTGCCGATATCAAGGCCGGTGCGCGTAACCATATCAGGCGTACCCTCTAAAAATAGAATACGCTCTATTAATAGTGTGGCATGACCTTTTTCGTCGTCAAACTCATGATCGATACGTTCAAATAGCTTTGTTAAGCCCCAGTCGTGATACATACGTGAATGAATGAAATATTGGTCCATTGCGGCTAATTCGTAAGCTAACAAGCCGTTTAAGGCGTTAATAATTTCTGTATTACCTTTCATGATTAGTCCTCTATAACTGTGCTTGTAAATATTTCTCTAAACCCATTTGCTCAATTTGGTATGCTTGTGTTTCTAACCAATCTAAATGTTCTTCTTCGTAATCAAGAATTTCAACTAATAACTGACGAGTAACAAAGTCTTTTTCTTGTTCGCAAACCACGATCGCTTGTTTCATTTGTTCAATTTGCGCCAATTGAAACTTAGTATCGCATTGCAACATTTCTTCGGTTTTTTCACCAATTGATAATGCGCCAAGTCGTTGTAAATTAGGTAGTCCTTCTAAAAATAACACGCGTTCAATAATGGCATCTGCTTGCTTCATGTCTTTAATAGATTTTTTATAGCATTGATCATTTAGCTTACTAAAACCCCAATTTTTATACATTCGGGCATGCAAGAAGTATTGATTAATAGACGTTAGCTCGGTAGTGAGAACTGTGTTTAATGACGTAATAATGATGCTTTGACTTTGCATGAATAGCGCCCTGTTAGCAAATAGTGGTTCTATTATAGAATGTGTAGGCTAAAAGTCAAAAAAACAAATAAAATCAATGGTTTAATATTGAAAACTATTCTTGTTTCTATTTTTATTAAGCATCAATATTTACAGGTTTTTGAGGAGAATAAGAGAATTACAGGAAAAAGAGGCGGTTAGCCAACATTTTGAAAAAGTGATTCATCAATAATCGTGTTATCCATAATACGTTGCGCTGCTTTTACACAAGATCCACAGTCTTTACCAACAGCAAGATGTTTTTTAAGCTCACGCATAGAACCTACGCCTTCATTGCGTACAACGTCTTGAATATCTTTATCTGTGATGCCATTGCAAATGCAAACAAACATAATGCTACCCTTAATGATTATGCGAGTGATAATAGTTATCATTTGGTTAAAATGCAAGCATAATATTTGTCTTTTTTCTGATGTGAAAATTTATCTAGATAAGTCAATGTGATACTAAAAACTTGACGTGAAAATAAAATATTACAAGTGACTACTTCACAAGATGGAAAGCTGACAAGCTTAGTGAATAACCAAACATTAAATGGTAATCAATCCGCGAATGTAGCTAAGATTAAATAAAGCCAATGCGTTTATTGATTATCAACTTCAATACTTGCATGGCCTTAATGTGCAGTTTGGCGCTTTTTTTGTTGGTAAAAGGCAGCAGAATGTCAATAACACGCCAAGTTTTCCTTCATATTTGCGTGTTGATGTTGGCGTTAAATATCAAATGGAACATGTAAACAGTATATTTAGGGTTAAAGTTGAAAATGTATTTGATAAGGCTTATTGGAGCTCAGCGGGGGCAAAAGGCATATGCCTGGTAGAGGTAGAACCGTTATGGCATCTTATACTTATTCATTTTAATGAACGTTTTTATCGTTAATCAGCGTGAACAGCATAGATTTGGAATGAATATTGTAGTGTGTGATTATTAGCATTATGATGTTGATTACAATTGAACACACATTTTTTAGTCAAACTCCGGTCTAATTAATAGGCTTATAGCAAAGAGGAAAACGTGATGTATAAAGTGAATAGAATTATCTCCACATTATTATCTGTTTTATTTGTTGTGCCAATGGCTTTAGCTGGGACAAGTGAAGTAACGTGGCAGAACCCCGATAAATATAGAGATGTGTATGCTGGACAAGAACATAGGGCTAAGTTTAAAAAGCGCGTGTTTAAAGAGTTTGAACAGCACTTTGCTAAACTTGCAGAGCAACTTCCTAAAGAACAGGTTTTAAAAGTTACCGTAACTGATGTTGATTTAGCGGGTGATGTTCATGAAACCATGGAGCGTATACGTGTGATTAAAGATATTCATATCCCACGTATGAAGTTTTCATATCAGTTAGTTGATGCCTCAGAGAAAATTCTTCAAGAAGGCGAAGAACATTTGAAAGATATGGGCTTCATGATGCGTAGTAGTTTACGTTATAACAACTCTTTTCTTCATTATGAAAAAGTGATGTTAGACGATTGGTTTGAAAACACCTTCGAACAATAAAACCGATTGAATATATAAATGACTTAAAAAGGCTGGTTTTCCAGCTTTTTTTATTGCCCTTTATTAGCGCATTCGTGGATCAAAATATAACATTCAATGCGCTTTTAATATCCGGGGCTTGCTTAAAGCATTGAAATAAAGGTAAAAACCGCATTGGTATGTAACTTGTTTAACTTGATAATAAAAATGTTGTTAAGAGTTAAACGTGAATTTAAACACTCAACACCCCCAACTAACACTGCTTTTGATTGAAGATAATCAAGAACAGGTGCGTTCATTTACTCATGCATTAGTGCATTCTCATTATCACCTTTGTTATACCGCGCCCACGAACGATAGCTTGTTAAAAAACGTAGAAGCTTTTCAGCCAGATGTTGTTATTGTCAGCTTAGCTGACAGCTCTCAATGCTTATTAGAGCAATATCGCGTGGTTATGCAATACATGGCAACGCCAATTATTGTTTTTTCATCTTTACATGATAGTCAGTCTATTAACAAAGTGGTTGCTTCTGGTGTGAGTGCTTATATAACGGGAAGAATTGATTTTAATCGCGTCACGGTAATTTTAGACACGGCAATTGCAAGGTTTAATGAGCTACAACAATTGAAAAAACAATTAACGGAGACTAAACAACAGTTAAATAATCAACGTGTAATTTCTCAAGCAAAATGTTGGTTGATAGAACATCAAAAAATGTCAGAGCCTGTCGCGTATCGATATTTACAAAAAATAGCGATGGATAAAGGGCAGAAATTAGAGCGGGTCGCTGAAAGTATTATGTCAATAACAGGAGTAGCTTCACATGAGCAAAACTAAACTGCTACCTAACAAAACGCCAACCAACATCATTCACCTAGGTTATATGCCATTAACCGATTGCGCGCCTATCGTTGTCGCATATGAGCTAGGTTTTTTTACTGAGACAGGTTTAACGGTAAGGCTAGAAAAACAGTATTCATGGGCAGTGATGCAGGACAAACTACATGCAGGAGTATTAGATGCAGCACAATGTTTAGCGCCTATGCCATTGGCAAGTGCTCTTGGTCTATCGTCTGATAAAGTCGAAGTGATTGCTCCGATGATTTTGAGTCAAAATGGTAATGCAATTACAATATCTGAACAGCTTTATGATCAAGTAAAAGTAGTAAACCAATTAGAACATATCGATTTTCCATTGAGTGCGACTCTGTTAAAACCCATAATAAAAAAAAGAAAGCGGAAAAAGAACCGGCTCAAATTTGCTACCGTTTATCCTGATAGTTGCCATTATTATCAATTGTGCAGTTGGTTTGAGCATAGCGGTATCAGGTTAAGTGATATAGAAATTATCATTGTGACACCGTCAAATATGGTAGAGGCATTAGCGTGTGGTGACATAGATGGCTTTTGCGTTGGAGGTCCTTGGAATGCAAAAGCTGTACGAGATGCTGTAGGCGTTACAGGAGTAACATCGTGTGATGTTTGGCCAGACATGCCTGAAAAAGTATTGGCCTTTCTTAATCAATGGTATCAACAGCACTCGAGCGAGGCACACGCATTAATTTGTGCCCTACAAAAAGCCTGTAATTGGTAATACCAATCGCTAATCGACTAGAAGCAGCGAGAATGCTTAGTCAGTCATCATATTTAGGTTTGCCATTATCCGTCATAGCCCCTTCGTTAATGGGGAGTTGTCTAGTGCACCATCAACATACACCGAGAGATGTTCATCGCTACAATCGGTTTGCTGACGTCAATCAACCTATCAATGAACCTACTTTATACCAAGGCGAGTGGTTACTTAACCAAATGAAGAAGTTGATTAAAATAGATAAAAAGTTAATCAATGATACCTTAGTGTCTTCAGTGTATCGTCAAGACATCTATCGTAAAGCGTTAGCGTTACCCACCACCGCTTTTATGTAAATATGAGTGCAAAATAGTGCTTTTTGTGCGCTATTTTGAAGCAAACCTAAGTGCAAAAAAAGCTCATTTTTTATGGTGCAATATTAAAAGCCTTTATATAACAAGAGGTTATTTGTTTTTTCTTGGTCTGGCACGTATCCTGAATTAACTTATCTATTAAAGGCGATTTAGCGCGATTGCTTTAAGTCACTTTCCTACAACGACTGTAGGTCTTTTAACAATAAACTGATCAACTACTTCGTGTAGTAAAGGTAAGTTAGGCATCGAAGCCCGTATGTGTCTGTTCGCAGAGCACTACGGGCTTTTTATTTGGAGGAAAACATGCTCGCAGGTATTTTTCAATGTACAAAAAAATGGCGTGAACACCTAGTTCGAAATTACACGTGTATCGGATTAATGATTATGCTTTGTGCCGCCACCAGTCAAGCCAGTGATTTAGGTTACCCTGAAAAAGAAGAATTGACGTTTGGATTCATCAAACTTACCGACATGGCGCCTATCGCAATTGCTTATGAAAAAGGTTTTTTTGAAGATGAAGGTTTGTACGTCACTATTGAAGCACAAGCAAACTGGAAAGTATTACTTGATGGGGTTATCGATGGGCGATTAGATGGCGCCCATATGCTTGCAGGCCAACCTATTGCTGCAACCATAGGCTATGGCACTAAAGCTGAAATTATTACGCCATTTTCCATGGATTTAAATGGGAACGCTATAACGGTATCAAATGACATTTGGCAACAAATGAAACCTTTGATACCAAAGCAATCAAACGGGAAGCCTGTTCATCCGATAAAAGCAGATGCCTTAAAGCCGATCATTGATAAATTTTCGGCGCAAGGGAAGCCGTTCAATATGGGCATGGTATTTCCAGTATCAACACACAATTACGAATTGCGCTATTGGTTAGCGGCAGGTGGAATTCATCCTGGGTATTATGCACCGCATAAGGGAGACACGTCTGGGCAAATTAATGCTCAAGCATTGCTGTCTGTAACACCTCCTCCTCAAATGCCTGCAACACTAGAAGCTGGAACTATTCATGGTTATTGCGTCGGTGAACCATGGAATCAACAAGCGGTATTAAAAGGTATTGGTGTCGCCGTTGTTACAGATTATGAAATCTGGAAAAACAACCCAGAAAAAGTCTTCGGTATGACTAAAGCATTTGCTGAAAAATACCCCAACACTACTATTCGATTAACAAGAGCGTTAATTCGAGCAGCTAAATGGCTAGATGAAGAGAACAATAAAAACCGCTCAGAAGCAGTAACAATATTGTCAAAATCTCATTATGTTGGAGCTGATTATGATGTTATTGCAAACAGTATGACGGGTACCTTTGAATATGAACCTGGTGATGTTCGAGCAGTTCCTGACTTCAATGTATTCTTTCGCCACAATGCTACCTATCCCTATTACTCTGATGCTATTTGGTATTTAACGCAAATGCGTCGTTGGGGGCAGATAAGCGACGAAAAACCTGATCAATGGTATATCGATATCGCCAAGAAAGTGTACCGCCCCGATATTTATATGAAAGCAGTGCGTTCGTTGATTGACGACGAATTAATGTTGCCGGCTGATTTTAGTGCTCTTGACAATGAAGATGGTTTTAGAGACCCACAACAACACTTCATAGATAACATAATCTACGACGGAACAAAGCCAAATGAATACATTAATAAATTCACACTTGGTTTAAAAGCTGACGATAAAATTTAACTTATTCTCGTCAAATGATAGGAGGTTTCATGGTAAAAGTATTCTCAAAATCAGGTATCAATAACTTAAATAATGATTTTATGTCTCAATGGTATGTTCGCATTTCCACTACAGTAAAAGCCATTATGTTACCCATAATTGGTATCGCTTTCTTTCTAGGGTTATGGACGATTGCTGCCAATAATATTGACACCTCATTAGGTCAGTTCCCTGGTCCTAAAGCGGTGGGAACACAAATAGTTAACCTTTACCAAGAGCATGTGGATAGCCGCGAAAAAGAGCAAGCTTTTTATCAACGTCAAGAATTGCGTAATGCAGAGCGGTTGAAAAAAGACCCTAACTATCCGGCTAAAATTCGCGATTACACCGGTAAGGAAACGTTTTTAGATCAAATTATTACTAGCTTAGTTACCGTGATGAGTGGCTTTTTATTCGCGGTGATCATTGCGATTCCTCTTGGAATTTCTGTAGGGCTTAATAAATCATTAAACTTGGCAATTAATCCGATTATCCAAGTTTTTAAACCGGTTTCACCTTTAGCGTGGTTACCGTTAGTAACCATGGTGGTAAGTGCTGTCTATACCAGCGATGATCCGATGTTTGATAAATCATTCATAAATTCAATGATTACGGTCACTTTGTGCTGCGTGTGGCCTATGGTGATAAATACTGCTATTGGCGTGTCGTCAATTAATCAAGACTGGCTCAACGTAAGTTCAGTATTACGCTTACCAAACCTAGTACATGTAAGAAAAATTATATTACCTGCATCAATACCCGCAATATTTACTGGTATGCGTTTATCGTTAGGAATTGCATGGATGGTATTAATTGCCGCAGAAATGCTCGCGCAAAACCCAGGTTTAGGTAAGTTTGTTTGGGATGAATTTCAAAATGGTAGTTCACAATCACTGAGCCGCATCATGACCGCGGTATTCGTTATCGGTTTTATTGGCTTTTTACTCGATAGAGCCATGTTAAAAATTCAACGTTTTGTTTCTTGGGACAAAACAACAGTTAACCGTTAAGACAAAGGAGTTGCAACATGAGTACATTATTAAACATTAGTAAAATAGACATGGTGTTTCCAACACCGAGTGGTGACTTTACTGCCTTAAAAGAGGTCGACTTACAAATCAAAAAGGGTGAATTTATCTCCCTAATTGGTCATTCAGGCTGTGGTAAATCAACAGTATTAAATATTGTTGCTGGTATACATCAAGCAACAAAGGGTGGCGTACTATTGAATAATAAGGAAGTTATCGAGCCTGGCCCAGAACGTGCGGTGGTGTTTCAAAATCATTCGTTATTACCATGGCTTACGGCCTACCAAAATGTTGAATTAGCCGTAGATCAAGTATTCAAAAGAACGTTTACTACGCCAGAACGTAAAGAGTGGATAGAACACAATCTTAAATTAGTGCATATGGAGCATGCTATGCACAAACGACCAGATGAAATTTCGGGTGGTATGAAACAACGTGTTGGTATTGCACGTGCGTTGGCAATGAAACCTGAAGTATTACTGATGGACGAACCATTTGGTGCACTTGATGCGCTAACGCGTGCCCATATGCAAGATTCCTTGATGGATATTCAAGATGAGCTAAATAATACCGTGATCATGATCACCCATGATGTTGATGAAGCTGTTTTACTTTCAGATCGCATTATCATGATGACTAATGGACCTGCAGCAACCATTGGTGAAGTGCTAGAAGTCGATTTACCTAAACCTAGAGATAGGTTGTCGCTGGCTCAAGATGTGGAGTACAACCGTTTAAGATCAGCGGTATTAACTTTCTTATATGAAAAACAACGCAAAGTTGAACCTTTAAATCACGGCCAAAAAAAGCAACAAAATGCGACAAAGAACAAAAAGGTTGATGTAGCGTAATAAAGCCAAAGATTGTTAGCGATATTATTTTGAATAACATTTTGTAATACCTATTCGTATAAACAGCAGCAAACTGCATATTACGGGAGGGTATCAATTCAATATTCTCTGTTTAAGGAACCTTTATGAAAGGCACTACTTTATCATTGGCACTGTTTTCATCCGTGAGCTTAACGTTGCTTACGTTACCAGTTATGGCGGGTGAGTCAGTGGATGCAAGTTTTGATTTTCGTTTGCGCTACGAGTCTGTTTCACAAGATAACTTGTTGAAAAATGCAGATGCGTTAACGTTACGTACCCAATTACGACTACAAACCCCGCAATATCAACATTTTTCTGGCTTTATTGAATTTGCAGATTCTCGTGATGTTGGGCTTGATCACTATAACGATACGAATGGGTATGGCACGCAATATTCAGTCGTTGCGGATCCAAACACCACAGAAGTCGATCAAGCTTATGTGCAATACCAAAATAAAGGTGTGACTATAAAACTTGGACGGCAAGTGATCGCTTTAGACAATCAACGTTTTGTTGGGCATGTAGGTTGGCGCCAAGACAAACAAACATTTGATGCTGCATCTGTTGGCTATCAAGCAACTGATAACATAGAAGTAAAGTATGCATATTTAACTCAGCGTAATCGTATTTTTGCTGCGCAAAAAGATAATAAAGCACAAGATCACCTTTTTAATGTGAGTATTAACAGCAAACTTGGTAAGCTTTCTGGTTACTCATACTTACTGGATACAGATGAAGAAATAACAGATACACTGACGACTAATGGTGTGCGCTTGGTGGGTAAAAAATCATTTAATGATATTGCTTGGTTATACCGTATTGAATATGCAAAACAACATGCAGATAAAGCGGATAAGCAATTTTCTGTTGATTATCACTTTGCAGAACTTGGTGCGACAATTCAGGGTGTAACGATGAAAGGTGGTATTGAAGTATTAAGTAGCGATGAGGGTGAGTTTGCTTTCTCGACTCCTTTGGCAACATTACACGCTTTTAATGGTTGGACAGATCAATTTTTAGCTACTCCTTCTGCTGGCTTACGTGATCAATATATTTCGTTTAATGGAACTATGTTTCAAGGAAAGTGGGCGCTTGTTTTCCACAACTTTACTGCTGATAATGCCAACAATATTGATGATGACTTAGGTGACGAACTGAATATTTCTTACGTGAAAAAACTCAGTAAAACATATTCTGTTGGAATTAAATTTGCTGCTTATTCAGCCGGAAATAATACTATCGGCAAAGTCGATACGGATAAATTATGGCTTTGGCTAAGTGCTTCTTTCTAAGCCTATCAAAAATTGTTAAACGATTAACAACTATCTCGTACAAAAAAACGCCTATTTGTAACACTAAACAGGATCATCTTGGTGATTCTGTTGCCACTTCTTTTTCATATCTCATTTAATAGCTATTGCGTGATTTCAACCGATTCTACTTTAACGGCTAAAATTAACGTCAACCCCTTTCAAATCAATGGCTCGCCCCTAATTAGTGCGAATTTTGCTCACACAGGTGCAAAGCCCGGTACAAAAAAAGAGTGTTTTCTTATAAGTGATTGAAAACACTTGTTAATAATTGTTGGCATTACGGTTGCTTTACTAACTGTAGAACAACCAATTTTACGCACAATTAGCTTGCTTACCAATGATAAGAATACCGTGCAAAAACCACGATTTATTGATGACATTTCAGAAGATAAATAACGAGGTTTTTTTTAGGGGACATTAGGTAGGAAAATATAATAATAAGGAAACAACATGTCTAAACAATGTAGGGTCGTTATCGTGGGAAACGGTATGGTGGGACACCACTGTGTTGAACAGCTTATCGAATTACAACAGCATGACGTGAAAATCGATATTACTGTGTTATCCGCTGAAAGTCGTTTAGCTTATGATCGAGTTCATTTATCAGAGTTTTTTGCTGGTAAGTCAGCGCAAGGTTTAGCATTAACTGATGAAGGTACGTACGATAGCTGGCAAGTGAATTATCGTACCAATGCAAAGGTTATTGATATAGATAGAGAAAATAAATCTATTTCAACACATGTTGGTGAATCGTTTTGTTATGACAAGTTGATCCTTGCAACAGGATCTTATCCTTTTGTGCCACCGATCCCTGGAGGAGAACAACCACATTGCTTAGTGTACCGCACGATTGAAGATTTACTCGCGATTGAAAAGTCGGCAAGTACCAGTGAAGTGGGTGTAGTGATCGGTGGCGGCCTTCTAGGGTTGGAAGCTGCGAATGCATTAAAACAGCTAGGTCTTAAGACTCACGTTGTTGAATTTGCACCGCAACTAATGGCGGTACAAGTGGATGCAGGTGGTGGACAGGTGCTAAGAGAAAAAATTGAAGCGTTAGGTGTTTCAGTACATACCTCAAAAGCAACCTCATCAATTTCACGTGGAGAAACTTGTCGCTATAAATTGATTTTTTCAGATGAAACCGTGCTAGAAACCGACATGATCCTGTTTTCTGCGGGTATACGTCCGCATGATCAACTTGCGCGCGACTGTCTGTTAACGGTTGGAGAACGAGGTGGTGTGACGATTAATCACCATTGTCAGACTTCAGATCCAGATATCTACGCAATTGGTGAATGTGCTTTATTTAATCAGATGATATACGGCCTTGTCGCCCCAGGCTATAGTATGGCAAAAACCGCAGCACAGCATATTCTTGCTTTGCCAGACGCTAGCCAATTTTCGGGTGCTGATATGAGCACTAAATTAAAGCTCATGAGCGTAGATGTTGGGTCAATCGGTGATGCACATGCTAAAACTGAAGGCGCTCAATGCTATACCTATGTTAATCAACCTGCGGGTATTTATAAAAAAATAGTCGTAAGTGAAGATCATCAAAGCTTGCTCGGTGCGGTTTTGATTGGTGACACTAATGAATACGATACATTACTTCAATATAAGTTAAATGACATTTCTTTACCTGAGTCACCAGAAACGTTAATACTACCTATGGCTGAAAATAAGCCGACTTTAGGCGCAGACGCATTACCTGATACCGCCACTATTTGTTCTTGTTTGAATGTCACCAAAGGCGATATTACCCAAGCTATTGATCAAGGCTCTTGCACGGTTGCAGATGTTAAATCATGTACGAAAGCAAGTAGTGGCTGTGGTGGTTGTGCAGCATTGCTAAAAAGTGTGGTTGATAGTGAGCTGGAAAGTAGAGGAGTTGAGGTTAAAAAAGATATTTGTCAGCATTTCGCTTATTCTAGACGTGAGTTGTTCGATATTGTAAAAATTGAAAAAATTCGTTCATTCGATGAATTGTTGGCTAAACATGGGCAAGGCTTGGGGTGTGAAATTTGTAAACCCACAGCGGGCTCAATTTTAGCGTCAGTATGGAATGACTATATCTTGGCTAACGAGCATCTTGCTTTACAAGATACAAACGATAACTTCTTGGCCAATATGCAAAAAGATGGTACCTACTCAGTCGTTCCGCGTATACCAGGTGGCGAGATAACGCCAGAAAAGTTGATTAAAATCGGCGAGGTAGCACAGCAATATAAACTATACACCAAAATTACCGGGGGACAACGAATTGACTTGTTTGGCGCGCGCGTTGAACAGTTACCAGAGATCTGGAAAACCTTAATAGAAGCTGGCTTAGAAACAGGTCACGCTTATGGTAAATCAGTCAGAACTGTAAAATCTTGTGTGGGAAGTACTTGGTGTCGCTTTGGTGTGCAAGACAGTGTGTCAATGGCGATTGCGATTGAAAATCGATACAAAGGAATCCGCGCGCCTCATAAATTAAAATTTGCCGTGTCAGGCTGTACACGTGAATGTGCCGAGGCACAAAGCAAAGATATAGGTATTATCGCCACAGATAAAGGTTGGAATCTATATGTGTGCGGAAATGGAGGTATGAAGCCTAGACATGCTGACTTATTTGCTACCGACCTAGATGATTCTACGCTAATTCAATACATTGACCGTATTTTAGCTTTTTATATCCAAACTGCCGAGCGTTTACAACGCACTTCGGTTTGGTTAGAAAATTTAGAGGGGGGATTAGCTTACTTACAGCAAGTCGTGATCGAAGATCACATAGGTGTTTGCCAATCATTAGAACAGCACATGACAGAGATTATTGGTAAATATCAGTGTGAGTGGACGACAACCTTAAAAAATCCAGAAGCCTTAAAGCGTTTTAAACAATTTGTTAACTCTGATGAAAGCGACGAAAACATTCAATTTGTCACTGAGCGAGATCAAATTCGTCCCGCAACTGCAGCTGAAAAATCTAACCAAGTAATCGTCGTGGAGGTCTTGTAATGACGACCAATGAACAATGGATCAATGTATGTAAGCCTGATGATTTGATTGATAATGCAGGCGTTTGTGCCTTAATCAATGATAATCAACAAGTAGCGCTATTTAGTTTACCGTCACAACCTGAACGGGTTTTTGCTATTACCAATTATGATCCTATTGGCAGTGCCAACGTGCTGTATCGAGGAATTGTTGGCTGTCAAAATGGAGAACCCATTGTCGCAAGTCCTCTGTATAAGCAACAGTATTCATTAAGAACTGGGAAATGTATCCAAGAAGAAGCAGCAGTGACGTGTTTTAAAACTCGTATTGCTGAAGGATACGTACAAATTTTTCGTGAATAATGCTAAGCCGATATAAAGAGTATTTACATGTTTAAAAGCAAAGGTGAAACGCCACCTGCAAGTTTAGTACGCTCTACATGTGCCTATTGTGGGGTTGGTTGTGGCGTGGATGTAACAGTAACCGACGGTAAAGCAACAGGTATTAATGGTAGTGAAGATCATCCTGCTAATTTTGGCCGCTTATGCGTTAAAGGTACGCATTTGATTGATACGTTAGACGAAAGTACTCGCTTACTTACACCAGAAGTATCAGGACACCAAGTAAGTTGGTCAGAAGCCATTCAAACGGTTGCAGATAAGTTTACAGAAATTATCGCTAAATATGGTCGTGACGCTATAGCTTTTTATGTCTCGGGGCAGTTATTAACTGAAGATTATTATGTCGCGAACAAACTAATGAAGGGCTATATCGGGAGCGGAAACATAGATACTAATTCTCGTTTGTGTATGTCTTCAGCGGTTTCAGCGTATAAACGCGCATTTGGTGAAGATATTGTGCCATGTTCATACCGTGATTTAGAGCAAACGGACTTGCTCATTCTCATTGGTTCAAATGCAGCATGGACTCATCCTGTGTTATATCAACGCATTGAACGCGCAAGGCAGATTAACCCTGAGGTTAAACTTGTCGTTATTGATCCTCGTGAAACGCCAACATCGTCAGGTGCTGATTTGTTTATGCCGATTAAACCTGGAACTGATGGCGCACTTTATAATGGTTTATTATGTTATTTAGCGAATGAAAAACAATTAAATACTGATTATATCGCTCAGCATACTACTGGTTTTGAGGAAACGTTAAAGGTAGCGAATGAGTGGCCGTTAGCAACAGTTGCTAAGTATTGTGAATTGGATATAGCTCTTATTGAACAGTTCTATCAATGGTTTGCCACCCACAACAACGCGGTGTCAATGTATTCTATGGGAATAAATCAATCATCTTCTGGGGTAGATAAGTGTCATAGTATTATTAATGCTCACCTTGCGACCGGAAAAATAGGGCGGGAGGGTTGTGGGCCATTTTCTATCACTGGACAACCTAACGCCATGGGTGGTCGAGAAGTGGGTGGTTTGGCTAATCAATTAACCGCTCATCTCGATATTGAAAATAGTACCCATCAGTCATTGGTACAACAGTTTTGGCAGTCACCCACGATAGCGGTAAAGCAAGGTGCTAAAGCCGTTGATATGTTTGACCAAATCGCCGATAAAAAAATAAAAGCAGTGTGGATTATGGCAACAAACCCTGCGGTTAGTTTGCCTAATACAACAAAAATAAAACAAGCATTGTCACAATGTGACTTTGTTGTTGTTTCTGATTGTGTTGCATACAACGATACCCTTGAGTTTGCTGAGGTAAAGTTGCCAGCCACAGGTTGGGGAGAAAAAGACGGAATAGTGACCAACTCAGAAAGGCGAATGTCGAGACAACGTGCAAGTCAAGTTGCTTCTGGGCAGGCTAGGCATGATTGGCGAATCATTTGCGATGTTGCCAAAGCGATGGGCTTTGACGGATTTAATTATCAACATCAGCAAGAAATTTTTACCGAATTTGCACAATTAACCGGAGTAGATAATCAAGCGAAAAATCGCAGATTATTTGATATCTCGGGGCTAGGGCAATTAACGATAGCTCAATATAATAATATGATGCCTATTCAGTGGCCAGTAACCACAGAAAATCCTCAAGGGGGGGGGCAGATCTTTAACGATGGCCGATATGTTAGCGATGATTTTAATGCGAAGTTTTATCCTGTAATGCCTTCACTTCCAAAACAACAAACTAATCATGAATTTCCATGGGTACTGAATACAGGACGATTACGTGATCAGTGGCATACCATGACACGTACAAGCATTGCTGCACCTTTAAATGAGCATACGTCTAAGCCCTATGTTTATGTCAGTCACCAAGATGGTGCATTATTAGCGTTAAAGGATGATCAGATCGTTAAAGTAAGCTCAGCGCAAGGTAGTATTGAGGTTGCTGTAAAACTGTCTAGTGCTATGCGTAAAGGTCAAGTGTTTATACCTATCCATTGGAACAAACAGTTTGCGGCTAATGCAACGGTTGCAACACTTTTTCAAGGTGTCGTTGATCCTATTTCGGGCCAACCAGAATCTAAACATGTCGGAGTGAATATTGAAGCGATTGACTATCAAAGCTTTGGGGAAATATATGTTAACAATGCCATAAATATAACGAGTGAATATTGGTTAAAAACCGTCTTGAAACATAGTGATTATTGGCAATTAGCTTCGCAGTCGTTAATTAGTTTCGAATCACTTCAGCAATCGATTGAGATTGCAGGTGAGTGGATCTGCCAAAGTCAGCAAGGCGGTAAACAATTTCAATTTATTTGTTTGCAAGAAGGGCAAATAAAAATAGCTGGTTATTTCAGCACAACTGCACCTGTTATCAGTCAGCCATGGATTGATCAACTCTTTGAACAGAAAAAATTAACCGTCGAACAAATTCAATCATTACTAACAAAGCAATCACCTGAAGATGCAGAAGCTACACGTAAAGTATGCAGTTGTTTCTCAGTTAGTAAAGGTGAAGTTATCTCAGCAATAGAACAGGGTTGTCAATCTGTTGGAGCGCTAGGTAACGCGTTAAGATGCGGTACTAATTGCGGTTCGTGTAAACCCGAATTGCAAGCTTTGCTTGACGAACACCAACTTGAAATTCCAATTAAACAGTTAGCATAAGAGGTTGATATGTTGGTTAGATCTATTCAGCAGTTATCGTTATTCACTAAAAAGTTTGCAAGTTATTGGCAGACTAATCGATGGCAACATAATCACGCTTTCACACATAAAACTAAAGCGGATAACGAAGGTGCCGTATTTTTCGTTGGAGCTGGAAGTGGCGACCCTGATCTATTGACATTAAAAGCCATTAAAGCCTTTAATTCTGCTGATGTGGTGTTGATCGATTGGTTGGTGAGCGCTGATATTAATCAGATGATCCCAGCTAACGTTAAGCGGGTATTTGTGGGAAAACGTTGTGGTTATCATTCAATGAGTCAAGCAGAAATATGTCGGCTGTTGGTAAGTTATGCTAATCAAGGGTTACATGTCGTCAGATTGAAGGGGGGAGATCCATCGGTTTTTGGTCGATTAGCAGAAGAAACCCAAGTGTTAGATATTGAACATATTGCTTATCAGATCATTCCAGGTATTTCCGCAGCAAATGGCTGTGCTGCTTCATCAGGTATCCCATTAACGCACCGTGAATGTGCAGCATCGGTTAAATTTGTGACTGCACATCGTCAGAATGCTGAACAAGACTGCGACTGGCAGCTACTAGCAAAGGAAACAGGCACATTAGTGTTTTATATGGGATTAAATAAAATAGCCATGATTTGCCAACAATTAATAGAGCATGGCATGGATAAAGACACCCCAATAGCCGTTATTGATAAAGGTACAGAGAAAGATCAGCAAGTGTGTTGTAGTACAATTAACGGAATAACAAATCAACAAGAGATATCTTGTTTTAATGGTCCAGCACTAATAGTAGTTGGTGAAGTTGTTAACCACCGGGCCAACATCAAACCGCTAATTGAACTCAATTCACATGTGAATACACTTGTTTACTGACGGTAGGTATTTTCAAAATTACCTAAGACATTAAACAGTTGTTCTATTTTTTTGACTAACATAATAAGTAACTGTTGATCTTGAGTTTGTTGCCACTTTAATAAGTCGTCAGCAACTTCTTCTACATAGGGTTGAAAAGTATTGGCATTGGCGTTAAAGCCGGCATCTTTGGTAAAAATATTTTCAAAATTTGCCATCTTTTTTTCACGCAAATCCGTTAGTGTGGCATCTGCCGCCAACGATTTTTTTAAAATAATTGAAATATTGTCTACCAATTGTTTACTAACAGCTTCACTCATAGCACATTCATAGTTTGTTCAAAATAATGGCGGCTATTATGCCAGCTTTATGGGGGTTTTGTTAGCTTCACCTGCAATTTCTCTCACTACTTTAGGCATTAAAAAGCCAGGCAAGATAGCCATCATCTCTGCGACTAATGTTTGAGCTTGCTGATTGTCAATATCAAAATGCGCGACACCTTGTACCTTATCGAACAAATGTAAGTAATAAGGTTGAATGCCATGATCAAAGAGTTGTTCACTAAGGTGGCATAAGGTGTTTACTTCGTCGTTAACTCCTTTTAATAAAACACTTTGATTGAACAGCGGTATTCTAGCTTGCCGCAAGGGCTCAATGGCGTTTGCAAATTGTTCATCTATTTCATTTGGATGATTGATATGAAACACAAGGGTGCTTTTAAGTCGAGTGTTTGCGAGCATATTCACCAACTCAGGTGTGATCCGTTGGGGAATTACTACGGGTAATCTACTGTGGATTCGTAATCGCTTTACATGTGAGATACCTTCTATTTCTGTTATCAACCAATGCAAGTGTTGATCATTAGCCATTAAAGGGTCACCACCGCTAAAGATCACCTCATTAATTTCTTGATGATCTGCGATGTAGTCAAGTGCTTGCTGCCAACGCTGTTTATTCGGGCTGTTATCAGCATAAGGAAAATGACGACGGAAACAATAACGACAATTAATCGCACAGCCCGCTTTCACTATCATAAGCACACGGTGTTTATATTTATGTAATAACCCTTCAGCGACAGTGTCATGTTCTGCTAGCGGGTCGGTACTGAATCCTGTGGTTTCAATAAATTCGTCCGACAATGGCATTACTTGTTTTAGTAGTGGATCATCAATGTCGCCTTTTATCATTCGCGCAATAAAAGGTTTGGGTACACGCACGGGGAATAGCTTACGCGCTGAAAAGTGATCTTGGTAAGCATTTGGGTCAATATCAAGCATTTTTAACAGTTCACTCGGGTCTGTCACAACGGCTGCTAACTCTTTTTGCCAAGAAGTGTGCAAATTATCGTGAATATAAGGTATTATTTGCGGCATTTATAATTTCAATCTCTCGAAAGTAAAGCGAGTATTTATGGCTTCATTCAGTACTAACCAATTTAAAGCCGGTCTTAAATTAATGATCGACGGCGAACCTTGTAACATTTTAGAAAATGAAATCGTTAAGCCGGGTAAAGGCCAAGCATTTAACCGTGTAAAAATCCGTAAGTTAATCTCTGGCAAAGTGCTAGAAAAAACCTTTAAATCAGGTGATTCTGTCGAAGGTGCTGATGTAATGGATTCAGAACTCGGTTATTTATATGCCGATGGCGAATTCTGGCATTTTATGAATAATGACACCTTTGAGCAAGTTGCTGCTGACGAAAAAGCGGTAGGCGATAATATAAAATGGTTATCGGAAGGTGATTTATGTACGATAACGTTCTGGAATGGCACGCCAATTTCGGTAACACCACCTAATTTTGTTGAGTTAGAAATTACCGAAACTGACCCAGGTTTAAAAGGTGATACTGCTGGTACTGGCGGTAAACCTGCTACATTATCAACGGGCGCTGTTGTACGCGTTCCACTGTTTGTGCAAATTGGTGAAGTAGTAAAAGTCGATACCCGCACGGGTGAATATGTTTCACGCGCAGGTAAATAACGCGTTTTATTGTTTCGTTTAAGTAAGCCTTGCTAAGCAAGGCTTTTTTTTGCGCTATTGTTTGTTAAATGTAATCCCGTCTAGCGTTAGCGCGCTAATACCGTGTTGCTCAATATCAAACCTAATGAGCTGCCCACGGGTTGGTCTTAATTTTATACGTAATATATCTGGCTGCTTAAAAGCTGTGGCGGTTGCGTGTAGATTACCCCAAGTCACGAAATACTTTTCATCGTTTAGCGAAATATTAACTTCACCTGCAAGTGGGTGCGCATAAGTACCTGTAAAAGTTTTTTTATCAAGTGTTAAAGCGAGTGGTTTTTCTAGGTAACCTTGTTCTTTTTTCACATAGACTGTGCGGTATTTTTTTGCCATGTTTGCGAGTTTAGCTAAACGTGCGGCTGCTGTTTGTTCTATAGCATTTTCCTTTAATAGAGAGCCATAAATATAATCGGCAATAACATCTGTTAGTTTATCGTTTAACATACCTTCGTTATTTAAAATAACCAATCCAATGCCTTGTTCTGGCATAAAAGATAGATGCGGCCGATAACCATCAAAACTGCCAAAATGATGATAGGTTTTATGTTGCTTGTATGGACCGATATACCATCCTAATCCGTAGTGAGTACGTTTAAAGTCACCTCGTGCACTGTCGAGTGCCACGATTGGTTTCTGGGTGAAATGTATACTTTTGGATAATGAAGATATTTGCTTCGCGCTGAGTTGATGAATAAGAAACGTTGCCATGTCACTTATTGTCGAATAGATACCTCCAGCTGCATGTAAGGTATTGTCTTGCTTCTCTAAATAAAGCGCTTTTTGAGGCGATAATGAAAAGTAAGTATAGGGTTTGGCAATCTGTTCGTTATTTTGTAAAGCTTCACTTTTAAAGCCTGTTGTACTGAGCATGTTCATCGGTGTTAGTACATGCTGTTTAACGACAGTTTGCCAGGGATGATAGAAGGTTTTTTCGTACCACAAACTGATAATGTTGTACCCTAAATTTGTATAGTCAAACTGACCAAGTGGGTTTTCTTCATTAATAGTTAAATGTGTCAGCATGGTTAATTTTAGCGTTGGATTATGTATGCCTGTGAGTGATACGGCTGTTGTTAAATATTGATCTGATAATCCAGAAGTATGTGCGAGTAAATCTTTTATTGTGATATGTTCTGCCTTTATTTCAGTTTGGAAATTAACTTCAGGGAACATTTCTTTAAGCGTGGTATGTAAACTGTACTTTGATTGCGACAATACTCTTTGTATTGCAAGTGAAAATATCGGCTTCGTAATAGATGCGATATAATAGAGTGTGTTAGCAGTCGCTTTTTCTTGTTTGGCAATATTGGCGTAGCCGTGTGTATTTTGGTAAATGACTGTACCATCTTTTACAACTGCTACAGATAAAGAGCTTTTAAGATCCAATGTGTCGATCGTGTTAATAAGAAAGCGATCAAACTTTTGCTGGTAACTGTTAGCATTTGACACTTGGCTGAACAGCAAAAATATTATGGTTGGTATGATACGATTTACTATTTGCAGGTACATAGCGTAAACTCGATAGGTAATTATATTGAAACCATTGCTAACCAATAAAATAATTAGCGATGGTTTCCGTGCTGTTTTAATCTCTAGGCGTGTAACGGTAATGTGGTTTTTCTTCTGGCCAACTACTTAAAGGGAATGGGTATTTATCGGTATTAAGCGTTAAAAACTGGTTAATATGATAAATATAGTTATTTAAGCTTTCACCAAAGCTTTTAAGATGAGTGTTTCCTCGACCTGTTGCCAGTAGTGATAAAAATTGGAATATGGCAATTAAGGTGATAATAAAACGGGTAAAACCTGCAATAAAACCAAATAGCAGCATGAATAAACCACGTAACCATGTACTTGCACTTAACCAGTTCTTTTTCTCTGTCGAATTAATTTCTCTCATAATATCCTCTACTGCTAAAATAAAGCATAACCGCAATGAGAAATAGTGAACATCGCCGTTAATTGATTATTGATGCTCAATATAAGCAAAAGTGTGACCATAAAATATAAAGTAAATATTAACAATGGGTTAAGTTATTTTTTGCAGAAGAGGTAATAGTGGTTTTTACTATTCTTAGGTTTAATTTGCCACTTTGTATTGTTTTTAAAAGTTATAAAAAAACCTGCCAATTGGCAGGTTTTTGATGCTTCAGTACAATGCAGTTTTACTGTTTATTTTTTAAATGACGATTGAAATATTGTGTTTTCATCGTATTTAGATGCAGTGTTGTACCTTCACCTTCATAAATACCGTGGCTGCGGTTAGGGTAAGACATAAAGTCAAATTGCTTATTATGTTTTACCAATTCGTTGATTAGGCGTTCAGCACCTTGATAATGCACATTGTCATCACCCGTACCATGTACAAGTAATAAATTACCTTCTAGATTCTTTGCATGCGTGATGGGAGAACCTTGCTTGTAACCTTCTTCATAGTCAGGCAATAACCCAGAGTAACGTTCTTGATAAATAGAATCGTATAGCTTTTGATCAGGTACCGGCGCTAATGAAACACCTACATGATATTTTTCAGGGTAACGGAATAACATATTTAATGTCATTGAGCCGCCGCCCGAATGCCCCCAAATACCCACACGATTTGTATCTATGTAATTCCAACGTTTTGCCATGGCGTCTAAAGCGTCAGCTTGATCGCGTGAAGCAAGAATGCCTACAGCACCGTAAATTGATTTACGCCATTCGCGCCC
The DNA here is from genome assembly GCF_030295995.1 of Thalassotalea hakodatensis. NCBI lineage: Bacteria > Pseudomonadati > Pseudomonadota > Gammaproteobacteria > Alteromonadales > Colwelliaceae > Thalassotalea > Thalassotalea hakodatensis. Next base: position 3,762,027 of record NZ_AP027365.1, on the reverse strand, counting down.
TTTAGGTGTTTGTGCGCCACGACTATCAATAGAAGCAATAATATAGCCTTGCTCCGTCATATAGCTGTCCCATAAGTATGAACTTCCTCGCCATCTATTTTGCACCGTTTGACCAGCAGGTTCGCTGTACACGTAGAAAATAATGGGATACTTTTTAGTTGGATCAAAATCAGCTGGGCGCATAATGTAACCGTCAAGCACAACACCGTCTCTGGCTTTTACTTGAAAAAATTCATGACTGGGCTTATTCAATTTTGCTAACTTGTTAACAAGCTTTTTGTTGCTCATTAACATGTGCTTTTCTTGGTGCCCTTCAATCGACACTAAGCGTTTTTGCGTTGGCTTATCAAACGCGGAATAACTATGCACAGCCCATTGGCCATTTGGTGACATTTGATAATAATTTACACCTGCAAAAGTATTAGGTGTTAAACGTTGATTGACAACACTACCATCAAGTTTACTACGATATAAATAGCGTTCAGAGGTATTGCCTATTGATGCGGTAAAGTATACCCAACCACCTTGTTCATCAATGGCTTGTATTGAGCCGAATGCAGTCACATCGAAATCACCAGGCGTTAAATTAATTACTTCTTTACCGTCTCTTGAAATGCGGTATAGATCACGCCAGCCACTACGTTCACTTGTCCAGATAAAGTAGTTGCCATCATTTAACCAGTGAGCATCATCATAAAAATCGAGGAAGGTTTCTTCTTGCTCGGTCATAATGCGGGTTAATTGACCACTCGTGCTGTTCGCAAGATATAAGCGATTAGTATCTTGCTTGCGATTCACGTGTTGGATCAGTATTTCTTTGCCGTTACCTGCCCAATTCATGCGAGGAATATACATATTACGTGAATTAAACGGCAAATCTGGAAAGATAGTTTCTTTAGTGGATAAATCAACAATACCTATTTTTGCGAGTGAATTTGTTTCGCCCACTTTAGGATAAGGAAATTTTGTGATGGTAGGGTAAAGTTCGTCGGTGTTGTTGATCATGATGAAGTCTTTACTGCCAGTGGTATCTAATTGCCAAAAAGCAATTTTGCTACCATCTGGGCTCCAGCGAAAACCATCGCGAATCGAGAATTCTTCTTCATACACCCAATCAAATAAACCGTTGATAATACCGTTTCCTGCATCATCAGTTAATTGAGTAATGTTGTTGGTTGATAAGTTTTCAATGTACACGTTATCTTCACGTACATAGGCTACGCGTGTGCCATCTGGAGAAAATTTTGCAAACATTAAACTGCTTGGCTTTGCGCTTTTTCCGCCTAATTGCACTAGTTTATTTGTTGCAAGGTCTAGAACCCAATAGTCACCACGACTATTAGAGCGCCAAACGCGTTTACTATTGGTATAAATTAATAATTGCTTGCGATCTTCTGACCAAATGTAATTATGAATTGAAAGTGGAGAATCTTTTCCTTCAGGTGTTAACTGCTGAGCGCTTACTAGTACTTCACGATCCAGCGTTTGAGGGTTATAGATAACGATATCTTTGCCAACTGAAATTGACTTTCCTTTTTTATCTTTTTTACTAGCGGCTGATTTTTCAATAGCGGTATAGCCGCTGTTGTCAGCTAACCAACGAATGCGCCCGATTCTATCTGAGCTAAATTCGTAATCTTGATAAATTCGCTTTAGTGTTAATGTGTTCTCTTCTTTAGCGAGATTATTCTTTGCCTGTTCATTAGGCTTACTGTCTGTTGATTGGCAGGCCACAATCGCTGTGGTGAGCGCCGCACCTATAAGTAGTTGCTTAATTGTTGTTAATTGCATTGTGATATTCCTCATGGATAACACCGTTACTTTAAATTGTATACAATTCAAAGGCAATAAGTCACCGTTATTATTCTAGCGCAAAGGTGAATTTTATTTTATTTACACGCTTGAATTTCGTGCATTATTGCCTCACTTATAATCATTATTTGTTTTAATTTTGAAATCGATATGACCAAAGCACTCGAAATCTCAGATCTCAAGAAAACCTACAAAGGTGGCTTTCAAGCGTTAAAAGGGATAGATCTTTCCGTTGAAAGTGGGGATTTTTTCGCGTTACTCGGCCCAAATGGTGCGGGTAAATCCACTACAATCGGTGTGATAACTTCTTTAGTGAATAAATCTGCAGGAAAAGTAAAAGTTTTTGGCTATGATATTGATCAGGCACTAGAAACGGCAAAAAGTCATATTGGTTTAGTGCCACAAGAGTTTAATTTTAATCAGTTTGAAAGTTTAACGAAAATATTAGTAAATCAAGCTGGCTATTATGGCGTAGATCGAGAAACAGCTCATCAGCGAGCTGAAAAGTATCTAAAGCAATTAGATTTATGGGAGAAAAGAGATAATGCAGCGCGTATGCTCTCAGGTGGTATGAAGCGACGCTTAATGATTGCTCGTGCATTGATGCATGAACCCCAAATGCTGATTTTAGATGAACCTACAGCGGGTGTCGATATTGAGTTAAGACGTTCTATGTGGGACTTCCTTCGCGAGTTAAATAAGCAAGGTATTACCATTATCTTAACGACACATTACCTAGAAGAGGCTGAGATGTTGTGCCGCAATATCGCAATTATTGATTCAGGCGTTATTGTTGAAAATACAGATATGAAATCGTTATTGGCAAAGCTAGATTTAGAAACGTTTATTTTAGACCTCAAGCCTAACAGTAATGTCCCTGTACTCAACGGATTTTGTTATCGGGTTATTGATGATCATACCGTAGAGGTTGATGTGAAAAAATCACAACGAATTAATGATGTATTTGCACAATTGAGCGAGCAAAACATTGATGTGATCAGTATGAGAAATAAAAGCAACCGATTAGAAGAGCTGTTTGTCAGCCTTGTTGGAACAGGCGAAAAAGCGGAGGAAGCGTAAGCATGTCATCTACCAGAAATATGGTTGCCTTAAAAAGTATTTTACATAAAGAAACTCATCGCTTTATGCGTATTTGGGTGCAAACATTAGTGCCACCTGCCATTACCATCAGTTTGTATTTTGTTATTTTTGGTTCGTTAATCGGTTCAAGAATTGGTCAAATGGGCGGCTTTGATTATATGTCGTTTATCGTACCTGGTTTGATTATGATGAGCGTTATAACTAATTCCTATTCTAATGTGGCATCTTCGTTTTTTAGCGCCAAATGGCAACGCAATGTCGAAGAGATGCTCGTCGCTCCTGTACCTAATTGGGTCATCGTTGCTGGTTATGTTGGCGGTGGTATGGCTCGTGGTATATTAGTGGGCTTAATTGTTACAATCATCGCGATGTTTTTTACTCAGATCCAAATTCATAATGTATGGGTGATCATTGCCACAGTCGCACTTACGTCAGCAACCTTTGCTTTAGGTGGTTTGATTAATGCCGTATTTGCAGGTAGTTTTGACGATATTTCTATCATTCCTACCTTTGTATTAACGCCGCTAACGTATTTAGGTGGGGTATTCTATTCGATAAGTTTATTACCTGATTTTTGGCAAGGCGTGTCAAAAATCAACCCCATTGTCTATATGGTTAATGCTTTCCGCTATGGATTTTTAGGTATTTCTGATGTCAGCTTACCAGTGGCGTTTAGTGTGCTAGGTGCGTTTATTATTGGTTTATATGCCATTGCCATGTATTTGATCACTAAAGGTATTGGATTAAGAAGCTGATGGATGAAACGCAATTAGGAGACTCAAAAGTTATTGTGACTAACCAAACGGGGATTCACGAGAAACTGACAGAAATCGTTGAAAAGCATTTAGCACATCGTTCAAAAAAACCGTTTCAACAACATACGTTAGAAGCATTTAATGTTGCAAATGAACGCGTCAAAGCACACCAAGGAGAGGTGATCCTCGATTCATGTTGCGGCGTTGGCCAAAGTACTCGTTTATTGGCGAAAAACAACCCTAATGCTTTAGTTATTGGGGTTGATAAATCGGCGCATCGCATAGAGCGTAATGATGAAGAGTTGATTGAACGTACCGATACGCAAGGGGTGAATAACTACCTACTGTTACGTGCTGATCTTAATGATTTTTATCGTTTAGTGGCCCAAGAAAAATGGCAAGTAAACCAGCATTATATTCTTTATCCTAACCCATGGCCTAAAAGTAAGCATATTCAGCGTCGATGGCATGGTAGTGCTGTGTTCCCTGAAATCATTTCAATAGGCGAACGCCTTATTTTACGTAGTAATTGGCGTTTATATCTCGAAGAGTTTTTAATTGCGGCTAAGCTAACTAATCGTACTGGTGATATTTGCAAAGTGGAAAATAGCCCTGCATTGACACCGTTTGAAGCTAAGTACCAAGCGAGTGGACAAACTTGCTGGCAGCTAGATATTTTCTAGTATGGGCTGATAGCGAAATTACGTGAGTACTTTATTGTTGGTCAATTTTTTAAAAATTGTTGGTTAAAATTACCATTTTATTGTTTTTGTAACTACTATTAATCATAGTGGTAATCATTGTTTTATAGGAAAAATGCAGATAAAACAATGGTATATCAATATTGGTCTGATATTTGTTTATAGATAAGCATCAGTCAATTTTAATAGAGGAAATGAAAATGACTCACAATATCAAAAAAAATGTACTTATGATGGCATTAAGTAGTTTAGCAATAGTGGAACTTGGTTTTGTTTACTTAGCAACATTAATTGGCTAACACTTCGTTAGCAAAATAGTGTTAATCGTGAAAAAAGCAAGACATTTGATCTAAATTTTATTACAGTGCCGCACCTATGAAGGGTCATTAGTATCGGGTTAATGACAATAATTAGTTAGTGCTATTTATGACAACAAACAAACGTGCGGCAAATGCGACAGAAGAGTCATTACTACGTATTTTTACTATTCCAGAAGCACCTGACTCAACCTTAGGGCGAATAGAACAAGAGATCTCGCAAAACCTTGCTGGATTTCTTGGTTCACATATAGCTGCAAAAGAAACTGCACTTACAGAAATAGAAAAAGATTTTGATTGCTCTAAAATTCCAGAGCAACCTGCATTTGTTTCTGATCACATGCACCACTTACTCGAAAAGTTGGTGTCACAATCTGTTCATACCTCAAGCCCTAGTTTTATTGGTCACATGACCTCTGCATTGCCTTATTTTATTTTACCCCTTTCAAAATTGATGGTGGGGTTAAACCAGAACCTGGTCAAAATTGAAACCTCAAAAGCTTTTACACCGTTAGAGCGTCAAGTATTAGGTATGATGCATCGGTTGGTGTACCAATTTGAAGAAAATTTTTATCAGCAATGGATGCACAGTGCAAACCATTCATTAGGCGCATTTTGTTCAGGCGGCACAGTGGCCAATATCACAGCACTTTGGGTGGCTCGCAATAATCTGTTACGAGCAGATGGTTCTTTTAAAGGAGTCGCACGAGAAGGTTTATTCAATGCATTAAAGCATTATCAGTACGACGGCTTAGCCATTTTGGTTTCTAAACGAGGTCATTACTCGCTGAAAAAATCAGCTGATGTGTTAGGTATTGGTCAAGACAGCGTTGTTGCTATACCAACCGATGAACATAATAAAATGGACCCGCAAAAGCTCAGAGAAAAGTGCCAAGAGCTTACCGCAAAAAATATTCGTATTTTAAGTATCGTCGGCGTTGCTGGCACGACAGAAACGGGTAATATTGATCCGCTCCACGAATTAGCAGATGTGGCGAATGAATACCAATGTCATTTTCATGTTGATGCTGCTTGGGGTGGCGCTACCTTACTTTCAAGTAAACACAGAGGTTTGTTAAACGGCATTGAGCGTGCTGATTCAGTCACTATTGATGCGCATAAACAAATGTATGTACCTATGGGGGCAGGCTTAGTTGTTTTTCGTAATCCTGCGTCAGTCGCTTCAATTGAGCATCATGCTGAATATATTTTACGTAAAGGTTCAAAAGACTTGGGTGCGCATACATTAGAAGGCTCAAGGCCGGGTATGGCGATGCTCGTTTATGCAAGTTTGCACATTATTAGTCGCCCAGGCTATGAAATGCTGATTAACCAGGGTATTGAGAAGGCAAAATATTTTGCTGATATTATTGATAAACATCCTGACTTTGAATTAGTAACAGAACCTGAACTATGTTTATTAACCTATCGTTATAATCCAGCCTCTGTTCAGCAGTTATTGTCTAAAGCGGATGAAAACACGCTTACTAACGTCAATAATCTATTGGATAAGCTCACTAAATTCATTCAGAAAAGGCAACGTGAGAACGGCAAGTCTTTTGTGTCTCGTACGCGTATCGAGGTGAAAAAATATCACGGCAGGAAAACATTAGTCTTCCGTGTTGTGTTGGCAAATCCACTTACTTCAAAAGAGATTCTAAAAGATGTTCTAGAGGAACAAGTAGAATTAGCTCAAGAGAGCAGCCACTTTTTACCCAAGTTGGTCGCTTTATCACAAAACCTATAAGTATGAAGCAATGTTATTGTAATTAACATTGCTTGATTCTTGAATCTTATCGAAATTTTTCGTGACTGTTGCCTAAAATTTACACTCTTTTGCTTTCTAACCGAAATGTTTTTCTTTCGATTGTTTTACAAAATGAAAGTTAAGGTGTAATATTACACCTATGATTACATTTTTGAGGGCTGTATGATGTATAAAGAGGACAGTAATATGCCAGAAATGATTGATGAGCGTACTATCGAAGATAAATCTATTGAGCAGCAACTTGTTGATGCACAAAAAGAAATTGAAGATTTGAAGAGTCAACTTATGTGGCTTGAACGTTCATACGAATAAAATCAACTAACACACGTTTGAAAGGCCAGCAGTGAAAAACCACTGTTGGCCTTTTTTATTATGTAATCTTTGTTGTTGAGTTACAGGTTGACTTGCAAATTATCAATTAAGCGTGCTTTACCACAGTGCGCAGCGGCTAAAATAACTAAGTTTTTATCATCTTCGCTTGCTGGCTGTAATGTTTTCGCATGACAAATATGGATGTAATCGGTTTTTAGTCCAGCATTATTAATGAAATTAGTCGCTTGCTTTGCTAAACCAATAAAGTCGGTATCTTGTTTTATTTTCTCAGCAAGCCACTGAATGTTTTGACTAAGTGCAGGCGCAATTTTTAACTCCTCTTCAGTTAAATATCCATTACGTGAACTTAATGCTAAACCACTTGCTTCTCTTACTGTTGCTACCGGAATAATATCGATTGGCATGGATAAATCTTCAACCATGGTTTGAATGACTTGTACCTGTTGATAATCTTTTAAGCCAAAACAGGCTACGTCAGGTTGCACAAGGTTAAACAGCTTACAAACGACTGTTGCTACGCCACGAAAATGACCTGGACGACTTTCTCCACAGTAACCTTCAGAAACTTGCGGAACCTCAATAAAGGTTTGTTTATCAAGGCCTTTTGGGTATACAATTTCGGGTGTTGGCGTGAAAAGTAGATCAGTTTTGGCGGCTTCAAGTTGTTGTTGATCTGCTCGCAACGTTCTGGGGTAATTAGCAATATCTTCATTCTGACCGAATTGCATAGGATTAACAAAGATACTCGCAACGACTTTATCTGCGTGTTTATGGGCTTCTGTGATCAATGCAATATGACCTGCATGCAAATTACCCATTGTAGGTACAAAGGCAATTTTGAAACCTTGTTGTCGCCACTGGTTTATGGTTTCTCTTAAACTAGAAATATCGTTAAGGGTGATCATTATTCCGCCTACTTAAAAATGTGTTCATCACCTGGGAAGTTTTCTTTTTGCACTTCACTTATATATAACTCGATAGCTTTTTTAATGTCGCCAGTGTCGATAAGAAAGTTTCTTGAAAATTTAGGCATATAACTACATGAAATACCTAAGGCATCATGCATAACAAGGATTTGGCCGTCGGTATCTTTTCCTGCACCAATACCGATAGTTGGAATATCAATCGCCTCGGAAATGGCTTTACCTAACGAAGCAGGAATACATTCTAATACTAATAATTGAGCGCCAGCGGCTTCTAGTGCTTTTGCATGCTCGATCATTTCTTGTGCTTTGCTATCGTCACGTCCTTGTACTTTAAATCCGCCAAAGACATTAACTGATTGAGGTGTTAAACCAAGGTGAGCACACACGGGTATCCCACGTTCAACAAGACCGGAAATGGTGTCAGCTAACCAAAGACCGCCTTCAATTTTAATCATACTTGCACCAGCTTGCATCAAAGTAGCTGCATTAGTGAATGCTTGCTCTTTTGTTGCGTAACTCATAAAAGGTAGATCGCTGATGATCAGTGTATTTTCAACACCGCGTTTCACGCATTGCGTATGATAAGCCATATGGTCAACATCAACAGGTAAGGTGTCATCTTGGCCTTGTAAAACCATACCTAGTGAGTCACCAATTAAAATGGCGTGAATACCTGCTTGATCGAATAATTTAGCAAAACTAGCGTCATATGCAGTGATTGTCGCTATTTTTTCACCTTGTTGCTTCATTTTTTGCAACACTGAGGTTGTTATCTTTGTCATAAAAAGATCCAAAACACAGTTATTTGTGCGATAAATTGATTTTCTTGCAGCGATTTTAACTGAGTTGGCTGTGAATTGTTAGTGCGTTTTTATCGATGCTCTCGGCCAGGGTTGACACGTTACTATTACAAGGTAGTGTCAGTTTAGGTGCTATCTCTGCTAGTGGGATTAACACAAATTCTCGCTGTTTCATTCCGTAATGGGGGACGGTGAGGCGAGGAGTGTTTATTATTTCTTGATCATAAAGCAGAATATCTAAATCAAGCACTCGTGCTCCCCAACGTTCGCCTTTTCTGACACGGCCAGCTTGCTGCTCAATAGCTTGTAATGCATCAAGTAATTCAATGGGGGTGAGTTTAGTATTAATAGCCATGACTGCGTTCATATAGTCAGGCTGGTCTTGTGGCCCCATCGGTTGACTACAATAAAGTGCTGAAAGCGCTATTTGAGTGATACCTGTATGCGCTCTGATACATTGAACAGCAAGTTGTATTTGTCGTTGCGGATTAGATAAATTGCTACCTAAGCCAATATAACAAATTGCCATGATCAGTCCTGAGAGTTATTCGTACGAGGACGACGACGTTTTCTTGGAGAACGTCTGGCACCTGGTTTACTTCGGCCAAGTGTTTTTACCATTTGCTGTTGAGTATCGTAGTTACGTTGTTGAAACTCAGTCCACCAATTAACAAGCTCTGCTAAATCATCACACCCTTGTGCAGACTCCACTTGGTGGCGCAATAATAGAAAGTCGTAACCAGCTCGAAATTTTTGATGTTCAAAGGTACGAAACGCTTTTTTGCCTTCACGTCGAGCGAGCTTATCTTGTAAAATTAAAATGTCTTTTATAACTGACTGAAAACGTTTGGGGATTGCGATACTCTGCTGTTGACGGCCCATTATTTCGCCATAAGCGGCAAAAAATGCATCTTGTGGTGTAAGTGATGATGTTTGTTTAAGCGCTTTTATTTGTTGCTGAATTGGATACCAAAGCATTGCTGCGAAAAGAAAAGCGGGTGTTACGCGCTTTTCGTTATTAATTCTGTCATCTGTATTGGTAAGAGCTTGCGTGATAAATGGAGATAAATAAGGTAGCGATTGATTAACTAAGGCCTCTTCTACGACAGGGAAAAAGTAACGAAACAAAGCGTATTGACGTAGCATCGTGTAATTTTCAACGGCTTTACCCGACAAAAATAGCTTCAAAAATTCTTCAAATAAACGTGCTGGTGGAATGTTTTCTAATAATGGCGCCGATGAAACAATAGGTGCTTCAGTTTCTTTACTGATATCCATGTCGAGCTTTGTGGCAAAGCGAATGGCTCGTAACATTCGCACAGGATCTTCGCGGTAACGCGTTTCTGGATCGCCGATTAAACGAATTTTTCGTTGAGAAATATCCTTGGCACCATTGGCAAAATCGTACACTTTAAAATCAGCTATCGAATAATAAAGTGCGTTAATGGTAAAATCACGACGTTCAGCGTCTTCTTCAATCGAGCCATAGATATTGTCACGCAGTAGCATTCCATGTTCACTTTGCTTTGATGTTTTCCCGCAATTCTGTGCTTGTTGAGGGTTGTCGTGATGACCACGAAAAGTAGCAACTTCAATCACATCTCTACCGAAAACAATGTGGGCAAGTCGAAAACGACGACCAATTAAACGACAGTTTCTAAATAATCCTTTAATTTGTTCAGGTGTCGCATTAGTGGCAATATCAAAATCTTTTGGCGTTAAACCAAGCATTATGTCTCGAACTCCACCACCCACTAAGTATGCATCAAAGCCTGATTTATTCAGGCGATAAAGTACTTTTAGCGCATTAGAACTGATATATTGACGAGAGACAGGGTGTTGATCTCTGGTCAAAATTTGCGGGCCATCGGTGCTTACTGCACTGATTGAACTGTTGGAATTTTTTTCACGCATAGATTGGCCGAATACCTTCTTACACAAATTGATAACGCGTTTGATACTTAACAACCTCAAAACTAAAAAAGAGCGCCGCGATCATATAACAGTAGGGCTAAAAAGAGAATGAAAAAAATACAGGCAACTGCGGTTATAATAGATATTTGATTGGAATAACGCAGAAACGATAAGAAAATTAGATAGTGATCTCGCGAGTTTTAGCCACAAGTTCGCGCTGCCAATTTTCGATAGCCCAACTGATAATCGTTTTAACATCAGCAGTTTGAAGTAATGCTGGTGGTTGTTGTCCTAAAAATGATAAGGCATTTATTAAGCTGGATTCAGGATCATTGCGGTCAATGGCCGGTGCTTTATTTTGCTTACTTAATTTATAGCCCAATTCAGTGACGGCTAAAGGTATATGGCCATACTGCGGGGTTGCTTCATCCAATATTTTAAAAAAACTTAATTGTCTGGCGGTTGGCTCTAGTAAGTCACAGCCCCGGATCACGTGAGTGATTTCTTGCTCAATATCGTCTGCGACAACAGCTAGTTGATAAGCGTATAGTCCATCCCGTCTTTTGATAATAAAATCTTCTGCAGCCAGTGAGGTATTACAAGATACTCTACCTTGGAAAATATCATCATAATGGGCAATTTTAGGCTGGTTTTTTACGCGGATCGCACTTTGTGGTTCGGTTAGGTTTAAGTGTCGGCAATGCCCTTGGTATATGCCTCCGATAGATTTGATTTGAGCACGAGTACATTGACAATGATAAGCAAGAGAGTGTTGCTTTAACGATGAAATTATCTGGTTATACCGCGAATACTGCTGGCTTTGAAACATTACGTCTTCATCCCACTGAAGACCAAAGGCTAGCAAGGTTTCTAAAATTATATCACTAGCGCCTGCCTGCTCTCTTGGCGGATCAATATCTTCAATGCGTACGAGCCATTGACCTTGATGGTGTTTAGCGTCAAGGAAACTTGCTAATGCTGTGATAAGTGAGCCGTAGTGTAGCAGGCCAGAAGGAGATGGTGCAAAGCGACCTCGATATTGCTTAGGTCGCTTTGTTGTGTTTTCGTTATTCATCTTTACAGATGATTAACCGGCAAGTTGTCGCTCTTTGATTTCCGCTAATGTTTTACATTCAATACAAAGATCAGCGGTAGGTCTAGCCTCTAATCGGCGGATACCGATTTCAATGCCACAACTTTTACAAAAACCAAAATCGTCTTCTTCAATTAATTGCAAAGTCTTTTCAATCTTTTTAATTAATTTACGTTCACGATCTCTAGTACGTAATTCTAAGCTAAACTCTTCTTCTTGCGCTGCACGATCCACAGGGTCAGGAAAATTTGCCGCTTCATCTTTCATATGAGTTACGGTGCGATCGACTTCTTCACGAAGTTGGGTACGCCATGCTTCTAGGATCTTTTTAAAGTGTTCCAATTGCTCAGCGCTCATGTATTCTTCATTAGGTTTTTCTACATACGGCTCTACACCTGCTAACGCTAAAATACCTAAAGCTTTACTGTTTGGCATGCTAATTCTCCTAATGCTAACTAGTTCAAATAACAATTAAAGAATGCTAATTTGACTGCATGTGCCAATTTTTAAAATAGACCTGAAATATCAGAACTATATTGTGTTACGTTAGACAAAATTCAAGAACAATCATTAAAAATATTTTTTTTAGTGGAATATCAAAATGTTACAAGTATAACTTATAATGAATGAATCCTGTTTTATTGCAAGCCCACTTTTTTAGCAAGATTTAGCTGCTCTCGTCAATCTTTTGTTGATAATAGTTGTAACAAATTAGCTGTTTTTTTGTTGTATTTTCATTTAACCCTTCAAAAGGGGATATCACTTTTTGCAGTGTTAATCGATAAAACTGACAGATATGGGCGTTGTTAATTGAATTTCGACTTCCTGTTCCCTAACAGAAAATTCTGCTTTATATGCGAGAATTTCAACTCCTTTTTCTTTTGCTTGGCGGAGTAAGTCAGCATAAATGGGATCTATATGCGCTGCTGCTTTGACATTATTAATAGCGGAATGTAGCACCGCGAACAATAACACGGCACGTTTACCTTGTTCTACAATGTCTATTAATTCACGCAAATGCTTTTGTCCTCGTAGGGTTTTAGCATCAGGAAAATAACCTTGTTCATCCTCAAATAACGTGACACTTTTCACTTCGATATACGTTTCAGTTCCATTTTCATCGAGAAGATAAAAATCAGCTTTACTGTTTTCGTTACCATACTTAACTTCCCGCTTTAATGCTGAAAAATGTTCGAATTCATTAATTATTCCATTGTTTAATGCTTCTTCTACCAACTGATTTGCGCGAATGGTATTGACGCAGATGGTGTGTTGTTGCTCGGTGATACTAAGCTCCCAGCTATAGGGATATTTTCTTTTTTTATTCTCTGAAACACTGTAAAGCACCTTGTTTCCAGAAGTCGCACAACCGGTCATTGCACCTGTATTTGCACAGTGGATAGTAGTTCTATTGCCGTTATCAAGGATGACATCAGCCAGAAATCGCTTATATCGCTTTTCAAGGGTTGCTCGAGAAAGTGTTAGCTTCATAGTTAAGACAATTTTGTAAAATAAAGTGTGCATGATAGTACAATATTTATTGAACTAAGTGTGAGCACCTTGTTTGTTTGGTGTAAACTAACACAATGAATTTCAAGAAATAAGGTGTTCCCGTGAAGCAAGGTGTTCTAGTACATTTAATTAACGACAATAAAGCAACAGATTGGCAACAGAATAAAACCATTCAACATATTAATGGTGAGGTGTTTCTATACTTTCCTGAGTTTGATAACTATAGTGAAAGAAATATCCAAAAAGCCGCTCGAAAATTAGAAAGCATGGGGCTTGAGCAGGTAGCTCTAACTGGGGGTAACTGGCAAGAAAGTTATCAATGGGCCTTTGCGCAAGGTTTTAGCTCGATCAATAAAAGTAATAATATCCACTTCACTGGCGAACCCGAATTAATTAATAAACTGTCAAATAAATTAATGACTTATGCTTGGGCTAAGCGCTTAACCAATCAAACAGCAGCAGAACAATCGCCAGAAATATTAGTATCAAGTGTTTTTGATTACGTTAAAGCATTGTCGCCTGAATTTGTTAGTATGAATGTGATCAAAGGCGAAGCATTAAATGAAAATGGCTGGGTTGGGGTGTATAACGTAGGTAAAGCTAGCCAACATGCACCTTGTTTAGCTGAAATCGATTTTAACCCTACCGGTAATTCGGCCGCTCCAATAGATGTGTGTTTGGTCGGTAAGGGCATTACATTTGATACTGGCGGCTACAGCATTAAATCAAATGAAGGCATGTTTAACATGAAGTGTGACATGGGCGGTGTCGCAGTTGTGGCAGCTGCATTGGCTTATGCAATACAACAAGGGCTAACCAAGCGGGTAAAATTGATTTTGTGCTGCGCTGAAAATATGATCAGCGGTAGTGCGTATAAAGTCAGTGATATTTTAACCTATAAAAATGGTGTTACTTGTGAAATTGCCAATACAGATGCAGAAGGACGCCTTGTGTTAGCGGATGGTTTATTACTGGCTAGTGAATCTTCACCCAAAATGATTATCGATGCTGCAACGTTAACGGGGGCTGCTATGTTAGCAACAGGGGGGGATTATACAGCGTTAATGTCGTTAGATAGTGTCGCTTCTGAACGGGCATTAGTTGCAGCGAAAGCAGAAGGTGAGCCTTTGTGGCCATTACCTTTAGCGCCATGGCATCAAGAAAAGTGTCCTTCAGCCTTTGCTGATACCGCAAATAGCCGTACTCAAAAAGGGGGCGGTATGGGAGGAGCAAGTAATGCAGCTGGCTTCTTATCAAGGTTTGTGCCGAATGACGGAAAAGGTTGGCTGCACTTTGATTTAGCTGCTGCTTATAACGGAAGCGCAAATAGTCTGTGGGCTGCAGGCGCTACAGGTATGTCTATCGCGACGATAGCAAACTTGCTGTTAAATAATAAATAGCACTCGTAGTAGTAGCTCTTTGCAAAGAGTAGTTACATGGCTTGCGACTGCTCTTTTACAAATTCTACCAGCCACTGTTTTGCGTTAAAGGTATCAGTAAATACATGAAAAGTAAGATTGCACGACTGGTATACTCGCCTAAGCTGCATTTGCTGAATATCAGCGGTATTACTATCAACAATAACACTAGCGTTTGCTATCATACCTCGCTGCATTCGATAACGAGTGACATCAACGAGTATCTTTTCCGCTTCTGGAGTAAAGATACTGTTACCATAAAAGGTAATTAATAACCCCCAAGGTTTTCCTTGATATTGCTCGCAAGCGATATGCATATCTTTTACGTAAGCATTTGCGGTGACTTCGTTGAACGGACCTCGTGCATCAACAATGAGTATGTTGTTTTCCTTTTCAATATTGTAATCACCATGGGCGGCTAAATTCACATCATCTTCCTTGTTTTGTTGTCGGGTTAATATCAATAGCAAAAAAAATATTGCTTGCCAAGTAAGCAGATTTCTCGAAAGATGCAAATTATTTAAACAACACGAAATCAACCCGTTATCATTTTCTTTATGCTTGGTTCACAGGATGAAATTTGTTGTGTGGAAGAGGTATAAATGAGAAGAAAAGTATGATTTTGTCTACAGCCCCTAATGCAGATTAGTCTACAAGAAAACGCGACTGTACTAGCATAGTCGCGTTTTCTTGAGCTAAAAAGTCAACAGACTCTATTGAACAGCGAGTTGCCATACACTGACAGAGCCTGAAATTTCATGACCAACCACTAGCATCGCCTCTGCATTATCGGTAGCTGGAATAAATGTCATTCCTTCAGGAGCCAAATCGCCAGTAATGTCAGCGTCTTCAATTAACCCCCGATTATAGAAGTAATCTACGAATGTAACATTAAAGGGGTTGGTGATGTCGTAAATCATAATGCCTGACATACGTTCTAACCCAACAAATGCGAGTGTTCTTCCGTTAATATGACCGATAGTAAGTGCTTCAGGTTCAGCACCTTTTGCGTCTGAACGTGTGTCACCTTCGTTAGTGTCTTCGTCATTATTAAAAGCTTCGCCGTGAACCGCAGACGTGATGCGAACAATATCATCGCCAGAATCAAAGACGAGATTGCCATTCGCATCCCAAATTGAAAATGATCGAGCGCCATAAGTGTATAGTGCATCATAATCGCCGTCATTATCGATATCACCTTTTTCAATTGAGACTTTCAGTCTACCTAAATCGTAATCATCATTGTTAATCGCACTAAAAGCGATGGGATCTAAAAGTAAATCTTCTACACGTGATTCATCAAGGTAAGCAAGACAACCGTCATCTTCGTCATAATCAATGCCACCTTCAGCTAAACAGGTTGTTTCAGATGCAGATTCGAAAAAATATTCTCTACCGTCACCTTCATTGGCAGTCACAATAAAATTCACGTCTTTCCATGTGTAGGTAGCAATAGTATCTGGCTGATACATACCATATAAATTTTTGTATTTTTTTAAGTTTATTCCATCATCTTTATCTGAAGCATCGATAACAAAATTTGACCAATCTTTAAATCCTAACCCTTTAATATCGACTAAGGTATTGGTTTCTAAATTAACAATTGCAATACCGTTGTTTTCTTGAAGGGTAATGTATGCAAATTTACTGTCATCAGAAACGGCAATATATTCAGGTTCTAAATCCATTGCGACAGTTGTGTTGATTGTTTGTCCTTTAATTACCCTGCCGGAAGGGTTAGGAAACATCATTCCTTGAGCCATTAAATCTGATTTTTTATCGTTGTACTCGGTAAAAGTAATGTTTGTCGCAGTATCACTTATTACACCATTATTAATCGCAATAAGAGAGATACTACCTTCAGGATCAATGGTGTAGTCACTACTAGGTTCTCCTTCGTTCGCCACAATGAGTTTGCTGCTATCAGGCGTAAAAGTGACCATGTCGGGTAGAAAACCTACTTCAATGTTTTTCATAAAAGTTGGTGTGGCTGCGGATATATCGTATAGAGCAATGTGACCCTTATCCCCAGTTTGACTGGCAGCTAAAGCAACAGCTAAAACATTTAGGTCGTTAGAGATACTAATACTATTTGCATCACCTGGGGTATGAACTGATAAATCAATTTGAGTGATAGTATTCATATTCGTATTTGTGATAACCCCTTCTGCATTAGTACTTAATGCTGCAGGGTCTGCATCAGACAACGAAAGAATATCAACTGTTGCGGTATTGCCAGAACTATTAATGGCATATATATGCTGTGATGACGCATGATATTGTACAATTTCTGCAGCGCCTTCTGGCGATTCAGCACTCAGAACAGCACGTGCTACCAGTGTTGCGGAAAGAGAAAGGTTTCCACTTTCTCCATTTTGGCCGTCTTGTCCAGGTAAGCCTTGTTCACCCTGTGGACCTGCAGTTCCCGTTGTGCCGTCTTGACCATCGTCGCCGTTACAAGCAGCTAACAAGGTAAGTAAAATTGAGGCAATAGATAATTTCTTTAATGTTTTCATTGCGGTACTCGTTTTATGATGATAAATACCACTGTAATTAAGGTTTATGACAATTCTCTTGCATTTTCATGACGATAAAATGATTGAGTGTGTTTGGGTATCAATGTAAATCAACGTGCATGACGTGAGATTTTGCATGGCAAGCACATTTTTAGTTTCTACTCTGATATAATTTTGCCAACCATTTACAACCTCATTGACAGAAAATTGCTACCAATAGACGAGTTTTTGCCCGAGCTTAATACAATGTTAAAAGCACATAAGCGAGTGGTCTTACAGGCAGAGCCTGGTGCAGGTAAATCTACTGCAGTACCGCTTTCATTATTAGCCTCAGATATGTTTGGCAGCAAAAAAATTATCATGCTAGAGCCTCGCCGTGTTGCGGTTAAATCTATTGCACATTATTTAGCTGGAAAAATAGGTGAAAAAGTCGGGCAAACGATCGGTTATCATATCCGAAATGAACGAAAAGTGTCTAACAACACGCGTTTAGAAATTGTCACTGAAGGCGTATTAACACGAAAAATTCAGTCTGATCCAGAACTATCTGATGTTGGCTTGGTTATTTTTGATGAATTTCATGAGCGCTCTTTACATGCTGATTTGGCATTAATTTTATCACTAGAAGTTCAAGACGCTTACAACGAAACATTAAAACTGTTGGTGATGTCAGCAACGATTGATACTCAACAAGTTTCAAGCTACCTACATCATGCGCCAGTGATGTCATGCCCTGGTAGAAGTTTCCCTGTAGCTATTGAATATAATGGACAACGCAGCCGTTATCTCACCGAAACTGTATTATCTGTAGTAAAGCGTGAACTTGAAGATGAAAAGCAAGGGGATATTCTTGTATTTTTACCAGGACAAGCAGATATCAAACGATGCATAGCTGCAGCAGAACAAGTGCTGGAAACACCGGTAGATTTACTCCCTTTATACGGTGGCTTACCTCTTGCTCAGCAGTCGTTGGTATTAACAAGGAAAGACTCACATCAAAGAAGGGTTATTTTTGCTACCAATATTGCAGAAACTAGTTTAACAATCGAAGGTATCACTACTGTGATAGATTCTGGGCTTGAGAAAGTATTAAGTTTTGATGTAAAAAGTGGCTTATCTAGGCTCGATACTATCAACATAGCAAAAGCTTCAGCGAGTCAAAGAGCTGGTAGAGCTGGCAGGCTAACTGCGGGTAAATGTATCCGGTTATGGTCTGAGAGTGAGCAGCAACGGTTAGCTGACTATCAACCAGAAGAAGTATTAAACGCAGAACTCACAAGCTTTGTGCTTGAGCTGTCTGCTTGGGGTATCACGCAACATCAAGATGTAAATTGGTTATCTGAACCGGCGAAATATCATTTTGATGTCGCGAGTGAGTTGAACCAATCGTTAGGTTTTGTCGATAGCGGCAATAAAATTACGGGGTTAGGGCAACAGGCATTATTGCTAGGTGTAGAGCCAAGACTTGCGAGTATGTTAATACGAGCCGATTCACCAGAAAAAACTGCCATAGCTTGTTTACTTGCTGCTCTTTTGTCTGAAAGAGATATTTTTATTTCGTCGCAAAATGTAGATATTACAACGAGATTTCTTGTGGTGTCTGAATATTTACAGCAGCAGTTGATACCTACGGGAGTGAATCGTTCTGCTTTAGAGCAAGTAGCTAAACTTGCCAAAAACTTTGCGAATAAATTGTCAGTAGAGTTGGCACGCACATACATAGGTATTAATAGCTTTAGAGAATGTGCTGCACAACTATTATTTTTTGCTTTTCCTGAACGGCTTGCGAAGGCGCGAGATAAACAAGGAGAACGATATTTATTGGCTAATGGTCGAGGAGTTTCGCTTAATGAAAGTGATGCTTTGCGAGGTGAAACATGGTTGATCGTTTGTCACTGTGATGGAAAAAACAAAGACGGCAAAGTATTTTCAGCACTGCCGGTAATGTCATCACAGCTACCAACAATTTTACAGAACGATTTACGAGAAGAGACACAATTCAGGCTCGATAACAAAAAAAATGCCATTCATAGCATTAGTAAAACTTACTATAAGGCATTAACGATTGTAGAAGAAAATAATGGTGCTTTATCACAAGAACATTTTTCTACTTGCCTAAAAGATATTCTTCAACAAGAAGGGTTATGCTTTTTAAATTGGTCGTCACGGTGTCGGTCATGGCTGACAAGAGCTCAATGGTTAGGTCAACAATTAGATACCTTTCCTCAAATATCTGAACAACACTTACTTTCTACGATAGAAGATTGGCTTATTCCTTATCTGAATAATATTAATAGTTTAAAGGCCCTTAAACAGCTAGAAATATATCCACTACTGATTGCTAACTTAGATTGGCAGCAACAGCAGTTTATGGATGAAAATGCGCCGATACATTATCAAACGCCTAGCAATAAACAGGTGTTAATTCGCTATGATGAATCGCAAGGACCAACCGTTGCAGTGATTTTACAAGAAATGTTTGGTCAGCTTGAAACACCTAAACTCGCAATGCAGCAAGTGCCGTTACGCTTTGAGTTGTTATCTCCAGCTCGTCGACCTATACAAACCACGAGTGATTTGAGGCATTTTTGGCAATCTTCCTATTTCGATGTAGCTAAAGACATGCGTGGAAAGTACCCCAAACACCGATGGCCAGAAAAGCCCTTAGAAGAAAAACCAGGACGTTCTATTAAGCAAAAACCTGCTTAACAGGTGTTGGATTTTTAAGGTGGTTTTTCGTGAATCATTAGAGTAATAATTAAATTAACCAGACACCTCATAAATGGAATTAATATTATAAAGCTCGTTTTGAGCGCTTTTCAGCCTAGTCCTGTTTGCTATTTTTTGACCATTTGTTACTATTTAAATAATAAGAGTTCTAATTAATTTTTGGGTCAGGAGCGAAATACATTAATATTATGAGTATAAAACCACTTAGTTTTGAAGAGTTAGCAAAAGAAGAAAGTATTGATTTTGTTTACGATCATGATGCAAATACCGTATTGATTGATGACCTTGGAACGATAGATTTATCAGTTTTTGTTGAAATGGTAATGCGTTATTCGTATCAAATAAATGCAGCAAAAATCAGCATTAAGGTAAATGAGTCCCAAGCGATTTATTTTTTTCAACATGGCTTTAAGGTTGAAGCCTCGATAATGGCCTATTATGGTTTACAAGATGCTTTTTATGTTGTTTATTACCTTAACGATAAACACCATAAAAATCATCTTGCGACAATTCACGATAAAGTGCTTGAAAAGGCCTACATTAGTAAAAAAAATAAATTAACTGATTTTAGTTTTGATCGTGTCACGGTTGGTACAAATACAGTTCGCACTAACGTAGAAAGCAAAGACAAGTTAGTGTTTACGGGGCGTGAGCATTCAATTGCTGATCATGACACGCATCATAAATTTTTTGCCCAATCGAACGACAAAATTGTCGCAACCGCCACAGCAAGCTATGATGAATCACAGCAAGTGGTTGAGTTTTCTGACTTTATAGTAAGTGCTGAATTTGATGTTTGGCAGTTATTGATCAATTTAATCACAGAAATGGAACAACACTTTAAAGCATTAAAGTGTACAACTGCCTTTACCATTGTACCAGCAAGCAGTCTTGCCATTAACGCAATATGTGTTGAACAAGGATTTGAGTTTGGTGGGCGATTAAAAAATGAATCATTGGTAGATGGTGAGTTAGATAGCCTAAATACTTGGTTTAAGCGATTATAGAGAACACAATGCAATTCACAACCCTACCCGATGCTTTAACGCTTAAAAAAGTCATTAAAGGTAAAGACGAAGTGCTTAACTGTCGCTTTATGACAGATGCAATTCAAGGCTTGTTAACAGAACGAGCTTACTTTTTTGATGAAGTACTTACCGAATTATGGCGACACTTTGGCTTAGTGGATGCCCCCATCTCGCTAAATGCTGTTGGCGGGTATGGACGAGCATCATTACACCCGGGTTCTGACATTGACTTAGCGATCATTATCGATAAAAAAATAAGCCAACAACAGCAAGCTGCCTTATCTGGTTTTTTAACTAAGTTATGGGATTTAGGTTCTGACATTGGCCAATCAGTAAGAACTATTGATGAAACTAAAAAACAAGTAAAGCAAGATGTTACTGTAGCAACCAATTTACTTGATATCAGAAGGATTACTGGGCCAGCCGAGCATGCACTGGCTATTAATCAATTAATGCATAGCGAAGATTTATGGACTCATCAACAATTTTTCGAAGAAAAGCTTGAAGAACAAAAAGCACGTCATGTAAAAGCAAAAAATACCGCCTTATTTTTAGAGCCTAATTTAAAAAATCACCCCGGTGGCATGCGCGATGTACAAAGCATTTTGTGGGTTGCGCAAAAGTTTTACGGGTTGGGCTATTCAGAGGTGTTTAGCGGTACTAAGCTGTTATTGGCAGACGAACAAATTGAGCTAAAAGAAGCGTTTGATTTTGTTTGTCGCGTGCGATGGGCATTGCATACGGTTGCAGAGTCATCGGTAGAACAATTGTTGTTTGAACATCAAGCTGACGTAGCAAGTATGTTAGGCTTTGGTGATGGTGAGAACAGCCAACAAGCCATCGAGCGTATGATGCGTCAACTGTTTCGCGCCATGACCCGCATTCGTGAATTAAACCAATTAATTTTAGACACCTTAACAATCGAGCATACGTCATTTTCTCGTGTTAATAACGTAAAGCAACTTGATAGCGGCTTTAGAAGAATAGGTAGCTTGATTGATGTAGAAGATAAAAACTTATTTATTGAAAAGAAACAAGTTATCCGTATGTTTAGGTTGATATCAGACATAGATGCTATCACGGGTATTACGCCTAAGACGCTTAGGGCATTAAGAAATGTAAGGCGTTCATTACTTGGGGAACTACAAGATTATCAAGGGTGTAGAGATGAATTTATCGAGCTTCTATCCAAAACTGATGGATTCGAGCAAGCATTAGGCTTAATGCATCGTTATGGTATTTTGTCGGTATATTTTTCTCACTGGCAGCTAATCGAAGGGCAAATGCAATTTGACATGCATAATGCCTATACAGTTGATGAACATGCGTTTAAAGCGTTAGCTTATCTTGGTGCTTTTGAAAAACATCATGAAAAAGACAGTTTTCCCGTTAAATCCTATCAAAAAATTCCTAACAAACTTCCTTTACGTTTGGCGACTTTATGTCACCATTTATCGGGTCGTCAAACTGATGAAGATCACGAGCTCAGTGCGATGCAAGCGAAAGAGTTTGCTACTTTTCATCAGCTCGATGAAAAATCCATTCAACTGGTGTTCTGGTTGGTAAAAAACCAAACGTTAATGCTTGATGTATGTAAGCAAAGTGATTTAAATGATCCCATTATTTTTCAAAAACTTGCAAAAACCATCTCCTCGAAAGAAAAGCTTGATTCGTTATTATGTTTTACCGTTGCTGATTTAATGGCAACAAATGAAAGTGCTTGGAACCCTTGGATAGAATATCAATTATCACTTCTTTATAAAGGTTTAAAGAAAACAATCGCAAAAGGCACAAACAATGTTTTTGAAGCGAGAACGTTAATTAGCGAGAAGAAAGCCAGCGCGAAAAGTCAACTCTGTAGTGATGTTGATATTGCAAAAGTTGAATTATGGTGGAAAAAGCTTCCGAGCGAGTTTTTCACTGCCAATTGTGTTGAACACATTGTTGAAATTACCGAAAACATTATGAGTAATTTTAATAAAGAACATCATGTATTTTTATGTAACTCAAATGATCTTGGCTTTACGACCTTAGTCGTTTATACCCCTGACAGGGATCAATTATTTTCCGATATCTTTAAAGTGCTTTCTAAGGCAAAACTTCGCGTCAAAGAAGCAAACATGCTGACAACTCAAGATGATAATGTTATTGAAGTCTTTCAGCTACTCAGTGAATCTGACGATGTTGTTGATGATGAATTTAGATTAAACGCCATTGTGCAAAGAGTTAAAGATATTTTGAATACTGGTGATACCGGTAAAGCAATCAAAGCGCCTATGTACGTTGAGACCTTTGAACAAGATCCGAATATTGAGGTATTACCTTATCCAGATAAAGACAAATCACTGATTAAAATTAACGCCTTGGATGATCCCGGCTATATTGAACAGATTTGTGAAGTATTTAATGAACAAGGGTTTACCATTCATTCAGCAAAAATAAGTCAGCTAGGCGAATGTAATGATAATGTTTTTCTTATTTCGAATAGTGAAGATCAATCAATCTCGAGTTTAGACTCTGATGACATTGTTAAATTGATCGAAGAAAAAATAGCGTTTTAGATCGGCGCGTATATTATGTATAACGAGTTGTCAGTCATGAATTGCTAAATTGATCAAAACACCTAATTAATCAATTTAGCAAATTATCGTTTATAGCGTTTTGTTGATATCAGCCTGCATTAAGTCAAGTTCTAACATCGGAGATGCATCTATTTCGTTGGCGTCCATCATGGTTGCAATACGTTGCATTGACGACAACAATAAAGATTGCTCCCATTGCTCTAAATGACAAAACTTCTGAATAAAGTGTTGTTGCAGTGGTTGCGGCGCATTGATTAAGGTTTCTCGACCACTATCAGATAAAAACAAGCTAACCCGACGTTTGTCCTCAGTGCTTCTTACTCGCTCTATGAGTGATCTATTTTCTAATCTATCAAGTATATTCGTGACCGTAGCAGCACTTAAATTAATATTTTTTGCAATTTGACTCGCTGTAACCCCTTTAACACGGGCGATTTCTTGCATGATCAGCAGTTGCGGCCCAGTTAGCCCAGCTGACTTATTTAATTGCTTAGAATGCAAATCAATCGCTCTGATCACTCTTCTGATCGCAACGAGCAGTTCTTCGTATTTTTCCATAGCAAATGTACTTTGAGAGAATTTGAGGCTAGCTTATACATTTCTAGAGTTATTGCATAGTAATAAGCGTTTAAATTGCTAGACTTTGACTAAAAAGTAATAACTAAACAGTTTCAGAACAAATTATTTTAATGAGCGTGAGGAGGGAATCATCGGATTTATGGCTAAATATGATGAAAACATAGGAATGCATTGCCAGCTAGTTTACAATCATCGATTATTTTTTAATGTTTTCAACGTGCAATATTTATGACTTTACTTCTCACATACTTGGCAATAGCAATAGGTGTGTCGTTTTTATGTTCTATTCTTGAAGCTGTGCTGCTATCGGTAACGCCAAGTTTCGTAGAAAATATTCAAAAAGACAAACCGCTTGGTGGCAAAGTACTCAGTCATGTGAAAGACAATATAGATAAATCGATTTCTAGTATTTTGATCCTTAATACATTCGCTCATACTATGGGTGCAGCAGGTGTTGGTGCTCAAGCCATTAGAGTTTTTGGTGAAGAAAAAGAAACCTTAATCGCGTTTTTATTAACCTTAGCAATATTATACTTTTCAGAAATTATTCCAAAAACAATTGGCGCTAAATTTTGGCGTAACTTGGCGATCCCTTCGGCTTATATCATCAATTTTCTCGTGAAAGTTGTTTATCCTCTGGTGTGGTTTTCATCGTTGCTCACGCGTATGTTTGATAAAAATAAAACGGATGTGGTATCGCGAGATGAAATTCGCGCTTTTGCAGCATTAGGGCATAAAGATGGTTCACTTTTTTACCAAGAAAACCAATTGGTTGAAAATATTCTTACCCTTAGAGAGGTTAAAGCCGGTGATATATTAACACCAAGAAGCGTTGTGCATGCTCTTGATGAAAACATGACCATTTCTGCTGCTTTGGCTGCAGAGCAAACAGCAAGTTTTACCCGTATACCTGTTTATAGCGGTTCAATCGACAATATAACCGGCTTAATTATTAAAGGGACACTCTACGAACAAGAAAGACAAGGAAATGGCGACACGTTACTGGTTGATATTAAACAACCTTTACATCGAATTTCAGAAAGCTTACCGGTATTACCCTTGCTTGATTTTTTTATAAAACGCCATGAACATATTTTTCTTGTGGAAGATCATTTCGGGCAAACTGCGGGTATTGTTACCTTAGAAGATGCGATTGAAACCTTTTTAGGCCGCGAAATAATTGACGAGAGTGATCAAGTGGAAGATATGCAAATGTTAGCTAAGGCTAAGTTTAGACAGCGGTTAAAGTCGAGCAATAATAAAGTATCAAACAACGAAGACGATGAGTAATTAGGTTTTAGTGTGTCGAAAGAGAAAAAGGTAACAAGCAAAACACCACCAGAACAGCGCTCAAAATTAAAGCGATTTAGCTTGTTTCTGGCTAAGTTTACACTTTTATTTGCCATTATTTTGGCATTCTATACCTTATATCTTGATGCAAGAGTGGTCGACAAATTTGAAGGTCAGCGTTGGCAAATACCGGTTCAAGTGTATAGTAAAATCCATTCATTTCAGCCTGGAAGTGAGATTAACCTTAGCCACTTAAAAGCGGAATTGTCTTTAATGGGTTATCGTCGCGTAACGAAAGTGACAAAACCCGGGCAATTTGCTTTATCTAGCAAGCGGATCATTATTTATCGACGAGCTTTTGATTTTGGTTCAGGCATTGAATACCCGCAAAAAGTGATGATTGATGTAACACGTAGCGGTGATATTCAAACCGTTGAACAATTATATCTCGATGAACAGCAAGCACATTCTGTAAACCTTGAACCCTATCTTATTGATCGTATTATTCCTGAAAATAAAGAAGATCGTGTGTTGGTACCATTACAGTCTGTGCCTGAACGGTTGCTAGATACGTTGTTATTAGTTGAAGATCGTGATTTTTATCATCATGCGGGTATTTCGCCAGTGGGTATTTTACGCGCGCTTTATAAAAATATTCGTGCAGGAAGAACCGTGCAAGGTGGTAGTACACTGACTCAGCAACTTGTAAAAAACATGTATTTATCGCGTGAAAAAACGATTTGGCGTAAAGTTAATGAAGCGATTATGGCCTTATTGCTTGAATACCGTTACAGCAAAGATCAATTACTTGAAGCGTATATAAATGAAGTTTACTTGGGGCAACACTTTGCAAATGGTATTTATGGTTTTGGATTAGCTGCTGAGTTTTATTTTGGTAAAAGTGTAGCACAGCTATCAGATGAACAAATGGCTACGCTAGTAGGTGTTATAAAAGGTCCGAGCTACTATGATCCTTGGCGCTACGCTGAACGGGTAAAAAAACGTCGTGATTTAGTATTAACGTTGATGTTTGAACAAGAATATTTGACCAAGCCTGAATATCTCGCTGCGATTAAGAGTGAACTTTCTGTACGAAAATCTAGACGATTAGTGAAAAACAAACAGAAGTTTCCTGCATACTTGCAATTAGTCAAAAAAGAGTTGGGCGAGCTACTACCCCCTAACATGCAGGCCTCTGGCATTCGAGTGTTTACCGAATTTTCACTTTACACACAAACATTGCTAGAAAAAAAGGTTGAGCAACAGTTAGCGGCTTTAGCTGAGAGTCAAACGCACGAACTTGAAGCAGCGATGATTGTCACAGAACGCACAACCGGTGCTGTAAAAGGTATTGTAGGCGGTAAAGAAAGTGGTTATGCAGGTTTTAATCGTGCATTAAATGCTAAACGCCCAATAGGTTCGCTAATCAAACCAGCTATATATATCGCAGCACTGGAACGGTATCAAGACTATCAATTAGCCACCATTTTAGACGACTCTGAAATTAGTTTTACAACCGATAATGGTGAAGTTTGGCAGCCTAAAAACTATGACGGTAAGTTTCGAGGACAAGTATCTTTATTAGACAGTTTAGTTAGATCGCTTAACATACCGACGATAAATTTAGGGATGGATCTTGGCTTAGAAAGTGTAGCTGAAATTGTGCATTTGCTTGGCTATGACCGTGATATAACTCTCCGCCCTTCAATGCTTCTAGGTTCGATCAATATGTCGCCTTATCAGGTAAGTCAGTTTTATTTGCCTATTGCTAATCAAGGATATGCGGTGCAAAGCCATGCGGTTGAGAAAATAACCTCAGCCCAAGGCGAAACCTTATATGAATTTTTTGCTGAGCCAACGCCCTATTTTTCTGAACAAGCCAGTTATTTAGTTGATTATGCGTTAACGAAAGTCACGACTGAAGGCACGGCTAAATCACTCGCTTGGCGTATCAAAGACGCGACATTAGCGGGTAAAACAGGAACTACGAATGATCAACGTGATAGTTGGTTTGTTGGCTATGACCAACAGCACCTAATTACCACGTGGATTGGTAGAGATGATAATAAAGAAACCACACTGACAGGAAGTTCAGGCGCGTTAGTACTGTTTGCAGACTTCTTAAATAGCTATGGTGCAAAAAGTAAACATACTTCAGTACCTAGCGATATTGAATGGCTATCGTTTGATGCCAAAACAGGCTTGGCAATGGCTGTTGATTGTCAGCAGAACATCGAAATGCCTGCAATTTCTCGTGGTTTATCTATGCAACACTCTTGTTTAGAACCCCAACCACAAAAGAAAAAGGAAACCTGGTTAGAACGTTTATTTGGTGAGTAGCACCTAGCAATTATTCGCCGAGAATTATTCATTACCTTTGTCATTAATACAGACCGTACTAAACCTTGACACATTTATTGTCATTTTTTCACTATTCATTGCTATAAACCACTTTATTTCCTTGTAAAAATCAGGGGTTTTCTTTATGATCGGAAAAATTTTTTTATCGCTAAGTTTATTTGTTTGAAAAAGAATCATCGCTTTGGCTATGCTTAGAAAGCAACAAGAATTCTAACTTTAAATAAATAATACAAATTTTGGAGATGTTGGATGAGCAATGCGCCTGTGAATAACAGCCGTCGACGCTTTTTAACTGCGGCTACTTCGGTAGTTGGTGGTGTTGGCGCTGTCGGTGTTGCTGTGCCTTTCATTGGCTCCTGGAACCCAAGTGAGCGTGCGAAAGCCGCAGGGGCGCCAGTTGAGGTGAATGTAGGTAAAATTGAACCCGGTCAATTAATTCGTGCTGAATGGCGCGGTAAGCCAGTTTATATCGTGCGTCGTACTGATGAAGCGGTTAAATCGTTAGCAAATCATGAAGATCAGCTTCGTGATCCTAAATCTGCTGAACCACAACAGCCTGATTATGCTGCAAACGAACATCGCTCAATTAAGCCTGAAATTATGGTGGCGTTAGGTGTATGTACTCACTTAGGCTGCGCTCCAACGTATCGAAAAGGTGACTTTGAAGAGATGGTAGAAGGCGTTAAAAATGGTTTCTATTGTCCTTGTCACGGTTCTAAATTTGACATGGCAGGTCGTGTATTCTCTGGCGTTCCTGCACCGTTAAACTTAGTGGTTCCTGAGCATTCATTCCCAACAGATGACACCTTACTTATCGGTGTAAGCCAAGGAGAAGCGTAATGGAAAACTTTATGGCTTGGATTGAAAAGCGTCTTCCGTTTATGGATGCCATGAACAAGCATGCTATTCAATATCCTGCACCGAAAAACTTCAATTTTTGGTATGTATTCGGGATTTTAGCGACGGTTGTTTTAGTGAACCAAATACTGACAGGTATTTGGTTGACAATGAACTACGAACCTTCTGGCGCTGGTGCTTTTGCTTCTATCGAATATATTATGCGTGATGTCGATTACGGTTGGTTATTGCGCTATATGCATTCAACAGGTGCTTCGGCATTTTTTATCGTTGTTTATTTACATATGTTCCGTGGTTTAATGTACGGTTCTTATCAAAAACCACGCGAATTGCTGTGGATTTTCGGTATGCTTATCTTCTTGGTGTTAATGGCAGAAGCCTTTATGGGCTACTTATTACCATGGGGTAATATGTCGTACTGGGGTGCACAGGTAATTATTTCTTTATTTGGTGCTATACCTCTTGTGGGTGAAGAGCTGACTATTTGGATCAAGGGTGATTATGTTATCTCTGGTGCGACACTAAACCGATTCTTCGCGCTACATGTTATTGCATTACCACTGGTATTATGTGTACTAGTGTTCTTACACATAATAGCGTTACACGAAGTAGGCTCTAATAACCCTGACGGTACTGACATTAAAAAGCCTAAAGGAAGTGTTCCAGAAGAAGAGCAAAGCAAGTTTACTTTCCATAAACAGTACACTAAAAAGTATGACATCGTTGATGCGATTCCTTTCCACCCTTATTACACGGTTAAAGACTTGGTTGCGGTAATCATTTTCTTGATTGGTTTTTCATGGGTTATGTTTTTTGCACCAGAGGGTGGTGGGTACTTTATTGAAGCACCAAACTTTGAGCCTGCTAACGGCTTAAAAACGCCTGAGCATATCGTGCCAGTATGGTATTTCGGACCATTCTTTACCATTCTAAGAGTGGTACCAGATAAGTTGTTTGGTATGATCACCATGTTTGCCGCTATTGGTATGTTATTCGCCTTACCTTGGTTTGACCGTGGTACGGTTAAATCAATTCGTTATCGTAGTAAAGCGCACTTACTTAACTTAACGCAATTTGCGATTAGTTTTATCGTGTTAGGTATTTTAGGTACAATGCCTGCAACTGATTTGGCGAATTTAATCGGCCGAATTGCAAGTTTAGGCTACTTTGGCTTCTTTATTTTACTGTGGTTTTACAGTAAAAATGAAAAGACCAAACCAGTACCAGAGAGGGTGACAGGATAATGAAAAAGTTAATTGTAACACTATTAGCATGCGTCCCTTTCTTTGCACTTGCTGCTGGGGGCTCTATGCCACTTGATAAAGCAAATAATGATTTAGCAGATAAAGAATCATTAAAGCGTGGCTTCGAATCTTATTTACAATATTGTTTAGGTTGCCATCAGCTAAAATATCAACGCTATAACCGAACGTTCCGTGATCTGGGAATAAGTGAAGCTGAGGGTAAAGAAAAATATATGCCTACAGGTGAAAAACCAGGTGATCACATTACCAATACTATGCCAGCTAAAGACGCTGGTGCATGGTTTGGTACTGCGCCGCCAGATTTAACCCTGGAAGCTCGCTTTAGAAGCCCAGATTATATTTATACTTATTTACGTTCATTTTACGTAGATGCGGAACGTCCGTTCGGTGTAAATAATAAAATCTTTAAAGATGTCGGTATGCCACATGTATTACAAAATTTACAAGGTGTACAAACACTTGATGAAAACGGCGAGTTAACACCTGCTGTGGGTGGCACTATGTCACCAGAAGAATACGATGAGTTCGTTCGCGATCTAACTAATTTCTTAGAATATGTTGGTGAGCCGAACAAGCTTGAACGTAAACAATTAGGTTATTACGTGATCGGGTTCTTATTTATCCTGTTAGTATTTTCTTACTTATTGAAGAAAGAATACTGGAGAGATGTTCATTAATTTGAAGGTCACTATCAGGTAATTTTATTGGGGGCACTAGCCCCCATTGTTAGTTATTATTGAATATTTTTGGAGGCGAAATGGCCGTTGCTGCAAACAAACGCTCTGTCATGAACTTATATTCACATGCGGATGATATGTATAGTCATCAAACACGTATTGTGTTGGCAGAAAAAGGCGTTGGTGTAGATATCCACTTAGTTGATATGGCGAATTTGCCTGAGGATTTATTAGACTTAAATCCTTATGGAACTGTGCCTACATTAATTGATCGTGAACTAGCGCTTTACGAAGCGTCAATTATTATCGAATACTTAGACGAGCGTTTTCCTCATCCACCATTGATGCCTGTTTATCCAGTATCACGTGGCCGTAGTCGCTTAATGATGCACAGAATTGAACAAGATTGGTATAGCTTAGCGCGTATCATCATGAATGGTAGTGCAGGTGAAGCAGAGAAAGCACGTAAAGAATTAGCAGAAAGCTTATTAAGCATCGCACCCATTTTAAATGAAGCTCCTTATTTTATGAGTGAAGAGTTTAGTTTGGTTGATTGTTACTTAGCTCCGCTATTATGGCGCTTACCTGTTTTCGGTATCGAATTAGAAGGTGCAGGTTCGAAAGAGCTAAAAACATACATGTTACGTGTATTTGAACGTGAATCGTTCCAAGCTTCTTTAACAGAAGTTGAAAGAGAACTTCGCTTTGGTACTGCAGTTTAATGTCTGTTGATATGACATCATCAAAGCCCTACATCGTTAGGGCTTTTTATGATTGGATTTGTGACAATGACCTAACACCATACATTGCCGTAGATGTAAATGTATACGGTGTGTTAGTGCCTATGGCTTTTGTAAACGATGGGCAAATTATTTTAAATGTTGCCCCTGGTGCTGTTGGTTCAATTTCTTTGGAAGGTGAAAGTATTGAGTTCACTGCAAGATTTTCTGGTAAATTAGAGCACCTAACAGTGCCATATGGTGCTATTTCAGCTATCTATGCCAAAGAAAATGGTGCAGGTACTTCATTAGCGATAGAGCATCCTGTTGAAGAAGATGAATTGTCACTCTCTCCCGTTAGCGCGGTTGACAACAGCAGTGATGATGAACCCGATCCAACGCCCCCGAGTAAACCTCGTGGTAGAGCGAGTTTAAAAGTTGTTAAATAAAAAAAACACTCTAAAGAGTGTTTTTTTTATGTCGAAGTAATGCAGTTATAACAAGTTTGCCTTTGGTTGAGGTCTGTTAGCTCTCAATAATCTCAAACATTTTGAAAACACGATTAACACCACCCACACGACGGGCAATCTCAACAGCGCTATTGGCTAGACGATTAGTAACAAGACCCATGAGAAAAACTTCACCATTTTCGGTAACCACTTTTACATTGTTGGCGTCAAAATCATCTTGCTTGAATAATGCGGTTTTTACCTTAGACGTTAACCAAACATCATTGCTGCGCGTTGAAAGAGAAGTTGTATTGCCAATGCGTATTTGATCATGAATATATTCGACACCTTTCACTTGATTAACCGTTTTAATTGCAAGGTTTTTTAAATACGTATTCATCGCTTGCCCTACTATCAACACTTTACCGTTTACACTGATAACTTGTAAGTTAGTGTTGTCTGAAATTCCTGCTACTTTAGCGAGCTTAGCGTGTGCAGCAATTTCAATTTTTTGATCATCAATTTGATTACCAATAGAGCGATTGTCAGTAACAACGCTAGCGCCGCCGACAACCCCTACCACAGCCGCGGCAACGCAACCTTGTAGGATTGAAATGGTGGCAAGTAGCAATAATCCATTTTTTGCTTTCATAGTGTTATTCTTCACTTTGAGGAAATAATGTTGAATCGATAATATCGCATAAACAATGAATAACCACTAGGTGTACTTCTTGGATCCTCGCTGTACGTGATGAGGGAACGCGAATTTCAACATCGTTTTCACCCAATAAACCCGCGATATCTCCGCCGTCTTTACCTGTTAACGCGATAATTGGCATATCACGTGCTACCGCAGCTTCAATGGCTTTAATGACATTACGCGAGTTACCGCTAGTTGAAATGGCAAGCAAGACATCACCGGCATTTCCAAGTGCGCGTAATTGTTTTGAAAACACCTCATCGTAGTGGTAGTCATTCGCAATTGATGTAATGGTCGAACTGTCAGTTGTTAGGGCTATAGCCGGTAGACTAGGGCGTTCAGTTTCATACCTGTTAAGTAATTCAGCAGAGAAATGTTGAGCATCTCCAGCAGAGCCACCATTACCACAAGATAATATTTTATGGCCACCTAATAGAGACTGCACCATAATTAACGATGCTTGTTCAATAGGCCCTGCAAGCGCTTCACTTGCCGCAATTTTTGTTTGAATACTTTCTGTAAAGTTACTTTTTATGCGCTCTAACATGGTTATATTGGCTCCGTTTAAATCGAGTCAAAAGGCATTTTTCAGCCAAATAAATTCGGGAATGTTACCGCCTTCGATGGCGATGATATCAAATCGACATGCGGTATTATAAGCATTTAGTCCTTGTTGTTGCAGAAAAAATGCGGCTGTTCTACGAATTTTTTCTTGCTTGCTGATGCTAACCGCGGAAATAGCGCCGCCAAACGCTTTGTTTTTACGGTATTTAACTTCAACAAAAACTATGCAGTCACCTTCTTTCATAATTAGGTCAATTTCACCTTGGCGACTGTGAAAGTTGGCTGTGACCAATGTAAGTTGCTGTTTCTCTAAGTACGCGAGTGCTTTGGACTCCCAGTGCTGCCCTGAAGTATTATGTGAATTGTCAGACGACTTTTTATTCCAAAACAATTTCTTCTACCTTGTCCCTTTGGTAGCTACCCCACAATAAGCTGCGGGTCAAAATACCCTGCTCATTTAATTTTAATACACCTGTTTGTCCATAATGGCGAATGTAGGGTTGTTGTTTGAACATGGAAAACTTATGGATCAACGAATAGCTATCGTACCCCATGGCAAAAATTCGTTCTAGACTATCAGATCTGTCTGGCCAGATACGCGAGCTTAGCTGCTTCAGTGATGCATTTTGTTGTTTGCTGGTAAGCTGCCAAGGCATTTCTGTAAACGACAAACCTGATAGATCACGACTATCACTTTTGTCGCTGTTATGGCTATGGCTTCTTGAGCTTGCAAAAACAGGAATTGCACGGGCGAAAGGTGATATATTTACGTCAATATAAGGTTTAAGTAATCGTGTTTCATTGGGAGATGCGACAATGTAAATCATGTCGATATCTAGGCGATTACGTTCTTGCGTTTTAAGTTGTTGTCGGATCCTTCTGTCAATATCAGCTATTCGTTTTTTACTTAGATCGAGCTCTAAGGTACTTTCTAGTTTTTCTTGCACTTTACTGGCATCAGCAAAAGCGATTACTTCAGGCGTTCTGCCGGTAATTCGCTGCCATTGCTCACTAAAGGTCTTGGCAATACGTTGGCTAATACTATCTTGTTGAGCGAACACAATGGGCGAGGTAAATTGCCGACGACTAAGAGTCGTTGCTGCTTGAATCGCTTCATCTTCAGGGTTCATTGAAAGCACAATATGTGTTTCTTTTAACGAGTGTGTTTGCGGTAGGTTCAATAGTAATGTGGGTAAATTAAGCTGCGGCTGATTGATATATGCATCTACATTAGATTTAAGCAATGGGCCTATTACATGATCTACTTCTAGCGATGTTAAGTAGTCTGCTAGTGTGCTGTAGTCTGTCGCTACAGAATCAATGAAATGTAAGCTCGTATCAGTATTATTTTGATAAGCCGCTAAAATGCCTTGCTGAGCAACTTCACCTGCTTTTTTCTGCTTGCCAGATAAAGGCAGTAATACGGCGATGTTATGCTCTTTATCGGTACTTTTTACTGTGGTGGCTGACAGTTTCTCAACTAATATCTGTGCAGGGTGATCGCGAAAATTTCGCTGCCATTGTGTTAAATATCGGTTAAAAGTATCAGATTGATAGCCAAAACGATGGGCAAAATTTAACAATTGTTGCCAACCGGCGAAGTAAGGAGGAGCTAGCGTTGAAAGTTGCTGAATCTCCCATTGTGACAGTTTATTTAGCGAGAGCCAAACGTCATTCGCTTGCTGTTGGTACTCCATCTCAGAAGATAACGCTAACGCACGTAGTCTTGCATCAACTGAGGCTAGGGGAAGCTGTCTTTGTTGTTGAACAATCGCTAATGTTTGATAAAACGCTTTTGGTTGCTGCTGTTCACCACGTAATTTTTTTGCCTGATTCAAATGGTTTAACGCCACATCGTACGCATCAAGACTAACTAAACTTTGCGCACTGATCAGCTCTAATTGGTATTTTAAACGATTGTTATCTGTTAATGCCTGGGTTTGCTGTGCTAACCATAGCGCTTTTTTGTGTTGCTTTTCATTATTAAATTGTTGTGCCGCAAATAAAAAATATTGCGTGGCTGTTTCACCGGCACTATTTTTTGCTAGCGCAAGATAGTCTTTAGCTGACTCAGTTAATATTTCATTGCTTGATATCTGAGTATTGTCGCTGCTTTTAACGGGCTTCTTGTCTGGCTTGGTGGCACAACTTGTGAGCACTAAAAGCGTAATAACAGAGAAGATAACGCGTAAACGTTTAACACTAACGTAATGATATGCCACAAACAAACCCTATAAATGATGGATCTTTTCAATCGATATTGCTTTATAATAAACGTCATTGACTCTTTGCTCAACAGAACTATTAAATGACTTTAGCTGAAGATAACACGGGCACCTTATATATTGTTGCAACCCCTATTGGTAATTTAGGCGATATTAGCCAGCGGGCAATCGACACTTTGCGTGCAGTAGACGTTATTGCTTGTGAGGATACCCGACATACTAAAAAACTCTTATCTGCTTTTTCAATTAGCGGTAAAACAATCTCATTGCATGATCACAATGAGCGGCAAAAGCAGGAATACATCGGTTCATTGCTCGCATCAGGGAGCAATGTGGCACTTGTATCTGATGCTGGTACACCTTTGATTAGCGATCCAGGCTTTCACCTTGTACGTTACTGTCGGCAACAGGGCTTGAATGTATCACCTGTGCCGGGTGCTTGTGCTGCAATATCGGCGTTATCTGTTGCCGGTTTACCCACAAATCGCTTTGCTTTTGAAGGCTTTTTACCTGCTAAAACAGGGGCGAGACAAGCGATACTACAAGGGGTTGTTAACGAAACCCGAACAATGGTGTTTTACGATGCGCCTAGACGCGCCATTGATACCGTTCAAGATATTGTTACGGTGCTAGGTGAAAGTCGATATTTAGTGATCGCCCGTGAGCTAACAAAAACATTTGAAACCATTTACTCGAATACCGCTGGTGAAATGTTACATTGGTTATCGCAAGATGCGAATCAGTTAAAAGGTGAAATGGTATTGATTATTGAAGGTGCACCTGAAAAAATTTCAGAAATAACACCTGAGGTTGAACGTGCTCTAAAACGATTACTAAAGGAGTTGCCGCCTAAAAAAGCCTGTGCCGTGACTGCGGATTTATATGAAGTAAATAAAAAAGCACTCTATGATCTAACGCTAAGCTATAAATAGATATTACACTTTTTTGGTAATAAGGTGTGGTATTGATTTTAACAAGAGTGAGTTGTTAAAAATGTACATGTACCGTATTGTAAATAGAATCAGCAACGTATTAAAAATACTTTAATGTGGATAATTGTTAAGATTTTTAAAAGACAACAGGCGCTTAAGGCGTAAAATGCTTAACGGATAAACGCACACTACATAAAAATGATTAAATCACTGATCAATTTCTTCTCGAAAATGTCTACCGTAGAGTTAATTATGACGCTACGCGGCTTGTCGATAATACTGCAAGTATTCTTATTATTATTTGTGAATTTGGTTCTAAATTATCAACTTCCTTGGTTACCTATGTTTATTATTATCGCACTTGAACTTGCGTTTAATGTTGCGAGCTTTTCGATAACCCGAAATGGGGCGAGTTCTAAAAAAAATCATGTGTTAATACAGTTGCTCGCTGATGTGTTTTTTCTCGGTTGCTTACTTTACTTCAGTGGCGGTGCGACCAATGCGTTTGTTTCTTTATTACTGGTTCCTATTGCGATTGCAGCGATTACGTTGTCATTCTGGCGTGGATTAATTATTGCTAGCTGTGCGATTGTTATTTACTCCGTATTGCTTTGGACCATGCCAATGCATGTAATGCATGGCAATATGGCTGGACACTTTATTGGCATGTGGATCAATTTTCTTTTTTCAGCATTAGTGTTGTCGCTCATCGTGGGCTATTTAGCGCGTGCGATTACGCGTCGAGAAACAACGATTGCAAAGTTTCGAGAGCAACAACTGAAAAAAGAACGCATTATTGCGTTAGGTGTTGCTTCTGCACAAGTGACTCATAATTTAGCAACGCCATTAGCAACCTTACAGCTACTATCTGAAGAGCTTGCTGAACAACCACAAGTTCCTAATGATTTACTTAATGATATTGAACAGCAAGTTAACCGTTGTGCAGAGAGCCTGCGAGCATTTAGAGTGACTACTGAACAAATTAAAACCAATGAAAAACAATCTATTCGTTGTGCTAGTATTCATCAACAAATTAAATATCATTGCCAATTAACTTACCCTGAGGTGAGCTTCAAATTTATCGATAAAACGCTTGATGCTCGCATTGTTATTGATGGTTCATTCATTCCTGCTGTGGTTAATGTGATTGATAATGCCGTACATGCCAGCCAAGAAAGTCAAAATAAAACGATAGAAATTGAAGCGTATTTACAAGATCAACAATGGTGTTTATCGATTAAAGATTTCGGAAAAGGCTTTGTTATAGAGCAATTGCATGAGTTGGGCGACTTCCCACAACTAAGCGAACACGGTTTTGGTGTGTCGATTATGCTTAGCAATGCGAGCCTTGAAAGATTGCAAGGAAAGCTCTGGCTTGATAATCATCAAACTGGCGGTGCTGTTGTAATTATAACCATGCCAACAAAAGTTGATTGAAGATGAAAGTATTATTAATTGAAGATGATTGCGCTTACGCATCTGTATTAGCAAGAAGGCTAAGTAAGCACCAACTACATGTTGAACACTGTGAAACTAATACGGATGCATTGCTGATGGTGAGAAAATTTTTACCTGATGTGATTTTGTTAGATATGTATTTAGCCGGAGATAGCGGCTTACCTTTAATATCACCGATAAAGCATTTATTACCCAATAGTCGCATTATATTACTCACCGGCTATGCGAGTATAGCTACGGCAGTAGAGGCCATAAAGTTAGGGGCTGATGATTATCTCGCAAAACCAATAGATACTAATACGTTATTAAAAACGCTGAAAGTTTCCAACAACATAACCGCCGATGAACAAATTCTAATACCTGATAAACTCAGTGCAGAACAAGCCGAGTGGGAGTATATTCAGCAAGTTTTAAAGGCGAATGAAGGCAATATTTCTGCAGCAGCTCGGCACTTATCAATGCATCGACGTACACTGCAAAGAAAGCTAAAAAAACGCCCTAGTTTTCATCAGAAAAGCTAGGGCTAGGGTACAGGCAAGTGCCTATATGCGGAACTTAAAATTGAAATGTTGCAGCAAGCCAGATATTACGAGCGGTACTAGGTATACGAGACATTGATGGAATATCACTACCGTTTACACGATTATAAGCAGCTAAATGATCTTGATATTCACGATCGAATAGATTTGAAATTCCGAAATCAAGTGTCAGGCTGTTTGACCATTGATAGCCACCAATTAAGTCTATATAGCTATAGCCTGACGATTTTTGCTCATTATTAATGTTAGCTACTTTATGTTGAGCTGAAACGGCATGAAAGCGGGAAGTAATGTGCCAATTGTTAGCACGATACTGTAATGCAATATGGCCGTTTAATGGCGCTACACGATATAAATTATCATCAATATCTTTTCTTTTTCCTCGTACATAGCTCACGGTTGACGACAATTGCCATTGTTCATTAAATTGATACATAATCTGGCCATCGAGACCAGAAAGAGCTGCATCAACATTAGCAAATTGTAAAACGGTATCGCTGTTCATCATCATTTGAGCGAGCATATTTACAGGCATGTTCATGTTCGGTATGCCTTGAATATAATCATCTATACGGGTGTAAAACGTATCTGCAATAATAACGAATTTATCTTGTTGGTAAGTGAGTCCTAAATTTACCTGCTTTGCTGTTTCGCTTTTAAGGTTTATGTTGCCCAAATAGGTATTACCATCTGCAAGCCCAGCTGTTGCTTCCATTGGTACCCATAGATAGCGCTCTTGGTAACTTGGTGCTCGCTGTTTTTGTGCGAGTGATAATTGTACTTGTGTGTGATTAAATATTGGGAACAACCAATCGAATGTCACATCCGTATTGGTGTCATGTTGAATACGATCTGCTTGGTTAAACGTCATCACCAACTCTTTTACTGTTGGGTTCATCATCGCCATGTGGTGGCTTACGTCACCAGCATCAGCAGATAGACGTTTAATACGTGCACCAAATTTAACGGTATGGTTGGAAAATTGATGCTGATATTCACTAAAAGCGCTAATTCTTTGATCTTCAATATCGTTAAAATTTTTGATAGAGAACATCATGTTATTTGGATTAGTAATAGTAGCGTTATGATCTGATTTATAACCATCAACACCTAGTGTTAGCGCTTCATTTTTCCAATCAATTGAAAAGGAAATGGAGTTAGATTCTGCGTGATTACTACGATACATATTCGGCATCATGTTCATACGTTGCTGAAAGTTATCCATCTTATGATCAGCATCCATAAAGCCAAACTGCCAATTTAACTCTCCGTCCCTCAGTGAGTGTTTACCAAATAATTGTCCACGATGACTATAAATAAAAGCAATATCCATCGGCAAAGAGGGGGTACCAGCATCGTGTGTATCATTGTAGTGATAATTGATACCAATAATATTGTCCGCAAATTTAATCGCCGTTGAAAAGCCAGATTGAGTTTTAGTAAAGCCAGTGGGGGAAATAACCCTATCGTCTGCAGATGATAAGTTATCTGCTTTTTTGTTATCAATGTAGGCCATAAATGCTGCGTTTTCTGAGCCAATATTTGTTAACGCCGCTTTGCTTGTTATATCGGCATTATCTTGATATCCCAAGCGAAATTCTGTCGAGAGTTCTAATTTGCCAGTTGAAGAGAAATCTGCTTGCTTTAATGTGGTATTAATCGCGCCGCCTAAAGTTTCAATGCCGGAAGTTACCGAAGCAATACCGCGTTGTAATTCGATGCTTTTTGTTATAATGCTTGGGCTATAGCTAAGTGGAGTATCCATCGCATTAGGCCCTGCACCTATAACTGTCTGGCCGCCAACTTTCGTTGAAATACGATCACCATAAAGCCCTCGGTATTGTGCAATGCCTGTTAATGCGCCATTTTTGTTCACATTGGCACCAGCAACTAAACGTAAACTTTCTGAAATATCACTATGCTGAACTTCTATGTTTGCTACAGCGATTCGTTCGGTGCTTCTTTCTCCTAGCACGACAATTTCTTCAATGTTTTCCGCCATTACTGACAGTGGGGTGAACATTGCGACAGGAAAGGTGATAATAATTGACTTGGTGAGTTGGTTAATACTTAACTTCATTAGCTTGAATTCTTCACTGTATTTTCGTTAACTGCTGGTGGGTATAATTCGAGAAAGCTTGTTGAAAAACAAGTGTAAAAGTGGAAAGTGCGACAATATGTCACAGGCACCTTTTATTGGTATGAACACGGTAAATAAAAATAATAAGGTGCAAGTGAAAGTAAGCTTTGTTGTTAGTTGATGATTGGGGTAGAATGCCGCCCGAGTTAGCGAGACAATCGCTGCTTGTTCGTTGTATTTATCATTTCGATGTTAAATAGACAGGGCAAGGGGAGGAAAGTCCGGGCTCCAAAGAGCAGGGTGCCAGATAACGTCTGGGCGGCGCAAGCCGACGACAAGTGCAGCAGAGAGAAGACCGCCGATGGCTAGCAATAGCACAGGTAAGGCTGAAAGGGTGCGGTAAGAGCGCACCGGGCCACTGGTAACAGTTGGCAGCAGGGTAAACTCCACCCGGAGCAAGACCAAATAGGGTTTCATACGGCGTGGCTCGCGTTGAAACCGGGTAGGTTGCTTGAGCCTTAGAGCGATTTAAGGCCTAGACGAATGATTGTCACTTTTCTACGGAAAAGACACAGAACCCGGCTTATGTGCTAACTCATCAAATTTAGTAACCGCTTGTTTTTTATAATAGAAGCAGGCGGTTTTCTAAATTTTATCAAATATTTGATCGTTAAACCCAACAGTTCTGTATTGTATCGCTCTATTTCTCGAATTCAACATAGAAAACAATATCTAGAATATAAGCAAGCACTTTTTTAAAAACTCACTGTAGCTCATTTAAAAATTTATTACTATTAGTGTCTTCGGCGGAGTATCCGTGTTGATAATAAAAGTGCTTACTTATTCTGGCATTAAAGCAATTTGTTCTCTTGATAAAAAAACTTTGCCCAATAAACGTGTTTCTTAGGCTTCGCACACGAATAGTTAATACTATTGAATAAATAAAGTATGTCACTTTTGTATATGTAAGATTGACCTAAATGAACGTTTTGATGATAAAAATTGGATGCCAACGAGCATAAACCATGTTGCAATAGCTGCAACATAATATAAGGCATAGGCTTGTAGTAAAGGGTGAAGAATTAGAATACCAACGATTCCTATACATATACCAAAAATGGGAAGATACACGTTTTTTTTCGTTGCTTGAAACAGCAGATAATTTACTAAAATTAGCCACACATCTAAGCTCCATTCTGTGTAAGTTCGTAAATTAATAAGTACTGAATAAATTTGTGCGGTTAACTCGTTACGTTTCGCGGCTTCTCCATAATGTTGCGAGAGAAAAAAGACATTTGAAAGGATCTCTATACTGCAAATAATGAATAAGTAACTTGCTGACAAATATGCAACAAGAGTCGTCAAGATAGTTAATATACTCGGTAGACTACTAAGCGGTTGTAATAATGCATGGTTTACGAATAATACGCAAAGGCCAACAACACCGTAAACGGTGAAGTACCAAAGGTAGAGTAAGCTGCCATATTCATCAATAACCTTAAGCCGTCCTGCAGGGAGTTGATTTAGATCTGGCGCAATATATATGAGAGTAAATAATCCGATGATATAACAAACTGAGCAAATGATTGCGGCAACAGCACCCCTTTTACGAAGTGTTGGGTTAATGTTTGATGCTAAATACATGATATTTGTATCTAACCTTAATGCTTTCATGTATTGAAGGTTTCACCATGTTCAATGATCTATTAATTATTGTGTCAATGATTAAACTCGCTAATGAACGTGGACTGTTCTAAAAGTCTAAGTATATATAAGCCTTTGTTTATTGATATGGAAAAAGGGTTAAAATTTGAAATAAATTGTTTATTTGTTTAAGAATGAGTAACTTTCTATTTACTCATGGTGATAGAAAAGCAGGTTGTCAAAGTGCCTATTAGCCTTGATAGCGTAGCTAGTTAGTTAGATATTTGGCGTTACTATCACTTTATAGGATTTAATAGTTTGTTCTATTTTACTACCCCAGTTCAAACATTATCAAATAATGAATCGATAAATTTGTTGAACACTACTCTCAGCATTTTCTTTCTTTACAACATATGTTGCCGTTTTTTATTTCCATTGCGAAAAAGGCTGATACTATTTTTAATAGCTGATTGTCACTTTCTAACTGTTTCACTTGTTTTTCTAGATCTTGAATACGTATATACTCTGGCGTTAAAGCACAAGGTTTTTGGGGGGAGTACCACGTTGTTCTTTTCTGTAATGAGTAACCAACGTTGAATTGATGATAATCCGACATCTATTGCAGCAGCTGCATCTTTATACTTGTAACCATGAACAAAAACTAAATCTGCTCATTCAGGTTTAAATTCGGTTGATACTATTTTCTTTGGCATGTTGACCTCGTTTTTGAAAATAATAACACCACTAACGACGTCTCTACCTTACAATAGGAATTTATTTGTTTACCTTAAATATCTCGAAGAAATATAATATCCTTATGTGAACTCCGAAGCATGGAATGGTGGCTTAGTTTTGAATACATGGTTTAATACTAAGCTCAGCTTAGAATATATAAGTGATAAAAGATGACAAGTGAACGCCAAGGTGCAATTGCTGCAATGGTTTGTGCTTTGAGCTTTATTATTGGCCTAGCAGTGGTTCTCCTGATTGTCCCTGACTTTAATCAAAATGCTGAACAGCGTTTAATTGTCTTTATGAAGCACAAGTTACTCATGCAATTGTGGTATTTTGTGGTGTACGTCGTTTTTGGTTTTTCTTTACTCGTTTTGAGTCGCTCGTTGTTAGCATTACGAACAACTGAACATAATTTATTAGAGCAAATGTCTTCGCTAGTAAGCTACTTATGGGCTTGTTACATTTTGGCATGTGGCTTTATTGCTATATTTTCTATTGAGTTTCTATTCACAAATAATAGTAACGGTACTTACAATATTTCAGAGGCGTGGCGGCAAATTTATAATATTCAGATGGGGCTTGGTGAGGGCGTTGAGTGGGTTGGTGCCATTTGGGTTATTTTCATAAATAGTTGTTTGCACTATCAACATAGATTTCCAAAACAATTGATAATTATGGGCTTTATTATTGCGGTTATTGGTTTGTTAACATTTTACCCTCCATTAGCAGAAGTAGGTGCACTGTTTGGTCTACTTCAAATATTTTGGTTTTTAGCGATAAGTATTTTACTACTGCGTAAGAATACTCAAAACATCTAAACTTATTAATCTACTCGGTTGTTTGCTATGGGCGGTGTGAGTATAACCTTATATGAGTCAATGGTTTGCTCTATATTAATCCCCCAGTTCATTTCTTCAGCAATGCGTGTTACTAAGTATTGGCCATGGCCTAGCCCTTGATAATAGGGGCGGGCTTTATCTTTAGTAATACTGTTTACAAAAACGATGGTATTATTTTGAGAGTAAATGACCATGCTGCCACCTGCGCCGTGATAAAAGCCGTTGTTAACTAAGTTTTGGCAAAGTAGACTTATTAAGTAAGGGTTGCCAATAACTTCTAATTTTGAGCTGAGATCAATATTTACATCAAAAATGAGCTTAGGGAAACAGTTATAGATAGATAATATGGTCTTCTCTATGATAGGTAGAATAAGGCACGGTTCAAATGTTAAATTCTCTTGTCTGGCAAGTGCTAGCAGCACTTCAACCGTTTGTTCCAACTCCTGTGATGCTTGTTGCAATATTTCCGCCTGAGAGTGGTCAACGGGGTTATGTTTATTCAGAGTCAAAGTGTTCTTGATCAGTGTAATAGGTGTTCTTAATTCATGGCTTACATCGCGTGTGAAATTTTGCTCCCGCTTAAGTGCTTGCTCTAGTTCATTAAATGCTTTTTCAAATGATCTTGATAAAGTACCAATTTCGTCACTTCTGTTACAACCATAAAGCTCAACGCGAGTAGATTGTTTTTTTTCAATAACACCTTCGGTAAGCCTTTGTATAGGCAAAGATAAAAGCTTTGCCAAATACCAAGAGCTAAGAAAAGTGAGTAAAATAACACCTGCGACGATACTGTATAAAAACAACATCATATAATCAGCAACATTAGTCACGCTATCAAGTGTGTTTGTGTTGATGACTAGCCAAATTGGCACCAAAGGTGATAGTTCTTGTCTTAAAATTAAATATGGTTCAATATTTAGTAGCGCACCGTTATAGGTTATAAGTGATGTATCCGGGTCCGGCAATATAGCCTGTAATTCCTCTTCATTCTGGTAAACCTTAATGATCGAACTATCAATTGTTTTTATTTCACCGCTAGTGGCATATGCTTGCTCGATTTTGACTGCTTCTGAGACCAGAATTTGATGAAAAGTATTTTCTTTCGTTTGCTCAACAAGTAGCATCGAAAGCTGAATAAAGAATAAACAAACAACGGTTGAAAGGACCGAAAATGCAATCAAAAGGCGACTGTTTAGCTTTCTTAATTTAATCATCTAAATCCTTTAACTGATATCCAATGTTGCTGATAGTACACAAAACTTCCCCCATACCGACTTTTTCAAAGGACTTTCTTAGAGTGTATATGTGAGACTTAAGTGCATTGCTTTCCGGTGGT
The DNA here is from genome assembly GCF_030295995.1 of Thalassotalea hakodatensis. NCBI lineage: Bacteria > Pseudomonadati > Pseudomonadota > Gammaproteobacteria > Alteromonadales > Colwelliaceae > Thalassotalea > Thalassotalea hakodatensis. Next base: position 3,717,471 of record NZ_AP027365.1, on the reverse strand, counting down.
TCATCCCCCCATACTTGTTCAATAATGTCTGAGCGACTGACGGGATAAGGATAATCGTTAACAAGCTTTTTCAATATGATAAAACCAACTTTTGTCAGTTTGATTGTTTGGCCATGCCAGGTTGCTTGGTGAGCTCTGCTATCTATTGATAAATGGCCACGATTGATGATGTGCTCTTCATGAAGTTGAGTGCGGCGAGATAAAGCATCACATCGCAATACTAGCTCCCTTAAATCAAAAGGTTTGGTTAGGTAGTCATCAGCACCTAAGCTAAACCCTTTGTGTTTGTCTTCAAAAGAATCTCTTGCTGTCAGCATTAAGATAGGAGGGTTTATATTAGCCTCTTGTTTTATCGCTTTACAAACACTTAGGCCATCAATATCGGGTAGATTTAAATCTAATATTATGACGTCGAATTTTAACCTTACAGCGAGATCTATTCCCAGTTTGCCTGTGGATGCATAATCAACTGTCCATCCATGACCTTCAAGGAAGCTTAAAATTTGCTTAGCAATAGCTTGATTATCTTCAATTAACAAAGCGGTCATTTTGTTATTCATGGATCATCCTTTCTTGTTAAGACTGAGGGCAATATAACCACAATGAGGTGATTTAACGGTGAAGAAATAAAAGTATTTACCATAAAATATTTCCTTTTAAAATGAAAACAACTGCACTTCACCTCAATTTTACCTCAACCCATTTATTCTTTCGCCATTAAAACAAGTTGCACAAATCATTATTTATATTTAGCGAGGGTTCAAGATGAAAAAAATCATTATTTTATTAGCCGTTGTGTTAGCGAGTGGCTGTACCAGCACGGCGGTACTGCAACAAGAAAAAAGTTCTCAGTATGGCGAGGTTACTTTCTATCGTACAAACCAGCTGCAAGGCAGTGTGTCAGATACCTATATAGGTTGGAATGGAAAGTACTATTACACGTTATCTAGCGGCGAACAAATGACAACTAAAGTACCTGCTGGCTTTGTTGATTTTAATGTCAAAGCTATAGTCGATTTAGCCAACGAACTTTCGTTAGAAATTAAACCCAATCAACGTTACTGCATCAGTGTGGAGCTAAATCCAGAGAATATCATTTTAGTTAATTGGTTTGTGCCTGGATACCAGTTAAAAAGCATCCCATGTCCAACTGAAAACCTTGGCTAAGTTTTATCTGTTATTAATCGATTTGAAATAGGAGCAATAATGAAGGTATTAAAGGGGATAATGGTTGGAACAATCACACTAATGCTTACTGCATGTGATGGCTCTTCAGGTTCCATGAAAGTTCCAATAAAAACTGATACACCACTGAATAAGTATCAAGGGATTTGGCTAGCACCTGCCTATGGTAAAGGCTTGGAAATTAAAGAAACTCAATTGACTTTGTTTGACTATACCAGTGACTTTTGTTTTGTTGACGAAGTGCTAAATGGGTTAGAAGAAGCAGATTTAATAGAAGCATTATCGTTACAGAACAATACTGAAATCGAACAAATGCTTGGTTACGGTGCTCGTGAAATTTACGCTCCAGGGATATTATTTAGTAAAGAGTTATCAATGCCAATAGCATGTGAACAAGGGTTTATGCCACAAGTGGGGAATGAAGAATATAGTGTAAATTATGAGCGAGACTTAACTTATTTCTATCAAACATTTAAAGAGCTATCTATTTCAATAGAACTTCAACAACTAGATTGGGAAAATATGTATATTTCAGCTCAACAACTATTAGCGGCAGATCCTACAGAGTTCACCCTAATTCGAGCCTTAGTTGATATGATCGAACCATTAAAGGATGGCCATACAGGAATTGGAGAGGAACTAGAGGTCAGTTTTCCAAACAAGCCCTATTTTACCACTATATTTTTTAATGAATTCCTTGAGCTTAATGGAATTGATCAAATAGAAAATTCAACTCAAGAGCAAGCTGCAATTGCTTATATTGTCGAACAAAATGACTTGATGAACGATATTATCGTTGATTACGCCGAAAATGAATCAGACATAACCATAGGTGCTAATGAAAATTTAATGTGGTTTCAAGTTGATGGAATAGGTTATTTGCAAATAGCTGGCATGCAAGGTTTCGCAGGTTCTGATGATGACGAGCAAGAGTTATCAATATTAGAGGCTTCACTTGAACAAGCATTAAATGATTTACAATATACCAAAGGGTTAATTATTGATGTTCGCCGTAACAATGGTGGTCATGACTTTATTTCATTAGCTATCGCCAGTCGGTTTACTGATCAGCAAGTATTTGCTTATCAAAAGCAGGCTCGCCATGGTAGTGCAAGAACACCGATAAGAGAAGTTCACATTTCACCCCGAGGCAATTTTCAATACCTAAACCCTGTCGTGTTATTAACGAGTGCCAGCACTCTGAGCGCTGCTGAAGTATTTACAATGACGATGGCAAATCTACCACATGTCAATATCATGGGCGAAAGAACACAAGGTGAGTTTTCTGATGTCTTAGAAAAAACGCTACCATCAGGCCTTAAGTTTGGTCTTTCTAATGAATATTATCTAACAACACATGGCGAGTGGTTAGAAGGAAAAGGCGTTCCCGTAGATATTGAACATCCAGCTTTCGTTCGATCAGAGCGAAGTGCGCTAGAAGACCTAGCTTTAGAAGCGGCGTTCGAACTCCTCTCAAATCAGTAATTGAGTCTACCTAAAAAGACAAATAGCAGTGTATTGGCTGTTATTTGTCGTTTCATTTCTTCATAGAGCGAGTTAGCTCACAAAAGCTATGGGATTTCACCTTTGTTTGACCTGTGCCTTGTGATACTTACCCCTAAATGTTAGCGAGTGGTAGTTAATCAAGCTGTAACTTCTCGTTTACGTGCTTTTTCATAAATAGATATAAAGGATTTTAACATGACGACTAATAACTTCTTAAAACTTAAATTGCTGTTGCCGATGCTCAGCGTAGCAATACTTTCAGCTTGTGGTGGTTCGGGGTCAAGCTCAAATGCTAGCACTAATCCGCAACCAACTCCTATAGTACAAGAGTTTGACTATCAAAAGCTTATAGGTAAAGCGATCAACAGTGATGTACCGGGTATTATTCTAGCAATTGATGGGCCTGAAACTACGTTTTTAGGTGCGGCTGGATTAGCGAATATAAATACACTAGAAACTATGCAAACTTACCATGCAATGCCAGCTGGAAGCGCGGGTAAAAAAGCGACCGCGCTTTTAACTGCGCTCTTACATCAAGATAACCTATTAGATATTGATAATACCATTGATACTTGGTTACCTGACTCTCTGCTTTCTCAAATTGAATACAGTGAACAAATGACGTTGCGTCAACTGCTAAACCATACATCAGGTTTGTACGATTACCTTGATGATCGCACTTCAGATGAGTGGTTTGATACTGGTTTTTCTGATGTTGAAACCCTTAAAACGGATGCTTATGCATTACAGTTTGCGTTAAATCGGCCAGCTTACTTTAAACCTGGTGAAGGTTTTAACTATTCGAATACAGGTTACTTATTGGCTGGTTTAATTTTAGATGAAGTACTTGGTGAACATCATCATATAGCAATGCGTAATCGTATCATTGAGCCACTAGGGCTTAACGACACTTTCTATCTTGGTCATGAGAAAAGTTTAGGTGACATCATTTCTGGCTATGTAAATGATGACGGTGAAATTATTAATACTAAACCCTTTTATGAAAACGTGGGGGTAGCAGATGCGCCACTTGCAACGACAGTAACAGACTTGTCTACACTTTTAAGAGCAATCATGACTGACGATACTATTGTCAATGACGACATCCGAGAATTATTGCTAGGAGAAGAAAGCATTAACTTAGTGGATGCAACGAGTCAGTTTTATGTTGGTTTAGGTATGTTTAAAAACATATCTGGCGATTTCACCTTATACCACCATGGTGGTGAAGAAGCAGGATATAAAACATCAAATATTTATATTCAAGAAATAGACACGACAGTGACAACCTTCTTTAATTGCAATGGAAATGCTGAATGCATGGAGCAAACCGATGAGTTGGTTCAAACCGTATTAAGTTCTCTACTTGAGGAATAAATATATCGATAAAAATTAGAATTTAGATTGGTAAATAGAATAGTGTTGGCAATTGGTGCCAAATAAATATGCCAAGGAAGGCCTTATGTTTTTGATACAGATATTCGTGACGAAAAAATGAAAATGAACAAAGGAATTACAAGTTGTGTGCTTTGTGCCCTATGTATTATGCAAGATGCTTCTGCGGCAGGTAACCTATGAACACTTTTATTGCTTTTGTTTTTGGTCTCCTCTTTACGCTCTCTCTTCAAGCAAGTGATTGGAGGGCCGTTCATGATGAAATACAAACGCTTTTTAATGAAACAATGTCAAATATAAACGTACACAGTGCATCATGGGCAGTCTATTCTCCCTCAAAAAATATTGATTATAGCTTTGCTGCAGGAAAATTCAAAAGCGGTGATAAGGTCACTAAAGCTAGCCCATATTATCTCGCAAGTATTGGTAAAACATTTACCGCAACGGCTATCGCCATGCTTTACGAACAAGGCCGTTTAAACCTAACCGATAAAATAAGTAAATATTTACCTAATAGAATTATCGGTGGAATACACCTGTTTCAAGGAAAAGATTATTCTCATGAAATAACCATTGCACAGCTTTTGCAGCATACATCAGGACTTCCCGACTATTTTGAAGGAAAAACTACTGATGGTAGCGCAAATGCGATGACCTTATTGCATTCAAATACAGAAAAACTTTGGACGCCACAAGAGATATTGAATATAGCAAAGCAGAATATGAAGCCACATTTTATACCTGGGACAGGTTATCAATATAGTGATACCGGCTATATTTTATTAGGTATGGTAATAGAACGCGTGAGCGGTATGCATTTGCATGATTTTTTCAAGCAACATATTTTTATGCCCCTTAACATGAATCACACTTACATGCATTTGCGTGCTAAGCCTATTTTACCAACAAGTAGAATGGCTGAAATTTATGTTGATAATCTGGAAATATCGACCTTTAAAAGCTTAAGTTTAGATTGGGCCGGTGGCGGGTTGGTGTCTAACGCTCAAGATATCAATAGGTTTCAATTAGCGCTTTATGGATCAAATTTCCTAAGTCAAAGCACTTTAAAAAAGATGCAAAAATGGATACCAGAAAGCAAAGGCATTTATTATGGTTTTGGCTTACGAAAAGTTCATATAAGAGAGCGGCTTCCTTCAGGGCCAGACTTATCAATGATTGGACACACAGGGAGCACATCTTCGTTCATGTTTTATTGTCCTCGTTTAGATGTTTATCTGTCTGGCACATTAAACCAAGCCAGCCAAGTTAAGCAGTCAATTGTGGCACCGATCAAAATACTAACTTACATACAAAGGTTCGTCGAAAATGAAAAGTAAATTCATTATTGTTCTAGTGTTTATATCAAGTATTGCTTGCGCACAGAGCACGAAAAAGGAGCAATGGCTGTCAGATTTGGCTCTTTATCATCAAGCATTAGAAAGTAATCATATTGATTTATATCACCAAATCGATAAAGCAAGCTTCGAAAGCACCCTTAATACTATTAGTAAATCAATTGACCATCTGTCGGATTGGGAAATTGCTGTAAAGCTTATGCGCTTGACGCGTAAAATTGGTGATGGACATACTGCTGTTTCTATAACAAATTGGGAAACACATGCATTTCCAATGTCGGTTAAAAAGATCAGCAATCAATGGCGCGTCGTGAAAGTATCAGTAGATAAAAAGGAACTATTGGGTGCAAGATTAGAAAGTATCGATGGAACAAACATTGAAGAGGTAGAGAGAAAGCTTTCGAACGTAGTTCAATATGTTGAAAACTCCCACTCTGAAGTGGTTCGCATAGGAAATTATCTTCCTATTAGTGAGCTACTTTATACCTTAAAAATTACTCAGTCTGCTCAAAAAGCGGTATTTGGGTTGGTAACAGCCGACAATAAAAAGCTTAATTTAACAGTGAAAGCTTTACCTAAAAGCGAATTAGCACAGCAGCAATATGAACACTTAAGTATTCAAAGTTCAGCGGTTGGGAAACCTAAAAATGCTGACTTTGATTATCTGTGGTATACAAACATTGAAGGTACCAAAGCAACTTACATTCGTTTTGACAACTACCCTAGTTTCGAAGAAGTGGTGGGTTTTGTCGAAAAATTGATTGAGTTTACAACGCACAATCAAAGTCAGCAATTAGTCATTGATTTGCGAAACAATGGCGGGGGAGATCTCTATATTGGATTAGTGTTAGCAAATGCCTTAAATCTTGTTGATAGCGTTGATTGGAAAAATGGCGTGTATGTACTTACAAGTGGCGTTACTTTCTCTGCGGGAGCCAGTAACGCGGCACTGTTCCGTCAGTTACTTAATGCGCAAGTGGTAGGTACGCCAACGGGTTCAAATCCAACTGGCTATCAAGACATGGGCGAATTTGTTTTGCCAAATTCAAAGCTGCGTATTACTTATTCAAAACGTTTGTTCCGAATTCAAGAAATGATAACTGAAGGAGTTCAGCCAGACAGGCTGATAAAACATGATTGGGAAAGTTACTCACAAGGCGAAGATAATGTGCTAAATGAAGTGATCGAAAGTCTTGGTCATCTGCAAAAACCATAGTAATTAGCATATGAATAATGCTACGAAATACAGTATCAAATATTTTAACTCAATTATTGAGTACTACTACCCACATGAAGAATTTATAAATATGGTTAGAAAATTAGTTTTTATCTCTCTTTTATCAATTATGGTTGGTGCACATGCCGATGAAAAGACATTTGTTAAACCTATGCAGTTTTCTTTTGGTAGTACATTAGAGGACGTTAGGAGGGATATAGATAAAGAATGTTTATCCATTGAGGTTCAAAATATAACCCCCATAACTGCCCCGTTAGCTAAAACGTCACAAACTCAAATCAATTGCTCTGGCTTTATGTATGGCGGACAGGCAAGGAATGTAGAACTCGTCTTTCAAGACGATCAGTTAGATATTGTTTGGATTTTATTTCCAAAAGAAGAAAAGCAAGCATTTATATCGAGTTTTAAAACCTTGTACGGTGAGCCAACGATGGAGATCGATTATGGTGCTATTTTCCTTCAAGCAAATGCAGCGATTCGAAATGAACCCTCTGAAGTATTATTTGCATCAAACCGTCAAGTTAAGGTGATGATGAGTATACTAAAACAACAATTAGCAAAACCTGAAAAGTAGTCTTGTTATTATCCTAAAGAAGCGCTATTTGTCTATTAGAAGTATGATTTTGTATTATTACTAAACGGTTAGCGCCTATCAGGGATTATGCGAAAAATACGTTGTCTACATATAGGAATATTGATTAGGGCATTTATTCAATTAAGTGACTCAGTTACTGAAAGGCTTTATCGATTTCTACAAAACAACAATTTGAACACTGGTTTTGGTTGTTCAGTTTTTGTTCAGTAAAGTATGTCTTGTGATTTAACGAAAAAGCGTATAGAAAAATGCATAATTTATCGAAGGGAAAAGCGAACTTATTTTTGTTCGCTTTCATTTGCCTAGAAAGTGTATCGTAAAAATAAACTGAGTGCATCAGAGTCTGAGTATTTAACGTACTCAGTACCTATAGATAGTTTATCAAAGGCATAGTTTGCACCAAGGTGATAGGCTTTTTGATTTGGTGCATCTTTTGTGTTCTGAAGTTCTAATCCTGCGTAAAGGCTGATATCTCTAGCTACCGAGTAATGAACAAAACCACTAGCACCGTAATAGTCAACGTCAAAACCAGTGCGGCCGTTGTTATTGCTTAATTCAGCTTCAATGTTGCCGTAGTTCGCACGTACATCGAAATGCATTAATTCAGAAAACGGTATGATGTAACCTAAACTTGCGCTCCAGCGGTCTTCTTCGAACTTAATACCATCCTCTGTATCGTTAAGATCTCGGTAGCGGAGTTCACCAAACACGTTTTGCAAACGCTTGCTAGCACGTACTTCAAAACCGTTTAACCCAAATTGGTCAATATCTGAGTATTCAGATTTGACAATTCCATGCGCTTGCAAAAAATTATAATCTTGTGAAGCGTTAGCAGAAAGTCCCCCTAAAATTAACGCAATAATTGAGAGGTTTGACACTATAGATTTCATAATCTTCCTTTAAAATAGCTTTATTAAGTAAAGTGAAAGCAAAGATATCAAGCCAGAAGTGAACCAAGGGTGAACTATCTTAATCAATATAAAAATACTGCGTAACTTTTGCTTTGCACTGATCAGCAAAGGGGGACTTGAACGAGCCTGACAAACAACGCAATATTTTACCTTTATTTGACCGTTAGACTGATACAGTTGCACACCTTCAACATTTATTGGTAATTCGTTTATCAATTTGTATCAAATGGATTTTCTATGAAAAAAATACTCATTACTTTGGCTTTGTTACCGTCGCTATCTTTTGCTGGCGAGTATGAAACTACGATAGGCTTAGGTCACCAATACGGTGGCATTATTGGTGCTCAGCTGGGTTACAAAACAACATCAACAAAATACTATGCGGCAATTGGTGTTGCAGGTTTTGCATTGGGTACCCAAACTACATTTGGTGATGAAAAAAATAAGCATGCATACGGCTTTGTTGTTGGTAAAGAAAGCATTCAGGCCGAATATGGTTTTTTATTTGTGACGTATGATTACCACGTTAACGGATTAGAAAATAATGGTTTTGTCATGGGGACTGGTGTTGGTTTTACTCGATCGGATGAATATCATTGGTTCGCCGATAGAGGAGAAATTGAAACTACACCATTTATTACGTTAAATATTGGATATAAATTTTAATCAATTTTATAAAGTGTAATAATTGAAAACTGATACAAACGTTATCTTACCAGTGAACTCACTTATTCTTAAACCCTGATGGTTACATCAGGGTTTTCTAATTAGGTAAATTGATTACACGTTAAATGCGTCGATAAAGTATAAACGTTAGTTATCACTTACTTTGCCTAGCAGTACAATACTGAAATTGGTATTCAATTTTATTTTATTATCTTTTACCGTGACTAACGTATCAGAATAGTAATCTTTAAGCACCGTACCATTTTTAAAGGCTTGGTAAGTTGATAACGTTTTATGCCCTTTGTTTAAATCAATGCCAACAAGAACATTGTCTGATTTTGCTTTAGCGATATATTTACGACTAAATATATAGGGTTTTTCGTTGTGCTGTTTATGTACACCCGCCCCTACTGAAAGATGGTTATGCCTAAAAGTACCAAGTTTTTGCCAATGCTTTAAAAGGTTTTGAGTTTCATTTTTTGTAAGATCTTGCCAGTTCATAAATGAACGCCATGTTGCATCACCAATAGTGCCTTTTACCTGTAAATTTCTGGCCAGCTCATCACCATAATAAATTTGTGCGGCACCTGGCGCTAACATGAGTTTTAAAGCAGTTTTAAATGGTGTGGTTCTCTCTTTATCATAAGGTTCAGGGTCATCATGCGAGACGACATAATTTAAAATACCAACGTTTTTAAACGCGCCTTGATTAAGTTCTGCTGAATAAATACTAAAAAGTGTTTCCATTGGTAAATTTGCATGGGTTGCAAAGCCCATATTAATTAAACTATCAAAGCCATAATCATAAAAATCAACCTGCTTATCGCCATAGTCGTATTTTCGAGTACCAGATGGTGTATTTTTAAAACCATTAACGCCTAAGTGCATGATTTCACCAATCATAAAAAAGTCTTTGTCATCATCTAATGCTGTTTGATTTTGTGATTTCCATTGATTGTATGCAAGTGATGCTTCGGCTTTTAACACACGCCAAATATCAGCTTCAACGTGTTTGGCAGTATCAACACGAAATCCATCGATACCATAGTCTCTTACCCAATCAGTTAACCATTTAATAATGTAATATTTGGGTGCGCGAGGTAGCTGTGTTCTATCGAAAAAGGCATCAAGTTCTGCAATTTCTTGCTGTTTTCTTCCTTCAAGTTGCCATTTTTCAAGTAAAAACGACGGTAACTTAACTAGCTTTTCTGAGTCAGTACGTATATCGGGTATACTTGTAGCAACGGCACAATGAACATTATTCTTATAATTATGCCACTGACAAACAGGTTCAGTGCGTATCCAATCAGATGGCCAAGCAGAGTCTACATTTGTCATTGGCCCTGTATGATTGATGATCACATCGGCTAAAACACGAATACCATGTGCATGTGCAGTATCAATCATGGTTTTCATCTCAGCTTCTGTGCCAAAGTTAGGATCTACCTTAGTCCAATCTCTAGGCCAGTAACCATGAAAAGGGTAGCTTCGTCCCCAGTCCTCATCCCAATAGCCATGTACTTGCTCTATTAGCGGTGTCATCCAAAGTACATTGACACCAAGCGCTGCAAAGTAGCCATCTTCTATTTTTTGAGTGATACCTTTAATATCCCCGCCCATAAAATTTCGTAGAAGCGCACCATCTTTTTTTCTATTAAATGCCTGATCATTTGATTTATCGCCATTCGAAAACCTATCAGTCATCATGAAATATATTACAGCGTTGTTCCAAAATGGGTCGATAGCGTTATTGGTTGTTGTCGATGTTTTTGCATGGCTAGAACTGGTGAATAGTAACGATAAAATTACGAGTACTATGCACTTGAACTTTACTGTATATGGTTTCATTTTTTTCCTTATTATTGAGAGACATCCTCAAACAAAGCTAATTCAATAAAAGAACAATGATGCTTATGGCGCTAGAGTGCACTTTATTGAGCATGGTTAAATTTTTTTATTATTTTTTGAACACGTCCAAAGAGTATTACGCTATCGATATGAGAAGTACACTAACTGCATACGTATTCAAGTTTGATGAATGTGTTTCGGTTTTTTTAGTGTTTTTATAATCTTCATTTATTTGTTAAGTATTGATGGCTGAGGTTGCTAGGTGTAATTAGCAGCGTTTCACAGTATGAGAGAAAAACATTACTTTATTGCAAGAATGGTAATTGTATAAGTATAAAAAAATGAGGAAAGATTACACATTATAAATATCATTTAACAATGAAATGAATATGTTGAACTGTCTCAATAAGTTGAAAATAAAGTGTTTAATCAAAATTCCTCTGTGTCAGGATAGCGCCATTTTTGGGTTATCGCTAACTTGTCTTTGATCCAAGAAGATATAGAGAAGCCTTTTCCTCTATCACTGAAAAAAATTTAGTTAGATGCCATTTTTTCATTTATAAGGTTTTAAATTTTGAGATAATTTAAAAACAGCAAGAAAAGGTGAGACAGGTGCTAGAGTGATTAAATACCATAGCTTCTTTATAGGAGACTTGAGTATATGACTTGGTCACAACGAATGAATTTAGCAATTGAATATATCGAGAGTAACTTAGATAGTGCTTTTAGTATTGGGGATGTAGCAAAGGAAGCCTGTTGTTCTAAATACCACTTCCATCGTATGTTCTTTGCTCATTTTAAGATTACCTGTGCTGAGTATATCAGAAGACGAAAACTGACCTTAGCTGCTGTTGAGTTGTTGAATACTAACGAAAGTATTGTTGATATCGCATTAAAATATGGGTACGAATCTCCTAATGCTTTCACTCGAGCATTTCGAAATATACACGGAATAAACCCGAGTAAAGCTCGCTTAGGAGGCACTTCACTTTCTTCATATAAACGAGTCTTCTTTCCTAAGGACAATAAAGTAGGTGAAAATATGAACTATAAAATAATTGAGGTTCCAGAATTCAATATAATAGGTAAAAGCAAAAGTTTTGAGTTCGAAAGTTTTGTTAAGGATGGGCCTAAATTCTGGAAGGAATATGTTGGTTCAGAAGACTATAAAAAACTATATCAGCTAAATAACGGTAGGCCATGCCCTATCACAAATTCATCATTGCTTTCTGCATATTTTCCAAAAGAAAATGGAAGACGGGATGAGTTTACGGATGTTTTAGGCATTGAAGCAACAAGTGAGGATAGCTTCAATGGGTTTGATGCTTATACAGTACCTTGTTCAACTTATGCGGAGTTTAATTGTACATATAAGACTTCAATGAAAACAAACCGATATATCTATGGTGAATGGTTTCCCTCGACTGGCTATGAAAGGGATGGGAACAAGCCTGACATAGTGGCGTATTTTCCTATCCCATTTAGGCCAATGAATGAGATGCGAATTCGTTGGTGGATACCCGTTATTCGCAAGCAATAAAGCAAAGTTTCAAGATCTCTTTTTCGCTCATATCTGACTGACATTATTAGTTAAAACCATAGAAGATTAATGTCAGATCAGACTTCCTTGGTAAACACATTATTAGGTTAAATCTAGGGTCTATTGAAAAGCCAATAGTATCAATGTGAGATATCTTTAACCATATTTGTTAAATTTGATGCTCGAGAAATAATTTCTCGCATTACATCGCTCACTTCTGACACTTGAGTCAAACTTTTTTTCGTTGTTCCTTCCACTTGATGCATAATGTCGGTGGCTTCTTTGGTTAATTGTTCGTTTAGTTTCACAACCTCATTGATTTCATTGGTTGATTGACTAGTACGAGCTGCCAAACTTCTTACTTCATCAGCAACAACCGCAAAGCCTCGGCCTTGTTCTCCTGCTCTAGCTGCTTCAATGGCTGCATTTAACGCGAGTAAATTGGTTTGCTCTGCAATTGCACTAATCGTTGAAACAATCGCTGTAATGTTTTTTGATTGTTCGTTTAGATGGCCAATAGATTCCATTGAATTTTGCACTTGAGCAGAGATCAACTCTGATGTTTCAATCGACTTTTCAAGTTTTACATTTGCATCATTGGCACTCTGCTCGGTTTGTTCAGATGTCACTTTTGCTGCTTCTGCCACTTGAGACACTTGTAATGATTTTTCGACCCTGTTTGTGATATCTGATGCAAACTTGATCACTTTAGTCACCTTGCCATTTTCGTCAAAAATAGGATTATAAGTCGCTTCTATCCAAACTGTATGTCCGTATTTATCTAAACGACTAAAGCGTCCTGATTTATGCTCACCGTTTGCTAATTGTTGCCAGAAATTAGGGTTGTCATGTAAAAATTGGTCATCACAAAACATTTTGTGATGACCACCTTTAATTTCTGTTAAGTTGTAGCCTAATGTTTGGAGAAAGTTACGGTTCGCATGAATGATTTCACCCTGTGGAGTAAATTCAATCATTGCTAGCGATTTATCTAATGCCTCAGAAATAGCAGACTGTGCGACAAGGGCTTTTTTATCACCGGTTATATCATTTGCTATTTTTATGATCCGAGTAACAGCACCATTTTCTTTTACTGGGAAGTAGGTAGCATCAAGCCAGAGTATGTCACCATTTTTAGTGACTCTTTCGAAATGACCGAACTTAGGTTCTCCTTTTTTTAACTGAGTCCAAAATTGTTGATAGTCGGAAGAACTTACATAGTTAGGTTGACAAAACATTTGATGATGTTGGCCAATGACTTCTTGTTTGTTGTATCCGATAACATCTAAGAAAATGTTATTTGCATCTAACACTATACCGTCAGGAGTGAATTCAATATTAGCGACAGAATCATTAATTGCAGAAATAACAGATTTAGCTTTAGCTAGTTCTTGCTTTAGCTGTTCAATTTCTTTGTTTTTTTTATTAAACATATACATCTTGTGGTTAATGCCTGTAAAGAGTTTTAACGGCAACGCGCTATTTTTCAGCGTGTTAGGGAAGTACGTTCGGGCTATATATAGCCAATAATTTTAGTATTACAGTTGAGGTTTAACAACTTAAATGGTTAAGCTACTAATAGGTTCAATATAGCTAAAGTGGATTTAACAAAGTAGATTTTACAAAATAACTCTTTAAAAAATCGATTAATAGCCGTAACTTTTTTGACTCCGCCGCACCCGGCGGAAAAACACCATAAACGTTAATATCTTTCATTACGTAATCATCAAGCACTGAGATCAAACTGCCTTGTTTTATTTTTGGGTTCGCATCATAAATAGGTATTCTGCCTAAACCATGTCCTCCTTCGACAAAGGCGGTTCGAGCAGCAGCGTTATTTGTTTGAATGCTTCCTTTCATTTCTATACTGAACGAGCGTGTACCTTTTGTGAGCTCAAGTGTACCTGAGGTTAATTTGTAGATTACCCATTGATGCTGGTTTAAATCTGTTGGATGTTGTGGTTTTGGATGTTTTTTAAAATACTCAGGGGAACCACATAAGCAAGTTTTAAGGGTAGATAGCTTAGTGGCTTGTAGCCCTGAATCTGACAGTGGAGCGCCGCGAATCGCTAAATCAATGCCTTCTTTGATGATATTAACGACTTCATCAGTCAGCATAATATCAAGCTCAATATTAGGGTAACGGTGTCTAAATTCATTGAGGGCTGGCACAATAGTTTGCAGCCCTACATTTACTGGGCAAGTGATCTTTAGTAAGCCAGTTGGGTTATTTTTTAGGTTTTCAATTTGTTGATTGGCCGCTGAGGCTTGCTCTGCGATAATGCTACAATGTTGATAATAGTCTCTTCCTGCCTCGGTTAACGATAATGTACGAGTAGAACGGTTTATTAGCTTAATACCTAATTGCGCTTCAAGTTTTTTTATATGATAACTCACTACCGCTCTTGATAAACCAATACGTTTTGCAGCACCGCTTAATGTGCCTTGCTCAACTACTTGAGCGAAGACCACCATACTTTTTAATTTTTCAAACGATAAGTCCATTAGTTATTTCAATCGCGGTAAAAGGAAAAGTGATTGTATCATTAATTGATACAAAGAAGCTTATTTACTCTGCATTGTTAGATTTTTATTGGTTATGTAAACTGTATTTCATCAACGCGTTATTTATAAAACTAATACATATAGGTGGCTACAGTGAACAAACAGAAAATATTAATGGTATTAACCTCTCATGACCAACTTGGTAACACAGGTGAAAAAACAGGTTTTTGGATTGAAGAATTTGCCGCTCCTTATTATGCGTTTAAAGAAGCGGGTGCTGATATTACCCTTGCTTCACCACTTGGAGGAAAAGCGCCAATTGATCCGAATAGTGAATCTGAAGATGCTCAAACGCCAGCAACCGTTAAATTTTTCAATGATGCAACGGCACAGTCTGCTGTAGCAAATACAAAGGTGTTAGCTGATATAAACGCTAATGACTTTGATGCAGTGTTTTACCCAGGAGGCCATGGTCCACTATGGGACTTAACAGAGAACAAAGACTCTATTCAATTAATTGTACAATTCCTTGCGGCTGAAAAGCCAGTCGCTGTTGTTTGTCATGCCACCGCAGCGTTATTAAATGTTAAAGATAGTGCTTGTGATTACGTGATTAACAATAAAGCCATTGCCGGATTTACTAACAGTGAAGAAGAAGGAGTACAGTTAACGGCGGTAGTACCTTTCTCACTTGAAGACGAGTTAGTAAAACGTGGTGCTGATTACCAAAAAGTCGAAGACTGGCATGCTTTTGCTGTTCAAGATGGTTTGATTATTTCCGGTCAAAACCCTGCAAGCTCGGCATTAGTAGCTGAAAAATTACTTCGTACGTTAAGTGCATAATCATATTAAATTTTGAGGAATATATTTTGTTAAATTTTAGTTTCCATAACCCAACAAGAATTCATTTTGGTGACGGACAAATTAAACAAGTGAGTAGTGAAATTCCAACAGACGCAAACGTGTTGGTCGTTTATGGTGGCGGGTCAATTAAGCATAATGGTGTGTACGACCAAGTAGCAGCAGCGTTAACGGATCATACATGGTTTGAATTTTCAGGTATTGAACCAAACCCTCGTTATGAAACATTAATGAAAGCACAAGAATTGATTAAACAACATAACATTGATTATTTGCTCGCAGTGGGTGGTGGTTCAGTGGTTGATGGTGCTAAATTTATTGCAGCAGCCGCTTTATATAAAGGTGACGACGCATGGAATATTCTTGCTAAGCAAGAGCCAGTAGAAGAGGCGTTACCTATAGGCGCTGTATTAACGTTACCTGCTACTGGCTCTGAAAGTAACGGCAATTCAGTGGTTACACGTGAAGGAAACAAGCTACCATTCTCAAGTCCATTGGTATGTCCACAGTTTGCAGTGTTAGATCCTAAGGTGACGTTATCGTTATCTGATCGTCAGATCAGTAACGGTGTTGTTGACGCCTTCGTTCATGTGATGGAGCAATATTTAACTTATAGTGTTAATGCAAAAGTACAAGATCGATTTGCGGAAGGTTTATTACAAACCTTAATCGAAGAAGGCCCTAAAGCCCTAAAGGCTGAAACGAAAGAAGATTTAACTATTCGAGCTAATATCATGTGGTCAGCGACCATGGCGCTCAATGGCTTGATTGGTGCGGGTGTACCTCAAGATTGGTCTACGCATATGATCGGTCATGAATTAACGGGCAGCTTTAATATTGATCATGCAAGAACGCTGTCGATTGTTTTACCCGCGGTTATGAAAGTAAAACGCGAAGACAAGCGTGATAAGCTCATTCAATATGCAGATCGTGTTTGGGGCATAACAGAAGGTAGCGACGAGCAAAAAATAGCTAAAGCAATTGCTTTAACGGAAGACTTTTTCAAAAACATGGGCGTGCCAACACGACTTTCTGACGTTAACTTAAATCAACAACATATACCTGATCTTATTGAAAAGTTAGAGCAACATGGCATGGTAGCACTTGGAGAGCATAGTGATATAGATCTCAACGTCAGTAAAAAGATACTTGAAACTGCGTGTTAATGACTCAACAGCACTGACCTAATTGACGAAATTTATAAGGTTGAGCAATGAGCTTCATGTGTTTCTTGTTGGCTCAAAAGCTCAACTATTTTGATTTTATTGATTAATCTGAACGCTTATCGGAATCTATTTAAAGGGTTTTTATAAGTGAGACCTAATATTGACAAAGAGAGCCACGCTTATGACTCAGAACTTACAAAAAAACAGACAAATTGTTTTAGCTTCACGTCCATCAGGGGCGCCAACACATGAAAACTTTACTCTTTTACAATCTAAACTACCAACACCACAGTCAGGTGAATTGTTATTACGTACTGTTTACTTATCACTAGATCCGTACATGCGAGGCCGTATGAATGATGCAAAATCATATGCTGAGCCAGTGGGTATTAATGACGTAATGGTGGGGGGCAGTGTATGCCGTGTCGAACAATCTAATCATGCAGATTATCAAAAAGGCGATTGGGTTGTCGCGTTTGGTGGCTGGCAAGATTATAGTATTTCTAACGGCGAGGGCTTAATAAAACTCGATAACCATATGGCTAATCCTTCATATGCTTTAGGTGTATTAGGTATGCCAGGATTAACGGCATATATGGGGTTGCTCGATATTGGCCAGCCACAACGTGGTGAAACAGTCGTTGTTGCCGCAGCAACTGGTGCGGTAGGAAGCTTAGTTGGACAAATTGCCAAGATAAAAGGCTGTAAAGTAGTGGGTATCGCAGGCGGTAAAGAAAAATGTGATTATGCGGTAGACACGCTTGGTTTTGATGCTTGTTTAGATCATTACCATGACGATTTATCCGAACAATTGACAGCAACTTGCACCGACGGCATAGACGTCTATTTTGAAAATGTTGGCGGTAAAGTATTCGATGCCGTTTTACCTTTATTAAATTCATCTGCACGTGTGCCCTTATGTGGGCTTATTTCACAATACAATGCAACTGAGTTACCAGAAGGTCCAGACAGAATGTCTGCGTTAATGGGAGCGTTATTGGTTAAACGTATCAAAATGCAAGGCTTTATTGTGTTTGATGATTATGGCCATCGATATGATGAATTTAGTCACGATATGTTCCAGTGGTTAACTGAAGGAAAAATTAAGTATAAGGAACATAAAGTTGATGGATTGGAAAATGCTGTATCTTCATTTATTGGGTTATTGGAAGGTGAAAATTTTGGTAAATTAGTGGTGCAAGTTGGGCCAGATAATATAAGTTAACGGTAATTATAATTGATGGTGTTATTGCCCTTAAATGCTTTTAGCTACAATCATGAAATACTGCTGCGTATTTTGATAATGCACAGCAGTATTTATACGTACTTTCTTTTTATAATCATTTAAAGTGTGGAATGTGGACCAAAAACTTCGTAATGGATACGTGTTGGCTCAACACCTAATGTAATTAAACTTTCTTTTGCATATTTCATAAAGCCTACTGGGCCACACAAGTAAAAATCACCATCTACTGCGGGTAATTCAACCTGATTAAAATTGATAAACCCTTCAAACGTATGTTCATCATGACTTACTTCTTGGTTGTACCAGGTAAAATATTGCCATCCATGCTCTTTACAACGTTTTTCTGTGTGTTTAGTAAAAGAATGCAATGCTTTATTTTCGCAGGCATGAAGATAAGTAACTGGAAACTCGTACTGGCTTTCAGCCAAACTATCTAGCATAGCTTGCATTGGGGTAGCACCAACACCTGCCGAGATAAGCACCACTGGTTTTTGTCTATCTTGCCAATAGAAGTCGCCAGCTGGCGCATGTAAATCAACAATATCGCCAAGTTTAAGATGATCATGCAAATAGTTAGACATTATGCCCTTGTGTTCGCCCGTTTCGCGTTTCACTGAGATACGATAGGTTTTCCCGTTCGGCGCTGTTGACAATGAATACTGACGAATTTCGTTAAAGTCAGAAGTTGTTGGCTTTAACTCAATACCGATATATTGCCCAGATTGATAATGCATAACCGGTTGTTGATCAACCGGTTCAAAAATAAAGCTTGTGACAAGTGAAGACTCCGTTGTTTTTGCTAATAAACTAAACGCGCGTTTTCCGCGCCAACCACCAGTCATAGATTCTCGTTGTGAGTAGAGTTCTTCTTCACGATGAATAAATAAATTTGCTAATACTCCATATGCAGCCTTCCAAGCTTCTTCAACGGCTTGTGTGAAATGAACAGTCAATAATTCACGCATGGTTTCAATGAGGTGATGACCTACAACGACGTAATTATCAGGTTTGATGTGAAAACTGGTATGTTTATTGGCAATTCGTTCCACAGCATGCTTGAGTACCGAAACGTTATTGAGGTTTTTAGCGTAAGCAATAATAGCTTCAAATAAGGCAACTTTTTGCTTACCACTATGTTGGTTACTTAAATTGAAAATATCTTTTAATTCTGGGTTGTGGGTAAACATTCTATGATAAAAGTGGTCGGTGACTTGCGTGCCCGCTTGTTCAATGAGTGGCAGGGTTGATTGCACAATTTTAATGTCTTGTGAAGATAACATATAAACTCCGAAGGTAATGGGTGATGCATAAAGCATCAGTCGGTTGTAGAAAATAGAAAAGTACAGCGCCCTTCGTTATGTCGTTATTGTAACGATAGATGCTGAAATAAATTAGATGAGTGGTGATTATTGAGATAATAGTGTTTAGAAAATTTTAAACCCTAGGCCATGAACACCAATGCAGCGAATGACATAACTAACTTTAAACAAACTAGCAAAAAGGATGGTTGCAACATGCGCACTGATTTGTACCGCAATTGAGAATTGATAGTCGAACAAAAAATTGATCATCAAACACATAACAGTGATGAAGAACGAAACGATCATTGTCCAGTTACCAATAATGATACATTTTTGATAATTTAATTCAGTGTTATCTAATTGGTGGTTAGTTGCTAGGGCAAAATTAGAGTACATATCGATTCATTTTTTTAATGAGTAATGAACTTATATAATCAATAATAGTGCCATATTCATAACGTATTGTTATTAAAAACATTGTTTGTTTTTTAGTTTTGTCTTGTGTCAATTTGACATACTTATAAAGTGTGTCATATTGACTTATAAAGAGTCATTAAGGTGCTTGATATGAATAATCTAACGGATAGCCAATTACTCGAGTTATCTATTGAGTTAGCGCAAAGTGTTGCAAGTCAGCAGCGGTTTGATGATTTATTAACCGCGATTAGAAAAGTCATTATTTGTGATGCCATAGTGTTATTGGTTTATCAAGGTGATTGCCTGAAGCCCTTAGCCTCTCAAGGCCTTGATGTTGAAACCATGGGGCGTCGATTTATTATTAATGAACAGCCTAGGTTCAATGCTATATGCCAATCTAAAAAAGCGATTCGTTTTCCAGCTAACTCGACAATGCCAGATCCATACGATGGCCTATTATCTGCTACTGATGGTGATTTGCCCGTTCATGCTTGTATGGGGATCCCATTATATTTTGAAAATAACTTAATCGGTGTTCTGACACTTGATAGCTTATCACCCGGGGTGTTTGAACAGATTTCTGAGCGTTCATTAGCCTTAATTGCATCAATGGCGTCAGTAAGTTTACATACTGCTTCAACGGTAGATGTATTAGAGGCGAATGTTACTCGCTCTAAAGAAGTGATGCGGGCATTAAGTGAGCCAAGCGTTTCCGGAAACCATCTAGAAATCATTGGGAAAAGTAGCGCGATAGACAAACTCAGAAATGAGATCTCATTAGTGGCACCATCCAATTTTTCTGTATTAATACAAGGCGAAAGCGGAACGGGCAAGGAATTAGTTGCACATAGCATTCATCAACAATCAAGCCGAGCCGATCAGGCGATTATTTATGTTAACTGTGCAGCTTTACCTGAAAATTTAGTTGAAAGTGAATTGTTTGGTCATATCAAAGGCGCTTATACAGGCGCTGAGAATAAAAGGGCAGGAAAATTCTTAATTGCTAATGGCGGTACGTTATTTCTTGATGAAGTGGGAGAATTGCCATTAGCAGCACAAAGTAAATTATTAAGGGCGTTACAAAGTCAAGAAATTCAACCTGTTGGTCAAGATGAAGTCATAAATATTGATGTGCGTGTGATCGCTGCAACGAACCGAGACTTAAAAACAGAAGTTGAAGCGGGTCGTTTTCGTGCAGATTTATTTCACCGGTTGAATGTATACCCAGTAAACGTTCCGCCATTAAGAGCAAGAGAGGGTGATGTCTCCTTATTGTCAGGTTTTTTTATTGAGCGCACCAAACGTAAATTAGGCGTTAATCAATTAAAAATTTCACCTGATCTTATGTCTAGGTTGCAGGAGTATAATTGGCCTGGCAATGTACGTGAACTTGAACACTTACTGAGTAGAGCCGCGCTAAAGGCATGTGCAAAGGTGTCAGCTGTAAATAAACATAAAGAAATAGTGACGATTCATCCAGCTGATAGCGATGAATTAAGCGCGAATTCATTTGCGGTAGATGAACTTAATGACCTGAGCGAAACTAGCGAGAACACACAGCCAATTACGCTTGAAAAGACAGTGAATTTACGTCTTTTAATGGATGACTATCAGCGTAGAATAATTAAGCAAGCGCTGGAACTACATCAGGGAAACTGGACTAAAACAGCTAAATATTTATCCGTTGATCGTGCAAATTTAACCAGGCTATCAAAAAGGCTAAATATTCGTGTAGGTAAAGTAGTACTTTAACGGAATGTTTTCTCTGTTATAGAGTGGCTTACGTCCTCAATAGTCATTCAATATACATAATTGTTCTTATATAGATACTAACAATGTAATAGGTACCCAACCTATCCTGTAGCCGTCTATCTTTATAGCTTTCAATTTTCTTAGATATTTATGCACAAATTATAAATAAAAAAATTTCATCCGTAAGTTACTTTTTTTACTTGATCCTACCAACAGATATATTGTATACATTATATCTGTTGGTGGTCTACACATTATATTGGTGTTGTATTCCTCTTATTTTATTAATAAAAAAATATCAAAAATGAATGTATTAAAACCCGGGAGGGGGTATGACGGTTAATTTTTTTAAAACTTTAATCACACGAAAAAGTGTAACAGCATTGGCTGTTGCAAGCGCTTTTTCATCGATGAGTACAGCCAGTTTTGCAGCTGAAGATGCTGCTAACCTTGAAGAAGAAGGTGTTGAACGCATCGAAGTCACGGGTTCACGAATTAAAAGAACATCCATTGAAGGTGTAACACCTATCGTTACAATTTCTGCAGCTGATATTCAATTACAGGGGCATGCTAACGTGTTTGATGCGTTAGATTCACTTGCTAAAAATACGGGTATTTTCGTTGGTGAAGAAAGCTCAAATAATTTTAATGCGAATGCGCAAGCTATTAACTTAAGAGGGTTTGGGGCAAGTTACACGTTAACATTGATAAATGGAAGACGCATACCGGTATTACCAAAGCCTTCAGGAAATGTAGCGGGTAATATCGTTAACCTTGCGATGATTCCTACGGAAGCGGTAAAACGCGTTGAAATACTTAGCGGTGGCGCATCAGCAATTTATGGTTCAGATGCTGTAGCAGGTGTAGTCAATGTAATTTTAAAAGACGATATCGATTTTAATCAAATTACGGCTCGTTTTGGAGATACTAAAGGCGGCGGTGGTGCAAGCAAAAAATTTACACTGAGCACTGGTGGAACACATGATAAATTTAGCTATACCGCTGTGCTTGAAATTGATCAACGCGATCCAATTCATGGTGATGACCGAGGATGGTTTGACGAGCCGGAAGATGGTCCAAACCCTGATAGACATGGCCCAGAACAAGTGATGAGTTATTGGGCTAAATGGGAACCAGATCCCATCGCGATGAAAGATTTATCAGGACGTTGTGAACCACTTGGTTATGAAAAGGTGCAACCGCCAGGGCGAGTGCATTTTGATCCTGACCCTTACTACTGCGGAGACAATCCGTATAATACATATACCGTACGTAATGAGCGTGATCGAACTAATCTTTTTGTAAACGCGGAGTATGAGTTAGATGATGGGCGTATTTTTGCTACCTTTTTAGGCACAAAATCTGAAGGTGATGCCGGATTATATCGATATAGCTATGGTGTTGATTACGTTGTTCAAGAAGACATTAATGATGCTAGCACCTTTTTAGGGAATCGTCACTTTTGGCGACGTTTTAGAAACTTTGAAGTACCAACTTCAAACCAAGAGTTTGATGAAACGTCTATGACAGGTATTGTAGGTATAGAAGGGGTGATCGCAGATGAATATGATTATGCGGTTACTTTCACTACGGGCCAATATGATTATGAAGACACTGTAGGTCGTTTTGATGATCAAAAGATGTTGAGTTTATTGTATGGTGAAAAAGGTACTGATTGGACTCAACCTTGGGAAGGTTCACGTTGGGTTGTAGTTAATGCATCACAGTTAAATGCTAACTACGAACCAACTAATATCGACATCTTTGGTCAATTAACGCCTGATATGTTTACCAGTGCTCTTCATCACTCAGTCGGAAAAGGTGATTCATATTTACACAGTTTATCATTTGATATTAGTGGTTCTTTAATTGAATTACCCGCAGGTGAAGCTCAATTTGCTTTTGTTACTGAGTACCTAAAAGAAGGGTATGAATTTATCACTGACGAAGAAACCGTACGTGGTGATATTTATGGTTGGTCAGGCATTACAGGTAAAGGTGATCGTGAACGATATGCTGCAGGTTTAGAGTTATCTATCCCACTAGCTGCGAAAGAAAGCACCATTGGTTCATTAGAAGCCACATTAGCGGGTCGTTATGATTACTATGATGATGAATCAAATGTTGACGGAGCGTTTACTTATCAAGCGGGCTTATCTTGGCGACCAATGGAAGAGTTGTTAATCAGAACGATGTATTCCACGTCATTTAGAGCACCAGATATGCATTATATGTATGCAGGTGAAAGCTCTTCATTTGCAAGCCCAATTGATTATTTAACCTGTGTGAACAACACTGGCTTAACTTCAGGGCAAAGCTGGAGTGGTTGTGGTGATGATTACGGCATCAGCGTTCGCCAAGAATCTAAGGGCGATCTTTCTTTAGAAGAAGAAACGGGCGATAGTTTAAATATCGGCTTGGTTGCTAGCATTACCGATGACTGGTCAGTTACGTTTGATTATTATCAAGTGTCTTTAGAAAAGAAAATTGGTAATTTAGGGGCAAGTTCAGTATTGCGTTATGAAGCTGAATGTACGCTTGGGTTTACCGAGTCTGGGCAAACAGTTGATCAAAATTCTGCCAAGTGTCAGGAAATGTTAAATCGCGTTTCTCGAGGCGGGCCATCGGGTAATGATGTACTTTCAACGGTAACTAGCCCATTTAATACAGGTGAGCGTGAGCAGAAAGGTATTGATATATCATCGAAATATACCCATGACTTAGCTGGACTTGGTCGAGTGTTTTTCAATATTGATTACACGCACATCTTGGAGACTAATGAACGATTTCTTCCTGAAGATGAGTTAGAGAATATTCGAGACTATCAATGGAACAATGAATTCCGCACACGCACAACCGCTACTTTGGGTTGGAATAATGATGACTTGTCGGTTGCCTTTTTTGTTAATCGCTTAGGTACATCGCCTGTGAGATGGTCTGATGACGTCAATGAACGCTATCCAGCATGGACAACGGTTAATATGAGTGCCACTTACCATATTTCTGATGATTTGACTTTGAGTGCTGCGGTAACGAATTTATTCGATAAAAAACCACATCAACACGAATCAGAAGAGTGGTGGCCATTTGCCGATATTACCAAATATAACCCAGTTGGTTTAGAGTACTTTGTTACTGCCACATATCGGTTTTAAACAATAATCACATATAACTCTTAGTGAGTTTTTATAAGGCCAGCAAGTGATTGCTGGCCTTAAATATTTGCAAAAAGGCAATAACAATAGCAAAGGTAATTGCTAATTGTATGAGTATTTTTATGAAATTTATATCCCTGTTTTTTCTTCTTTTATGTTTAATAAGTTGTCAGCACACGCCAGCAATTAAACACAAATCAATAGATGATAATATTGAGCGTGCTAAAGCGTTCAGTGCAAAGAATTTAAGAAATAAAGTACATAATTTGTCGTTAACTGGACATTGGATTGACGACAAGGCTGATGAGTTTTGGTTTGAACGCTACTCTGAAAAGCGCGGGCAGGAATTCGTGCGGGTTAACGCCAATGATAAAGTAAAAACGCCTTTGTTTGACAAAGTTAAGTTAACACAATCGCTTAATTTAGAAGAGCCAATTGACTGGCAAAGTTCTCCGCTTAGTCACGTTAAATTCAATGGCAAAGTGCTTAATTTTGATATAAATAACCAACCTTATCGTTGTGATATCGTTGCAAGTCCTTATCAATGCCGTGCGGCATCTAAACAAAAGTCACAAGATAAGATAAGAAGATATACTTCACCAGATAAGCAACATTTTGTTAAAGTGGAAAATTACAATTTGTTTTTGTGTAAAACATCCACGCAAGACTGTAAACAATTAACTGAAGATGGATCTGAGTCATCCCCTTATGCTGTCACACATTCAGTTCCTAATAAGCGGCTAAATGATGAGGGTTTCGATGAACAGAACCATTTAGGCCTTTATTGGTCGGAAAATAGTCATTATGTCATCACTTATCGGCTATTCCGCCAAGGCGTTACTCAATTAACATTAACTGATAGTACCGCTGATAATGATTTTAACGTGAATAGTGTACGTTACTATTACCCCCAAGCGGGCGATCAAACATTGCCTATGGCACAGGTTGTACTTATTGATGTTGTTAACCAGGAAGCAAGCGCACTAAATGCCCCTAAAGTAATGCAAACATATTATGGAAGGGCGCTATGGGGATACTGGCATAAAGGTGACTTTTACTACCAAGATCGTCGACGAGGCAATAAAACACTATTTTTGCGTAAAGTGATCGCGAAAGAGAAACAAGTTGTTTCAGTAATAAAAGAGTCAAACGATGAATTTATTGATCCTTGGGTACAAGTTTCGTATCACTTAAATAATAAAAACCACGTTATTTGGAGTTCACAGCGTTCCGGTTATCAACACTTGTATTTATATAACACTACCACGGGAGAGCTGTTAAATCAGATAACTCAGGGGGAATACACTGTTAGGGCTATTCGAGCGGTTGATGAAGAAAAAGGCGTTTTATATTTTGAAGCTTCAGGGAAAGAAAAGAATCGTGATCCATACTTACGTCATTTATATCGTATTAACCTTGATGGCAGTGATTTAACGCTACTCACTCCTGAACCTTTTGAACATAATACGCGTTTATCGCCAAACTTTAATTACTTTATTGACACATTCTCTGATGCAAAAACACCACCGCAATCTTGGCTGCGAAGTGCAGTAACAGGGGAGAAACTCACACAACTTGATCAAGCAAACATTGGCCAATTAACTGCACTAGGCTGGCAACCACCAGAGCCATTTAGTGTCATTGCGGATGATGGCGTAACTCCTCTATATGGTTTGCTTTATAAGCCATCAAACTTCGATGCGAGCAAAAAGTATCCTGTTATTAATGATACTTATACAGGACCACATAATTTTTTCACGCCAAAATCCTTTTCAACTTTTGCCAATACTCGCCCTGCCTTGGCAGAGCTTGGGTTTATTGTAATTAAAATGGATGGCCGTGGCACCAGTAAAAGAGGGTGTGAATTTCACCGTGTGAGTTACAAAAACTTAGCAGCAGGAACCGATGATCATGTTTGGGCAATAAAACAATTAGCTAAAGATCGACAATATATGGACATTAATCGTGTTGGTATTTATGGGTTCAGTGCTGGAGGCTATGATACTGTGCAAGCGATGTTAAGGCATAATAGCTTTTTTAGCGCTGGCGTCAGTGCATCGGGTAACCATGACTTCCGTGTTGATAAAGCAGGTTGGAATGAAATATGGATGAGTTGGCCAATGAGTGAGGCATGGCAACAACAATCGAATTACACGAACGTGGAAAGACTAAAGGGGAAGTTACTACTTGCCCACGGTGAACTAGACAACAATGTTCACCCTTCTGCGACCATGCGTTTAGTTGATAAACTGATCGACGCGAATAAAGATTTTGATCTGTTGATCATGCCAAAAATGGGACATGTATTAGATGAACACCCTTATTTTGTTGAAAAACGCTGGCGTTTCTTTATTGAACATTTACAGGAAGACAACGAATAACTAGGAAAAGATGGCAATAATTAATAGTTAGTTATCTTTAGTGTGAAGCATTTTAACGCGAAGATTGTTTTATGTGCCTAATGCGAAGCATTGAGCGTATTAAGTATTTTGCAATCTTCTATTTTATTGCTGGTGCAGCACTTTGCTAGTTTCGCTAATGAGCGTTCCAATTTTTGTAGTTCTTTTTGGGCTTTTCGAACGTTATCGAGTTGTTGAGCAATCATTGAATCGACCGTATCACAAGAAATATTTGGCTGACGCTGTACTTGCACTAACGTTTTAATCTCGTCGAGTGACATATTTAACTCTCGGCAACGACGAATAAAAATAAGTAATTGAACATCTTCAACTTGGTAATATCGGTAGCCGTTTTCTGCACGTTTTGCAGGTTTTAAAAGCCCAATATCTTCATAATAACGAATAGTTTTTGTTGGAACATGTGTTTGTTCTGCTAATTGACTAATCTTCATATTGACCTTCCTGTAACTGGAAGCTTTATACTACGACAACTTGATGTAAAGAGATACGTGTTACCTTATAAAATAAACATCAAAGGGTTTCACGCGCTCATGATCATCACTATTAAGTGACATGCTAGCCAATAATGTTATAGTGTCTCGGCAATTTATTACACTACTAGGGCAATACTTTTTTGCCATAAGAATGATATTTGAAATGAAGGCGAAACAACTTACTTACGCAATATTGCTGTTGGTACATAGCTTTTTTAGCTGTGATAGCGCGCCTTTTTATCCTCCTGATCAAGAGCATGCCAGCTATTCTCATGTGCAACATGTAGAAGGGCTTGATTTACATCATAAAGTTACATCAGAGCAAGACAAGGAACATGAAATACATGTTCATTTAAGCTGTCTTAGTGGTTACGGTACTGGTGTTAATTTTACTGGCTGTGTAGCAACGACACTAACGCAGTCTATACCCGCTTATACTAGCTTGTATTACAGTCCTCCTTTACCACCCCCGAATGCGTATTCTCTCTATTTTAGTTAAACAGGCTACGGCCTTGTCATAAATTTTTAAGAGAATACACATTATGCATATTATTACTGCCCTATTAGGTAGGGCAACACTATGTCATCTGTTTGTACTGTTACTGTGCAGTAAAGCTTTGGCAAATGAATCATTAACGTTAACGGATGCGTTACAAAAGAGTATTACCTATCATCCAACGTTGAAAAGGTATCCGTACGAAGCACGAATGTTAGACGCTCGTTTACTACAAGCAAGTATACGGCCTACGCCGAGGTTAGGCGTGAAGCTGGAAAATGTTCTCGGAACAGGTGAAAGTCAAGGGGTAAAATCAGCGGACCTTACCTTGTCATTGAGCCAAGTGATTGAGCTTGGTGATAAGCGCTCATTACGTATGGCGCTACAACAGAAGAAACAACAACAAAGCACGTCGAAATATCAATCAGATAGGTTATCAATATTAACCGATACTGCGCGTAAATTTTATCAGGTGTTGTATCAACAGCAGTTGCTTACTTGGCATCAAAAACGTGAATCTGACATTCAGCGATTGTTCAACGTGGTAAAGACCAGAGCGAAAGCCGGTGCAGTGTTAAAAGCTGATATTTCTCGGGTTTCATATCGGCTGGCAGAGCTAAAACTGCGTAAAATACATTTGCAAAGCGAATTAAAGGCGGCGAGGTTTTCGCTCAGTCAGATGTGGTTATCTGAACCTGACTTTGAACGAGTACTA
This sequence comes from Thalassotalea hakodatensis, assembly GCF_030295995.1. Classification (NCBI taxonomy): domain Bacteria; kingdom Pseudomonadati; phylum Pseudomonadota; class Gammaproteobacteria; order Alteromonadales; family Colwelliaceae; genus Thalassotalea; species Thalassotalea hakodatensis. Next base: position 3,688,726 of record NZ_AP027365.1, on the reverse strand, counting down.
GGAGATACAAGCAAGCTACCGACTATTCCATCAGACACAGTTTGGTATCAAGCCGTTAATCGCGCACCTGACTTTGTGCTACTAGAGCAACAAGTAAAAATACAGCAAGCCCGGTTAGCTGTTGAACAAGCGAATAATGTGGCAAACATCACACTAGAAGGCGGTGTGAAACACAACGCGGGAAATAATGATAGTGGTGTGGTATTAGGTTTTTCAATGCCATTAACGTGGCAAAAACCGAATCGTGGCAACATCGCGATGGCACAAGAAAAAGTCGGTCAATTAAGTGAAGAACAGGCGCTTTTGCGTCAATCGTTACGTAACCAGCTAGCAAGCCTTTATGCGCACATGCAAGCAAACGAAACCATCGAACAAACCTTACAACAGCATTTATTACCTCAGGCTGAGCAGTTGTTGCGCCATAGTGAATCGAGTTACCAAAACGGCCAAATTTCTGTGTTACAGCTGCTTGAAGCGCAAGAATCGCTTTTTGACGCACAAAAACAATTATTGGTAGTACGTTTGGCACAATATCACACGCTATTAACCATGCAACGATTAACCGGTAAATCATTGGTCGCTGATGCGGCGAACGAATAAGAGACATTACCTATGAATATTAAACAATTTATTTTATTTGTCAGTATTACTCTGACCCTTATGATTGCCGGTGTATTTACGGTACAAGCTTCTGGCGAACACGGACATCAAGAAGAATCTACTCAAACAGGGGAACATGGTGGCCGATTATTAACAACTGGGCATACCGCGTTAGAAGTAAGCTTTTATGAAATCGGTGTTGCACCTGAAATGCGCGTGTATGCATACCAAGGTGGCCAGCCTATTTCGCCAAATGATGTTACGCTAGAGGTTGAATTGTCAAGACTAGACGGCAAACAAGAGCGTCTTGATTTCACGGTAGAACAAAACTATTTAGTCAGCACACAAAGCATCGCTCAGCCGCACTCATTTGATGTAACCGTAAAAGCGACCATTGCAGCGGAGCAATTTCAATGGCAGTTCGAAAAACACGAAGGAAGAACTAACCTATCTCAACGAGCCATTGAAGCAAGCAATATTCAAACTCAATTAGCGCAAGCTGGTACGCTTGAATTTAAAGAAACGTTATTCGGCGTTATTGCCCCTACGGTAGATAGACAATATAGCATTATGTCGCCTTATGCGGGTTTAGTTGAGTCGATTTTAGTGACGATTGGAGATAGCGTTAAAAAAGGCCAAGCCGTACTGAAAATAAAAAATAATAAAACGTTACAGTCATTTACTCTTTATAGTCCTGCGGCAGGTATGGTGACTGCACAGGGAGTTAGCCAGGGAGAACGTGCGGATCAACAAGCGTTATTAGAAATCACAGATTTTTCCAAAGTATGGGTAGAATTATCGGCATTTCCTGAGAATATTGAAAATATGGCGATTGGCCAACAAGCCAAGATATATGATTTACACCATCATTTAGAAGCTATGGGGAAAGTGTTTTATTTAGCACCGAAAATGACCGGAGGTCACATTGCTAGAGCGCGAGTATTAATTGATAACCCCGATGGCCATTGGCGTCCTGGAATGCATGTCAAAGCGGATATCGTTACCGGTAATAAGCCGGTAGCGATGCGTGTTGAGAAACAAGCGATACAGCAACTGATGGATAAACCTGTGGTATTTGCACGCTTTGGCAACACCTTTGAAGCGCGACCATTAATATTGGGAGAAGCTGACGAGCAATGGGTTGAAGTATTATCAGGCCTAACAAACGATACGGAATACGTGACCACCAATAGCTATGTTCTTAAAGCAGATGTTTTAAAAGCTGGCGCAAGCCACGCACATTGAGGTTAGCATGATAGATCATATTATTTCTTTTGCGATAAAGCGTCGTTGGCTGATGATGGCGGTGACCTTATTCATTGCAGCCGTAGGTGTCTATAATTTACTGCGCCTACCCATAGATGCTGTGCCAGACATCACTAATATTCAAGTACAAATCAACACGGGGGCTCAAGGGTTTACTCCACTAGAAGTAGAGCAACGGATAACTTTTCCCATTGAAAATGCGATGGCTGGTATACCAAAACTTGACTATACCCGCTCATTATCACGGTATGGCTTGTCTCAAGTGACAGTAATTTTTAATGAAGGTACTGATATATATTGGGCACGACAACAAATAGGAGAACGTTTACAAGCGATTCGTGGTGAGTTACCCAATCAAATTGAGCCGACGTTAGGCCCTATAGCTAGTGGCTTAGGGGAAATATTCACCTACATTATTCATACCGAAACTGGAGCACTTAAAGACACAGATGAAGCGTATAGCGCTGAAGATTTACGTACATTACAAGATTGGGTGGTGAAACCTCAGTTACTAAAAGTACCAGGAGTTACTGAAATTAATAGTATTGGCGGTTTTGAGCGTGAATATCAGATAGCGCCGATCTCAGGAAAATTACTCGCCTATAAATTAAGCATTGGTGATGTTGTAGAGGCTCTTGAACGTAATAATATCAATCAAGGTGCAGGCTATATTGAACGAAATGGCGAACAATATTTGGTGCGAACGCCAGGCCAGTTAAAAAGTTTAGATGAGATCAAGCAATTGGTTGTCGCTAAGCGTGATGATGCACCGGTTAGGATCAAAGATGTTGCCAATGTGTTTCTCGGTAAAGAGCTCCGTACTGGGGCTGCAACCTACGGAGGTGATGAGGCAGTAATGGGGACAGCAATGATGTTGCTGGGTGAAAACAGTCGTATTGTGGCAAAGAATGTTGCTAAACAACTGGAAAAAATTCAACAAAGTATGCCAGCAGGCGTGCTGCTTGAACCGGTTTATGATCGTACCTCGCTCGTTGATAAAACGATTGAAACGGTGCAAAAGAACCTGTTTGAAGGTGCTGTTTTGGTTATTGCGGTGTTACTTTTTTTACTAGGTAATGTAACCGCCGCTTTGATCACCGCATTAGTTATTCCGCTAAGCATGCTATTTGCGGTTACTGGAATGGCAGCTAATCGTGTATCCGGTAATTTAATGAGTTTAGGGGCGATTGACTTTGGCATAATCGTCGATGGTGCGGTCATTGTGGTTGAAAATGCATTACGTCGATTAGGTATGGCACAACGTAAAGTCGGGCGATTATTAACGCTTCAAGAGCGGCTTCATGAAGTGTTTCTCAGCACTAAAGAGGTGTTTAACCCTGCGGTGTTTGGGGTGTTAATCATTATGCTGGTTTATTTACCAATATTTGCCTTATCTGGTGTTGAAGGGAAAATGTTTCACCCGATGGCATTTACTGTTGTTGCAGCGTTGCTCGGTGCATTACTGTTTGCTGTTACCTTTGTTCCAGCTGCATTAGCTATTTTTCTACGCGGCAAAGTGGTTGAGCAGGAAAACCGTTTAATGACTTGGGCGAGAAAGCTTTATCAGCCATTATTATCGTTTTCGTTGCGTCAATCTGCTTTAGTGCTTTTTTGTGCGATTGTTTTGCTGATATCTGTAAGCTGGCATGCCAATAAAATGGGCGCAGAGTTTTTGCCTAAACTCGATGAAGGTGATATAGCCATGCATGCCTTGCGTATTCCGGGCACAGGTTTAGAGCAGTCAGTCACTATGCAACGTCAATTAGAGAATGCACTCGCAGAACTTGATGAAGTTGAGCGGGTGTTTTCTAAAATAGGTACTCCAGATATTGCTAATGACCCTATGCCGCCGAATGTGGCAGATACCTTTATTATGCTTAAACCACGTAATGAATGGCCTGAATCTTCACTCACCAAAGCTGCGCTAATTGAAAAGATTAGGCATCGGGTGGAAGATGTACCTGGTAATAATTATGAATTTACTCAGCCAATTGAAATGCGCTTTAATGAGCTTATTGCTGGCGTAAGAGCTGATGTTGCTATTCGAATTTACGGTGATGACCTCGCCATATTGAAAACCTATGGTGAAAAAGCAACGGGTTTGCTGTCAGGCATTCAAGGAGCTACTGATGTGCGTTTAGAGCAGTTATCAGGTTTGCCAACGCTAGTGGTTACACCGCAGCGTGATCATATGGCGTTATTAGGGCTAACTGTGATGGACATTCAACAAGCGGTGAATACTGCAGTTGGTGGGATAAAAGCTGGGTTGATTTATGAGGGAGACCGTCGATTTAAGTTGATGGTTAGAATGAATACATCATGGTCAAACGATCCTCAACGTTTGGCGCAAATTCCTGTTGCTGTTCCTCAGTCAGAAAATGCTGAGTTAGCCTATGTTCCTTTAGGGGAAGTTGCTGATATTAATATTGCAGAGGGGCCAAACCAAATAAACCGTGAAAGCGGCAAACGTAATGTGGTAGTCACCGCTAATGTGCAAGGGCGAGACTTAGCCAGTTTTATCAACCAAACTGAAACGGTAATGCGTGCTCAACTTGGTTTACCTGCAGGTTATTGGTTGGATTATGGCGGAACGTTTGAACAACTGCAATCTGCCAGTCGTCGTTTGTCCTTAGTTGTGCCATTAACTTTATTGTTGATTTTAGGGTTGTTGTATAGTGCTTTCGGCTCACTTCGTGATGCATTAATTGTGTTTAGCGGTGTGCCTTTAGCGCTTACCGGCGGTGTCATTGCATTAAGCTTACGTGGCATGCCTTTTTCAATCTCTGCTGCTGTGGGTTTTATCGCACTTTCAGGGGTGGCAGTATTAAATGGCGTTGTAATGTTATCTTTTATTCGTCAATTAAGAGAAGAAGGATTATTGTTGCTGCAAGCAATTAAACAAGGGGCTAGCCAGCGATTAAGGCCGGTACTGATGACAGCACTTGTGGCCAGTTTAGGTTTTATACCAATGGCGTTTAATGTTGGCACAGGTGCCGAAGTACAACGGCCTTTAGCGACAGTGGTTATAGGTGGCATTGTGAGTTCAACATTATTAACCCTGCTTGTGTTACCAGCGTTGTATAAGTTGGTATATAAAGGAAAAAATAACGAAGGGTAAGCATGTAAGTAAACGCCCACTTCCGTGAGGAGTTGGGCTTTTACTTAATATTGTTACAACGAGGCGTTAACCACTCAAGGGTACAACAGTTGTTATTAGCCGATCATTTGCTATTGAGTAAGCCAATAATTAGGATATTATCCTAATGACACCGACATATAGCGATTTAATTTTTCATTCGTTAGTCGTTGAGGAGAAATTTTATCTACGATTTCTAACGTTTGATACACTTTAGTTAAGCCGACATTGTCATCTAAGGGCATTTTTTCAAAAGCACTGGCGTTAATGGTGTCTTTTAAAACAGAAATGGTATCAATTAATGTGGCTTTAAATTCAGGGTTTGCTTTTTCACTTTCTACGTCTTCAATAATCTTCTTAGCGTTTGTTAACGCTGATTTTAACGCAACTAATGCATCACTTTCCTCAGTATTGTCTTCTTGGTCATTTGCGGTGGCGTTTTCTGTTTTACCTGCATCACTGTCATCTAAACGCTGCAAAAAGTCGGTGATGTAATGAGCAATTCCTGTTGTTGATAAATCTTTTGATGCTTGTATTTCTTCGGCAGAATATTCGGTATTCGATAACTGCCCATACTCTTCTTTATTAATGAGCCCCAATTGATAGGCGCGTGTCTTTAAGGCGTCAATATCATCGAAACTCATATCATTTCCGGTGAAAAACTCATTTGATATGGCATTAATTTTTTGTGCTTTACTACTGAGAAATAAATGGGATTGGCTATTTTCAACAGTACTTGTAGCCGTTTCTTGAGGTGATTTATGTGAGGCAATTATTTCATCAACTTCTGTAGACGATGAGTTTGTCGTGTTACCGCTAAAAAAATGGCTATAGTTATTAATATTGTTAATCATAGAAAACTCAAAAAATTGACACTAGAGCAGTAATCACAGCAAGTAGTATGCCGTTTCATATAGGGGTTCGGAGAATACCTCAGTGATTCGAGGTGATACCTCTATAATAAGACATAAAAATCTTTATCTCTCACTTGTTTGTACTATAGTAAAGTGACATGTTCTTGATAAGTTGTGTGATGAAGAAGTTCTTTATTTTATTGCTGTTAGTCGTTCCTTTTGCATGGGGTCAAGAAAAGGTTGTTTTACAGCTAAAATGGTTTCATCAATTTCAATTTGCTGGTTATTATGCGGCCTTAGAAAAAGGGTATTATCAAGACGCAGGTTTTGACGTAGAAATAAGAGAAAGGGATATTAATACCAGCGTTATCGAAAATGTATTATCCGGCAAAGCGGATTTTGCTGTTGGTGACTCATCAATTGTTGCTGCCAAGTTAAAAGGACAACCACTGGTTGTTGCGACAACAATATTCCAATCTAGCCCATTAATTTTTATGTCGTTGAAGTCATCTGGCATTGCTAGTCCGTATGATTTTACCGGTAAAAAAATTATGTTTCAGCGTAATTTAGATGATGCGTCGTTAAATGCATTGCTTGAAATGTTTAATGTGAATAATTATGAATTTGTGGCTCATACTTTTAATAATAATGCGTTAGTTAATGGTACAGCAGATGTTATGTCAGCTTATCGTTCAAATCAGCCTTTTATTTATGATGCTAAAGGGATCGATTACAATATTATAGACCCTTCAAGTTACGGTATTGATTTCTACGGAGATCTGCTATTTACCACTGAACAGCGTGTGAAGCGCGACTTATCTTCAATTAAGCGTTTTGTGTCAGCAACCCATAAAGGTTGGCTATATGCGTTGAAACATCAACAAGAAATTGCTCTGCTTATTAAAGATAAGTATCGTGCAGAAAATACACTAACTAATATTTTAAAAGAAGCTAAGGCAACGGAAGTTCTTATTAAACCTAATATAGTGCCTATTGGTAGTGTCTTTCCTGCACGATTTTCACGTGCTGCGCAGGTGTATCAAAACTTAAACATGGCACCGGAAGATGGTAGCTTAACCGGATTATTGTTACGTGATTATGAGCCGAAGCCTTTTGAAATAAACTCGCGTATATTTTACATTACGTTGTCTTGTGCGTTGTTGTTTGTTGCGTATCTCTTTGTGCAAATGCGTTTTAATAAACGCTTAAAGCGCATTGTGAATGAACAAACTAAAACACTTGAAAGTAATAATAAACAATTACATCAACATGTTGAGCTATTGTCTGAACAAAAGCGACGTATTGAAGTTGCAAAGCAAAAAGAAGAAGCAGCGAATAACGCAAAATCACTGTTTTTAGCAAATATGAGCCATGAAATACGAACGCCGATGAACGGTGTTTTAGGCACTATTCAATTACTACAAGAGATGCCGCAATCTGATGAAGCAAAAGATTTATTAGAAAAAGCGAGTTATTCTTCAGAGATGTTACTCACTATTATTAACGACATTTTAGATTTCTCAAAAATAAACGCTCATAAGTTAACGTTAGAAACTAAGCCGTTCAATTTAGATATGTTACTTGAAGTGCTCTCTATCTCTTTAACGCCTATCGCTGAAGAAAAGCATGTAAAATTTTCTATTATTAAAGGAAAAAACTATCAGCAAGGGTGGTTAGGTGACAGTGTACGAATTAAACAAATTCTATTAAATTTGAGCTCAAATGCGGTCAAGTTCACGAATGTTGGCGAAGTAAACGTATTGGTAGATACTGATAAGCAAGGTGCATTATTTATTCGCGTACAAGATAGTGGTATTGGTATGAAACAGGAGGCCATAGATCGTTTATATAACCGTTTTGAACAAGCCGATAATACCACTACGCGAAAATATGGCGGTACTGGTCTTGGTATGTCTATTTGTAAATCATTAATCGATATGATGAATGGCTCCATTGAGGTAGAAAGTAAGCCGCAACAAGGTACAACCTTTGAAGTGGTATTACCTATTACTCAAGCTGATGTTACACAACAAGCGCTGAGCACGAAAAAGCTTTCAGCACCTGACTTACGCGGTAAGACCTTTTTATTGGCCGAAGATAACCGTATTAATCAGACAATATTTTCGTCAATGATGAAGCCAACAAAGGTCGAGTTGGTTATTGCCAATAATGGGCAAGAAGCGGTAGAACTGCTTGCAAATAAGCAGGTTGATTTAATTTTTATGGATATACAAATGCCAGTGATGGATGGCTTACAAGCACAAAAAATTATCCATGAATTATACCCGAGCATACCCGTTATCGCGTTAACAGCAAATGTAATGGAAGAAGATATTAAGCAGTATTTAGCGCAAGGGTTTGCTTACCACCTTGGCAAACCCATTGATACGCAACTACTGTTCCAACGCTGTTTGCAATATTTTTCATAAATTAACCCCCCGATGAAACGCACTTGTCCACTTCCCTTAAACTGAGACAGACATAATTAGAGTTTTCTGTAATGATTAATGCAGGAGACGACTATGAAAAAATCACGCTATACAGAATCTCAGATCATCGCAGTATTAAAAAGAAGTTGATGCTGGTAGAAAAGTCGAGGAAGTGTGCCGTCAACACGGTATCAGTAGTGCAACCTATTACAACTGGAAGTCCAAATACGGTGGGATGGAAGCCTCTGACGTCAAACGGTTGAAGGAGCTGGAAGAAGAAAACGCCAAGCTTAAAAAGATGTTTGCGGATGTCAGTCTAGAAAATCATGCGATTAAGGAGCTTTTCGCAAAAAAGGGCTGGTGACAGCGGATAAACGAGAATGCGTCAGCGTAATGGTTGGTGCGGGGCTAAGTATCGTAAGGGCTTGTCTGTTTGTTGGCATTGGCCGTTCGACCTTTTATCGCCCTGAACGAGACTGGCGTAAAGCAGATGCTGCTGTCATTGATGCTATCAATGCCGTGCTTGAAAAGTCGCCACGAGCAGGCTTCTGGAAGTGTTTTGGCCGAATGCGCTTCAAAGGCTTTCCGTTCAACCATAAGCGCGTTTATCGCGTGTATTGCCAGATGGGGTTGAATCTAAAACGAAGAACTAAACGTGTGCTACCCAAGCGAATTGCTCAGCCTTTAGAAGTGCAGGAGCAAGCCAACCACCAATGGGCGCTCGATTTTATGCATGACACATTGTATTGCGGTAAACGATTCAGAACGTTGAATGTGGTGGACGAAGGAACGCGAGAGTGCCTCGCTATAGAAGTGGACACCTCGTTGCCCGCTGGCCGTGTAGTTCGCGTGTTAGAGCAGTTAAAAGATGAGCGTGGGTTGCCCAAACAGTTGCGTGTAGACAATGGCCCAGAACTTCTCTCTGCGACACTAACAGATTGGTGTGAGAGCCATAATATTGAACTGGTATATATCCAGCTAGGTAAGCCACAGCAAAATGGCTTTGTTGAACGCTTTAACGGTTCATTCCGCAGAGAGTTTCTTGATGCCTACTTGTTTGAGAATCTCAGCCAAGTGCGAGATATGGCTTGGTTCTGGCGATTGGATTATAACGAAGAAAGAACACATGAGAGTCTGGGTAACCTGCCGCCGGCAGCTTACCGAGAAAAACTGGAAAATTCTAATTTAGAACTGTGTCATTAATGGGGAAGTGGACACCCTCATGTACCATGGGGATATAATTATCTTACATTGTTTTGCTGCCGTTTGCTGGCGCAACGTAAAACAAGATAAACACGATATATGGCATGGTAGTGAACACGAACAAGTAGTACATGCGTTTGCGCCTGAAGCCTTAACTACCGCCACAAAGTGTGGTTAACGATCTAAACGTGGCAAGGTGAGGTGCTAGTGACACGTTGGCAACTACCTAAATTGATAGTTGAGAGCACATAACGCAATGATAGCTAACTGAAATGATAGATTTGTCGTGTTAACAAAAATAACCAAAGGCTTAGGGTAAGGGATCTAAACCTTTGGTTAACTTGTTACCAGCGTTAAAACTTCACGCTAGCGCCAACAAAGTAACGAGCACCATATTCATCAACACTGTGGTAAACGTTATATTCAGGTAAGGTAGTTACACGTGCTTCATTTAAAATATTCACACCCTCTATAGAAATATCAACATTATCTGTTACGTGCCAAACAAACGAAGCATCAAGTTGATAATAAGGTTTGTTTGTTGCAAGTGCGCTACTTTCAAAGCTTTGCCACTCATCACGTGCGTTGTAGGCAATACGAGCGCTAACGTCTTCGTTTTCGTAGTAGCCTGATAAATTAAATGAATTTTGAGAAACTCGATCTAACCGTTCCTTTTGACCGGCTGGGTTGATTAAAGAACTGTCGGTATAAGTATAATTAAACTGTACACCGAAGCCATTACCAAAATCTTGTTGGTATTGAAATTCAACGCCTGAAACGTCAGCCGTGCCGACATTACGTGAACGAGTCACTAAACAAGTTTCTGAGCATCCGGCTAAGGATTCCTGTGCGGCAGTTGTGTAGATATAATCACTAATATTTTTCTTAAACAGTGTTGCTCCTAATAATGATGAAGGATCAAAATACCATTCAATGCCTAAATCATATTGATCTGACTTATAAGGCTCTATATCAGGATTACCGATTGTTGCGGTACCCATGGTAGGCACTAAACTCGCTGACATCTTCATTTGGTCGTAATCTGGTCGAGCAACACTAGAGCCGGCTGCAAATCGTACTAATAAATCTTCTGTTACGTCAGCAACGACATTTATACTCGGTAGAATATTGGTGTAAGATTTCTTTCCTGTTGATGGCTTTCCGTCTATTTCGCCTGTTGAGTTCACATCAGTCTCTACAATTCTCACACCGATATTACCGCGAAAACCGTCACCGCTAAAGTTAGCTTTTGCATATGCTGAAGTGATACTTTCATCGATTAAAAAAGCTTCGGTTACGCGCAAGGCACCTTGATTATCTTTCGCATATTGCCAAATGTCTCTATTGATCACGGCGAATGACGATAGCGTTCCATCTCTGCCTTCTTTGCTGTGTAAACCAGAGACAGTGCCACCATTGTAATCAGCTAAGGTTAAACCGTCGTTCATGGCGCTAGCAAGTATACCGTCATCGTAACGGTCAATGCGGGCTGAAAACTCCTGATCTTGATATTTAATGCCCGATTTAATAGATGTAAAAATACCAAAGTCTAATTCATGAACAACATCAATTTGATAGTAATTGATTTCATTATCACGGATATTATTTAAGTAGCTAAACTCACTATGGATCATCATTTGCTCATGATCTAAGGCATAATCTGGGTGAGTTAACTCAAGCTCTAATGGTCCAGAAGTATCAAACGTAAACCCTGTTTTTTCACTCTCGGCAATATTGCCCCACCATGTACTTGATTGAAGTCCTCTGGACTTGGCGGTTGATTGACCAATTACCGCGTTTAATGACCAACTATCAGTTTGGTATTCAGCGGTTAAATTGAGCACATCCATTTCCATTTTGGGTTTACGTAATACGGCATTATTAAACAGTGGTACTAACGGCTGAGCACCGCCGAAAGGAACCGTTGTCACGCGTGTTGTTACGCCTTTATCATTTACAACGGCTGTTGTGCCATCGTATTGTGAAAACAATGCCGGAATGGCGAACATGGCCGTATTGACGTGATCATTCTCAAGGGTAAATTTGTTATAATCTGCAATTAATTGTAATTGTTCTGTTGCCTGGTATTGCAAAGTAACCTGTGAACTTTCACGTTTACGTTCTTCGTCAAATAATATGGATGCCATTGCGCCTGGAGCGACAGGAATATTTCCAAGAGAGTCGGCGGGTTTCGCTAATGGCTCACCAAAAGAGCGCAAGGTTTCGCGGTATACACTTTGATTTTCAACAGAATGTGCTACTAAAAAGCCTAAGCTTTCATTGTCATTTTTCCAACTGTAAAGCCCTGAACCGTTAGCTGTCCAGTCGCCAGCTGATTTACTATACGCACCTTCTGTCGAAGCAAAAAAAGTATTACTTTCAACACTAAGTGGACGACGTGTTTTTAAATTAATGGTGCCACCAAGCGCGCCTTCATTAATATCAGCTTCAACTGATTTATAAACATCTAAGCCGCCTATTTGTTCTGCGGATAACAACTCAAAATTAAAGCTACGATTAAAAGGCGCTAAGTCAAACCAGCCAACCGAAGCGACATTTTGACCATTTAATAACACCATACTGTGTTGGGGAGCTGTGCCTCGTACTGTTACGCCATCAACTTCTGAAAAGTCACGCGAGACAGTTACACCAGGAATGCGTTGTAATGCGTCACCGATATTTTTGTCTGGAAATTTACCAATATCTTCAGCAGAAATTGAATCTATTACCGCATCAGTAAAGCGTTTATTGTTTAATGCCTGAGAAAGACTTCCTCGAATACCTTTTACTTCGATTACTTCTACTTTTTCTGAGGTAGATTGTTCTGCATAAGCATTTACGCTGTAGCCGGATAAGGCAGCAGTGATTGCTAATGCAAGGTAACTGGCGACTGGTGTTTTCATCTTGTTATTTTCCTTTTAGCTATTTGTTTTAGTTATGTATTCGTTTTAATTTTAATAATTAGTAAAATAATTATACTAATTATTAATCAATCAATTTGACTAAATGTCAATCATTAATTTGATTATTTTTTACACTTTTTTAATAAGGTATTGCGCGAGTGCGCGAGCACTAAGGACTCTACTTGAATAACTACATAAATAAGTTTGTAAGCTTGGAAAATGCTTCAGTTCATAATCGGAACGACAAGCTATCACGATAAGTCGCTGCTGAAATAGATTGAGTAAGCCTATTACTTTTTGTTGTTGCTCATCTGTATCAAAGCTTTCACCGGGGAGTGGATAATCTTCAGTGGTGATAATAATAGGATCCTCACTGGTGAATGCTGGATGATCTTCGTTGAGCTGTTCAAGTGGTACTAGGGTGTAATTAGCGCCAAGTGTTGTTAGTTCGCTTATCAACGCTTGACGGGCAGGTATGGGATCATTTGGCCCTATACCTCTTGAGTTTACTAAAGATTCATAACACTGTTCATTCGCGGCAAATGTTAGGTAGAAATGCCGACCATTTAACGGCAACCAGTTAGCATGGTTTCTTAATAATTTAATGCTTTGGCTGCATGATTGCTGGGCGATCTCTTGACACCGCTGTTTGGAAAATTGAGTGTGACTTACTGGCTGCTGTAGTTTTTGGTAGCGCATACATAATACTTTTGCTAACGCGTTATCAATGACAGATAGTGGGAGTTTTTGTTGTTGTACGGCATCAATAACCCCCTGAATAGTTTGTTGTTGTATTTCTTTGTAGGGGGTTTCTTGGTTTTCGTAATGTTCTTCACTTAACATGATCAAATGAGCCCCTGCGTTCAGTGCTTGCACTGCTGCGTGCTCCGGTTGATAATTTTTACGCATTGCCCACATATTCATGCTATCGGTAATAATTAAACCATCGAAGCCCATTTGCTCTTTTAATAACGTTGTTAAAATCGGGTAGGACAATGTTGCAGGATTTTCAGCATCAAGTTGTGGGTAACAGATATGACTGGTCATGATCATAGCAACGCCTGCATTGATTGCATGCGAAAAAGGTAATAAATCTTGTTGTGTGAGTTCGGCAAGTGATTTGTCAACTGTAGGTAACGATCTATGGCTATCTGTTTTTGTGTCGCCATGCCCTGGAAAGTGTTTTGCACAAGCAACATTACATGATTTTTGTACCCCTTCAACAGCTGCTTTTACATGTAAAGCTACGTGCTCTGCTTGTTCGCCAAAGGCACGCTGACCAATGATAGGGTTATCAGGATTTGCATTGACGTCTGCACAAGGAGAGAGCAACGTATTATAACCAATGGTTTGCATTTGCTCTGCAAATACTTGATACATATTTTGTGTTAATTGTGTATCGTTTACGATGCCTAACGCTAAATTGCCAGGGCCTAAATCCGTTTCGTTAGTCAATATGCCCCAAGCGCCTTCCTGATCTACTGCGAGAATCAAGGGGGCGTCACATGCGCGAAGGCTTGCCTGTGTTTGCAGTGTTTGTGCGAGTGTTGATGCAGCTTGGCTAGTTTTAGCATTGTCATCGGTAATATAAAAACCACCAATATGATAATCACGGACAAGACTTTTGGCATAATCAATATCTTTCCCAGCGAAAGCAAGCACAAATAATTGACCAACCTTTTCTGGTAACGATAAGCTTGCAATTAAGGTATTAACTTTATGTGTGAAATCCATCACTTTTCCTTGAATAAAAACATGACTTTCCCGACTCGATGAACACGAGCATAATTTTTAAGGGCTTTTTTAAAGTGTTTAAGCGGCGCTAACGCTTGCGCCAGTGATTAAACTCACTAACTGCTCTTTACTGACTTCTTTTACAGAGACATCGGCTGTCGAAGTACCTTGATATAAAACAACGGCGCGATCACAAGTTTCACTAACATGTTGCATATTATGACTGATTAATAACACCGCAACCCCTTGACCACTGATGATGTTAATTAATTCATTAACTTGCGCACTTTGTTCTACACCTAATGCCGCTGTCGGTTCGTCCATTATGACAATATCTGCTCCCCAATTGACCGCTCGTGCGATGGCCACAGCTTGCCGTTGCCCGCCTGATAGGTTGTGAATTTTTTCGGTGTAACTAGGTATACGACTGTTTAATCGGTTAAGTGCCTTACGACCTTTTTGTTCCATCGCCTTGGTATCAAGCCACCCTAGCCAGGCAAGTATGGGGTTTTTATGGCGAATTTCTCGGTTTAAAAAGAGGTTTTCTGTGATATTAAATTCTGGCACCATGGCTAGATCTTGAAATACAGTCTCGATACCGCATGCGCGTGCATCTAAAGGAGACGTTATCGAGACAGGTTGTTCATTGACTAATATTTCACCTGAATCAGGTTGATGTATGCCAGAGATACATCGTACTAACGTTGATTTACCTGCACCGTTATCACCAAGTAATCCAACAACTTCTCCTTTGTTGATGGTGAAAGAAACGTTTTTAAGTGCTTGTACGCCGCCGAAGCTTTTACTGATGTTGTTAACTTCTAATGCAACTTGATCGAGTGCTGTTCTAACCATTTTTAAGCTCCTTAATACCAATAGCAACGGCAATAATTAAGATGATGCCCCGAGCGATCATTTGTTCGTTGGTGGAAAAACCCGATAAGATCAGTCCATTATTGATCATACCCATCAGTAATGATCCTAAAATGGCACCAATAATACTGGCTCTACCACCGAATAAACTGGTGCCTCCAATAGCAACCGCAGCAATAACTGTCAGTAAATCTGCTTCGCCGAGCGTATATCTTGCGCCGTGTAATCTTCCTGCATAAAGCAAACCAGCTAACGCTGCTGCACTTGAAGAGATCACTAACGCTGTAAGTCTCACCCTAACAACGTTTATTCCCATGGCTCGTGCCGCTTTTGGACTTCCTCCAGCAGCCAATAAGTGACGACCAAAGGCTAATTTGTTTAAAACCACAAAGGCAACTAATGCAATTGCTAGGGTCCATATTAGTAATACTGGGATGCCCCACACTTCGCCAGCACCAAAAAAGAAAGTAAAATCTTGGTTAATGATTGGCACTGATTCTAAATTGGTTAATTGTCGAGCAAGCCCGGTAACGACACCCATTGTACCGAGTGTGATCAGCAGTGAAGATACCTGTAAACGTTCTATTAACAAGCCATTAATTAAGCCAATTGTTATGCCGACTAATAATGCTCCAGTTATCGCCAAAGGAATGCCGGTGTGTTGAAGTAACAGCGCACCCACTAACGCGGAAAGTGCAACAACAGAGCCAATAGATAAATCAATATGGCCAACGGCAAGCGCAAAAGTTAAACCGATTGCCATAATCGTTACTGGTGCGGTTTGCCGAATGATGTTCATGAAGTTATTGACGCTTAAAAATGCAGTGTCATGTAGGGCAATGGCAAAGATTAATAAAACAGCGAAGAAGATATAATAGATAAAGGCTTCGCGCTTTAATGCCAGTTGCTTAAAGTTGAGTCGTTGAGATTGTGTAATAATCACGATGCATTCCTTATTATTGTGCTAATGCACGCGTTAATGTATTAGGTAATGGTTGACTAAAAGCACGTTGCCAAATGTCAGCGATATTTGCTTTTGTCACTTTATCAAACGGTACAAGCGTGTATGGTGCAGCTTTTTGCCCCAAATGAGCGAGTGCGCCAAGTTTTGCCATAGTGGCACCGATTGTAAACGGTCGATCAGAAACTACACCGTGCATATTGCCTGACATTGCCATGTCAACAAGGTTGCTAACTCCTAAATCATGACTGACCACTTTTACATCACGACGACCTTGTGCCCGTAGCGCTTCAATTACGCCTTCTGCGGGTGTATCCCATGAAACATAAATAGCTTTTAAGTTAGGATGTTGAAGCAAAAGTGCTGCTGCGATATTAGATGTTTCGTGTTCGCTGACGAATCCTTTTTCAGCAATTATTTTTAAGTTTGGAAAATTAGCCAACTCTTGCTTAAACGCACGATCACGGTTGTTAGTAATAAAATAGTTTGCATCATGATAGATCATTGCTATTTCACCATGACTCTGTGTTGCAGTGGCCATTAACTCAGCAGCAGCTTTACCCATACCAACCATATCATCGGTAACAATACCAACGTAATCTTCACCTAACACAAAATCAGGAACAGGATTACTTAAGAGTACTAATTTAGCTTTCCCAGCAACAAGTTTCTGATAACTGGTTTTTGCACTCACGCCATCTATTGCTAGCGATAGCACAATGTCAGGTTCAAGCGCGCTAACATTTTCAATGTCTGCGACTTGTTTAGCAGGATCAAGCTGTGCATCCGTTACGGCGAGCACTTTAATACCAAGTTGTTCAAAGGTTTTTTTTGCGCCAGCTGTCACAGCGTTTACCCAAGGGCTAGAGCCGTGCCAAACCAAAGCTGCAGTCAGTGACTTGTTTTTTAACGCCGTTATTTGCGCTGAAGTCATGGTGACATTTTTAGATGGTTGTGTATGTTCAAGTACTTGAATATTGTTGCTATATCCAGGTAAAGCAATTGTCGTGCTTATGATCACAAGTGCCTTAATCGTAATTGATGACATACGGGAATAATGATACCACTTCGCTATTTTCACAGCGCATTCTCCTTAAAACCATTCAAAAGCTGGTCATTTATTATTAATTGGTTAACATATTAGGGTTGAAAAATAATATGTCAAACATTTTGACTTATTATTTTGTTATCGTGCTATGTTGCATATTGAGTTGTTAAAAGTAGTAAAAATGTTGCTATATGTAGATAAATGTTGGTTTATGTGAGTGTATGAGGAATATTAAATAGTGAAAGGCTCTAATTCAAAACAGAATAAAGCGCTAAATTTACGACTGGTTTTATCAGAAATCGTCACACAAGGGCCAATTTCTCGTGTTGAAATCTCTCGACGTACACACTTAACGAAACAAACTATCACTAATTTAGTTGAAGAGCTTTTACATGTTGCATTGATAGAAGAAGTAGGCATAAAAAAAGAAGGGGCGGTTGGGAAGCCTTCTAAAATGCTTTGTTTAAAAGCTGATTGTGCATACTCTTTAGCTTTTCGCGTACTTCCTGGCGAGGTAGAAGCAGGATTCTTTAACCTGTCAGGCGAGCGGCAGTATTATGTTCAACAACCTATTAGCGATAAAAACACCTTGAACAGTGTTGTGCATTGCTTTGAAAAGTTAATGGCGGAGAGTGAATTAACGATAGAAAATATTCTGTCTGTAGGTCTTAGTGTTGGCCAAGTGAACCAACAGAATTTACATGATTATCAAGCAACAAAAAGATTACAGCAAGATATCGCTAGTGAACTTAAACTCCCGGTTGCATTAGAAACAACGGCCTCTGCTTGTGCGGCTTATCAAATGTTATACGGAGAAGCGAAAAAACTTAACAGTTTTGTTTATGTGCATATTGGTGATGTTGTTGAGTCAGCGGTGGTTTTTGATCGTAAAATTATGTTGGGCCAAAATGGGTTGACGGGTGCATTAGGTGATATTTTTGTGACGCCTGAAACAGATCAAGTAACGGGAGAGTTGGGCCGTTTAAATGATTTTGCATCGCTGAGCAGTTTAAAACAATATATTGAACAGCCGCTGTTAACCAATGCTCAATTAGCGCAATATTGTGTTGAAAACCGAAACAGTGTTGATCGTTGGATTGAAGAGGCTGCTGAACCCATGCGTATTGCGATACATACACTGGAATCAATACTTAATTGCCAAACGATTATCATTGGTGGTGACATCGAAGATAAGGTGCTTGACAAATTAATCACCCATTTGCGTCCTTATATACCGTCAATCGCTCAATACGGTGAGCGGGATGTTGTCAGATTTATTAAAACGCCAAACGTACACCAAATTGCACATAAAGGCGTAGCAACTTTACCGATACATGCCGCATTAAGTAATGAAAACATGCAAACGCTATTAATAAACCCTTTGATAAAGAAAACACCCTTACAACACTTGTTATATGAGTAATCGTGTTTAACTTTTTGATAAAGCGATAGAAATCACCTTGAAAAATTATAACCGCCAATCAGCTTTACAGAGTTTATCAATAAACCAGTCAAAGGCTTTTCCTTCGTGGCCTTTATGCCAAGCGATAAATACGTCTTGGTTTGGCCTTGGCAGTGTGCAAGGTTTTTGAATAAGTTCTCCTGATTCAAGGTAAGGCTGTGCATAATGAAGGGGTAAAAAGCCAACCCCAATACCACGACGTTGTGCTTCAACTTTAGCATTCATATTGTTTACTGTGATCACTTGCTTACTATTAAATAAACCACTGTTACGTGCAGGTAAATATTGTGAGCTATCGGCAACAACAACAGAAGGGTATTCGCGTAAATGTTCGGTCTCGATAGGCACGTTAATTTTAGCTAACGCATGCTCAGGTGGTACTGCGAAAATAAAGGTTAATTGGGCTATTTTAAACGTGTGGAACATACCTTTTGGTAGTTCCCCTGATGCACCAATAACGATATCAGCTCTTTGGCTGTGTAGAGCATCCCAACCACCCCCTAAAGCTTCTACGCTTAATGCTACGTCAACGTTTTGTTTTAGTTGAGTAAACTCACCGAGTATATCAAACAAGATGGTGTTAGGAATGATAGTATCGCGGGCAATGCGCAATTGTTTTTCCCAACCAGACTCTAATTGTGTGACCGCATCAACCATTTTTGACGTGGCGTGTAGAATTTCTCTTCCGTGTTCAAGTACTAATTTGCCTGCAGGCGTTAATACAGCACGCTGTTTTGAGCGATCAAACAATGTTGCACCAATGTCTTCTTCGAGCTTTTTAATGGTGTAAGTTAAGGCTGAGGGTACTTTGTATAACGATTGCGCAGCCGCCGCAAAGCTGCCAGTTTTATTTATCGCATCAAGCGCGCGTAATGCCTCTAATGTAATTGCTGGGTGCATAATTTTTATTTATTCAAATATTTTGAAGTAATATTTCAAAATCTTCCGATATTTTACATACATTAGCAGTTGTATACTTGATTTCAACAGTTGATTCGCGGTTATCAACGATATTGTTAATTAAAAATTATTGAGGAAAAAACATGAAAACATTATTGAAAGCCATTATTGCAACAAAAGCAGGGTATTCCACATTAGCGTTACGCATTCCTATTGGCATTATTTTTATCGCGCATGGTGCACAAAAATTATTTGGCTGGTTTGGTGGTTATGGCTTAGAAGGAACTGGTGGTTGGATGGAATCTATCGGTTTATCGCCAGGGTATTTAATGGCGTTGTTAGCCGGTAGCGGCGAATTCTTCGGAGGGTTATTTATATTGTTTGGCTTGTTAACGCGTCCTGCAGCAGTTGCGTTATCGGTAACCATGGTGGTCGCTATTTTTGCTGTTCATTTCGAGAACGGGTTGTTTATGTCAAACAATGGTTATGAATTCGGTTTAGCGTTGTTAGCAGCAAGTGTATCACTCGCTTTTTCAGGGGCAGGTAAGTTGGCGTTAGATAACCTGTTAAATAAAGCGTTGGCGAAGAATTAATACCAAAAGGAGTAAAATAATGATCGAACTGAGAAAAGCAAACGATCGAGGCAGGGCAAACTTTGGTTGGTTAGACAGTAAGCACAGTTTTTCTTTTGGCCAATATTACGATCCAAAGCACATGGGTTTTTCCGCATTACGTGTCATTAACGACGATATCGTGCAAGCGGGTATGGGCTTTGATACCCATGGTCATCGTGATATGGAAATTATTAGTTTTGTGATTGAAGGGGCGCTCGAGCACAAAGATAGTGTAGGTAATGTAGAAAGGTTACCTACGGGTGAGTTTCAGTTAATGTCTGCAGGTAAAGGAATTTTTCATAGTGAATACAATGCGTCTACTAATAAGGCTTCACGTTTTTTGCAAATTTGGATCGAACCCAACATATTTGGTGAACGACCTAGTTATCAACAAAAAGCTTTTGGTAACGCTCAAGGTTTAACAACGATTGTTACACCCACAGGTGAAGCGGGTACATTGAAGATAAAACAAGATGCGCGTTTATCACAACTTATACTGGCAGAAAATACGGAAGAAGCTTATCAAGTGCCGTTAGCACGTAAAGTTTATGTGCATTTAATTGCTGGCGTACTCAGCATTAATGGTACTGAGCTAGCACCAGGAGATGGAGCAAAAGTGACTAACGAAACAATACTTAAACTGGAAAACCGTGGCGATAACAGTGTAACTGCACTAGTGTTTGAATTGCCGTAGTTGATGAAACATTAATAGGTTTTAACTTTCAGTATTTTATTTATAAGAGGTTTATATGGGGTTATTAGTAGACGGTGTTTGGCATGACACCTGGTATGACACAGAAGAAAATGAAGGTAAATTTAAACGCGAAAAATCACAACTTCGTCATTGGATAACGCAAGATGGCAGCGCGGGACCAACAGGAGATTCAGGGTTTAAAGCAGAATCAGGCCGTTATCATTTATATGTCTGTTTAGCCTGTCCGTGGGCGCACCGAACCTTAATTTTTAGGGCATTAAAAGGTTTACAGCCACACATTGGTGTGTCGATTGTTAGCCCCGATATGCTGGATAAGGGCTGGAGCTTCGATAAAACAAAAGCTGGTGTTGGTGATGATTTATATGATTCAGAATACTTATATCAACTGTACCTTCGCAATAATGAAAAATACACTGGACGCGTTACCGTACCAATGCTTTGGGATAAAAAACAACAGCGAATAGTGAGCAATGAATCTGCTGAGATCATTCGTATGTTTAACAGTGCTTTTGATGATATTACTGGAAACACCGTCGATTTTTATCCATCCGAATTGCAACATGATATTGATGAAATAAACACTGTTGTCTATGACAATATTAATAATGGTGTGTATAAAACGGGGTTTGCTACCACGCAGTCTGCGTATGAAGAAGCTTACGAAAACTTGTTTAGCGCCTTAGATGACATAGAAAAAATATTAGCCACTAAACGCTACCTTGTGGGTGATCAAATTACTGAAGCAGACTGGCGATTATTCACTACGTTAATTCGCTTTGATGCGGTTTATTTTGGCCATTTTAAATGTAATAAACGCATGATTGAGCAATACCCAAATCTTGCGAATTATGTTCGTGAGTTATTTCAAGTGCCACATGTTGCTGATACCGTAAATTTTGAACATATTAAGCGCCATTATTATTTCAGTCATGACATGATTAACCCTACTCAAATTGTGCCAGTAGGACCTGATATTGATTATCAAACGGCGCATAATCGTTCAGGTGTTACGAGTTAGATGAGATGTAATGCCGTGGGCTAACCCGTTCAGTGTATAAAACTTACTGATCATGTTAGCCCAAATAAATTGTATCTCGCTGCGCTTTTGTTAACTTTTACCTTGTAAATAACGCTCCCACATGCGGTGTTGGCGAGTTAGCTCACTTGCAGTTTCTCGGTCTTGGGCTGCTTTTTCAAAATGTTGTTCGATCATGTCTGATTGTTTAGCGACATGTCGTTTTAAGTCTTTAACGTTATCGTTGATATTATCTAACTTAGTCGATAATGAGCGCATTGCTCGACTAAAGTCACGATGAAAATCTTTAAATTCTTCAGACTCTAAATGACGTAATGTTGCATCTTGGCCTGGGTACATGTCTTGCAACAGAGTATTCATCCGATCAATGACCAGTAAGTAACCGGTATTGTCGTAACGGTATTGGTTAGCAATACGCGATATTTGCTTTGAACGCACTAACAAACGACGCGAAAGCTCTTCATCGCTACTAAAGTAACTTGAGTATTCATCTTCTTCTAATTCTCTCGCATTATCGGTTGCTTGATTCACTTGTGGGGCAAATGGATAAGCAATGATAAAGTCGTTATAACTGGCGATAGTGCCTCTGTCGTCTGCGAGCTCAAATGCGCGCTTATATAAGGTAAGTAATGCCTCTTGGGTGTGTTCACTTTGCGGCACATGCTTAATATACCACTGATACGACGCGATGTTATCAGCTTCTTTCACGCGTTGATAAACTTTGTTAAATACAGCGTTTGTGACACTTGCATCGTCATTGAATTTATCAGCCAAGGCTAAATAGTCAGTTAACTTTGTTGTATCTGGGTAACGTGCTATGGCATCAAGTAAACTGTCTCTTTTTATTTGAGCAGGAATATAGGCAGATTCGGCAAGTGCAATTAATCTTTTATAATCATCGTTATTTTTTAAAACGCTATGCAACGATTGATAGGCGAGTACTCGATTTTCTTTGTTACCAAGCAAATCACTGTTAATAAGTGTTTGCAATAGTTGTACATCGCCATTGTTTTTCGCTTGGTTAATGTGCTGCTTGGCAAGTGTGTACCAGTCTGTTTTTAATTGCTCAATCCATTGCCTTCTCTCTGGAAAATAGCGACTTAGTGGTACATCATTTTGCTGATATAACGCGGCTAGTTTGGTTAGTTGCGCTATCCCTGTTAAATGCTTTGCTTTTTCAGTTTCTTCAAGCAGTTGCTCTGTGTATTTGCTAGAGGTAAGCTCGAGGGCATGTTTACGTAATTGATGATAATTATCGCCTGTTTCCCCTATCTTCATTAATCGTTTTTCTTGTTGCCAGTCGGCGATAAATACTTCGTACTTATCACTTTTTAGGAATTCTAGTGGCGAAAATACGGTAACCAAAGGTAAATTACCTTGGTCAATAAAATCTACTTTTGCATAATGCGTATCTTGAGCCGATAGTTTTTTTGTTTTAAAGCGTTTAATTAATTGGCCTGTATTAACATCAAGTACAAAAATGCTCCCACTTACCGATAATGCAGTTTTGTTATCTTTGGAAAAGCGTAATTGCCCACTACCATAATTAGTGCCGGAAACCACGAAGCCAGATCGCTTACGAGTATTATGATTATAAAGTTGCTTACCAGTTGCTAAATCCCAAGCGACAATACCGTATTCGACAGTCGAAATTAATTTAGTATCATCTGGCGTAATAGCGATTGATAACACTTCCCGACTATTGTCGAATTTAGCATTTTCTAACGGTAGACGTTTGCCTGAATCAACGTCAAATACGGCTAAACGATTGTGGTTTTCAAGCACTAATCGTTTACCTGAAGCGGAAAACTCTGCTCTGTCATCCCAGTCTCCACCTTTTATTTTTTGAATGAGTTTTACCGGGTTGGTCTGATAGATATAAAAATAGTCTTCGCTACTGTTCCAGCGTTCAAACCAAAAACCGAAGCGTTCACCATTTGGTGCCATGGTAAAATTATAATACCGACCTCCAATAGGACTGTAAGGGTTTTGATTATAATCAAGCTTATAAGACACCTTATTTTCTTGGAAAATAATATCGCCCGTTTCAAGGTTTTTAACTGTTACACCATTACAAGATGAACCATGTCTTTTACAGCGCTTACCTGTTATGGCAATTTTTCCTGATTCGTCGGTTTGATTTAACACATCCTGATTGGTAGGTCTTGTAGATGCATCTACAAAGTTAGGTAGTATTGCAATTACCAAAGATAGCACAATGGCGATATTATATTTTTTCATCTGACCGAATACTCCAATTAGACGTCATGAAAATATAGTTAAATATTTTGGCGGTAAGCTTATGATTTATAAACGTATCAAACTATATAGGAATATATTGTTGAGTACAACGAATTGGTATAATGCGTTGATTTGGCATTACTTATACTGCATTCATTTTCGTCAAAAATAGACACTGGCGCATAGCAAGGTTATGCTGACTTATAATGCTGTTATTTAATGGGTTTACTTATGCATGGTTTAAACATTACAGGTATGGTTGTTTTAGTAACTGTACTGCTTTCAATGTCTATCAAGGCGCAAACTGTACTACATGTTGAAAACCAAGCTAAAGAGCCTTTAAAATCGGCAATTATAGAGGTAAATACAAAAAAGGCATCAGCCCCTTGGACTGCTAACGATAAGACTTTTATCATGGATCAAGTCAATAAGCGATTCTCTCCTGAAGTATTAATTGTACCTAAAAGCAGTAACGTTAGTTTTCCCAACAGCGATGATATTCGTCATCATGTGTATTCATTTTCACCGACCAAACCATTTGAATTAAAATTATATGCAGGTAAACCTAAAGCGCCCATTCCTTTTGAAAAACAAGGTTTAGTTGTATTAGGGTGTAACATTCATGATGGGATGGTTGGCTATATTTATGTTACTGATAATAAAAATACCTTTATCACTAATGAACGTGGAGAGGTGCAGATTGATATACCTGCTGAGCAAATCATCGGTGTAACCGTTTGGCATGCTAACGCGCAGCAAGGTGTTGATCATCGTCAATCATTTGAAACATTTGAAGTGAAAAAGCAACGCATCACCTTGGCGATAAACACCACAGAACCGGCTAAGACAGATAGCTTTGAAGATGTATTTGGTCATGCTCACTAAATATCGCTTTAAAACCCAAATAACATGGCTATCAACGGGGTTGATATTGCTAACCGTTCTTTCTTTAACGGCAAGTTATTGGTTTCGTATTGCTGATTACGCCGAACAACAAATTAAACAACAGTTTAACTTCGCTGAAAATGTATTAAATCAAAACTTGATCACTCAAGAAAAAATGTTGATCACTGCTGCCAGTGTCTTAGCGGCTGATTTTGGTTTTAAACAGGCGGTAGCTTCGCAAGATAAAAATACCATTGACAGCGTGTTACTTAATCATGGTGAACGTATAAATGCGGACTTAATGATGTTACTTGATTTAACCGGTAATTTAATCACCACGAGTGCATCTAAAACGTTATCATTACAAGCGGTAACAGAAGGTATTCAATCGCTGCCCTTTCGTAATGTTCATGCGCAATTCTTACGGATTGATAATGAGGTTTACCAAGTGATTGTGTTACCGGTAAAAGCACCAAGAGTGATTGCTTATACGGTTATTGGCTTTGAGTTTGGCCAGACGTCGTTGGTTGAGTTAAAGGACATGATTTCGCTTGATATCTCTATTGTTCAACGTGAAAAAATATTGGCAACGACAATGAAAAGTCAGTATTCACCTGAACAAATTATGCAAGAGGCGATAACGCCTCCGTCAAATATTTTACTATCTAGTGCTGATTACTATCACCAAGTTAGGCCCTTAGGCAATTCTAAAACTCTATCCGTGCTTTTATCTGCCTCTTTGGTTCGAATTCATCATGATTTTAATCAACTAATCTCATCTATTTTGTTTATTGCATTGTTTGTTATTGTGATCGCAATAGCGTTATCTCGATTATTATCAAATGGTTTGTCTAAACCCCTTAATATTTTGATGAATTTAACCCAACGAGTTGGACGGGGTGATTTAGTCATTCCAAAATTATCAGGGGATTTGCCTCGTGAATTTACTGAGCTATATCAAAGTTTTTCTGTGATGGGCGCAGAAATTGAAAATCGTGAAAAAGCGATAAAATATCAAGCAGAGCGTGACTTACTTACGGGGCTATATAATAGGCAAAAAATGTTGCAATCGTTGGAAGAAACAACCACGTATAGCAAACAGAGCACCTTAGTTGCTTTTAACATCAAAGATTTTAAAACGTTAAATGACACCATTGGTATTTCTAATGGTGATAAAATTCTTCAAGAGCTTGCACATCGAACATTTCATTACCTAGGGCCTTTATCAGCCGGAGATGTTAACGTGATAGGGGTTGCTCGAACGGGCGCTGATGAGTTTCTTGTCGCTATAGATACAATATCTACAGATTATATTGCTAAATTTTTAACGCATTTACAATCAGAATTAGATCGTCCTTATTGGGTGAGTGATATTAAAATCAACCTTTCGCTGTACTTTGGTATTGCTCAGTTTGATGAGCACATCAGCATTGATGCCGAACATATGATTCGTAGAGCTTCAATGGCCGTTTCGGCGGCAATTAATGAACAAGTGTCAGTGCGCTATTATCAGCAAGGTGAAGATGAAGCTTATATGTATAAGCTCTCACTTATTGATGAGTTAAAGTCAGCTTTGGAAGCCGAAGATAGTCCCTTATTTATGAATTACCAACCTAAGTTAAACATGGCTACTGGACGAGTAGATAAACTTGAAGCGTTAATTCGTTGGATAAATAAAGAAGGTGATTTTGTTAATCCAGAGTTATTTGTTGGCTTAGCAGAAAAAGCAGGATTGATAGTTACCCTAACGCGCTGGGTAATACTTCATGTGGTTGAACAGATAGAGCATTGGAATCTGCAAGGCTATACGTTTAAAGTGTCTATTAACTTATCCGCGCAAGATATTCAACATGATACGTTTGTTGAATATCTATTAGATACCGTCGCAGCAAAACAAGTAGAACCGCAACAAATAACCCTAGAGTTAACCGAGCGGGATTTAGCTGAAAATGAGAGCTTAGTCGCTTCTAGGCTTTCTTATCTTAAATCATTAGGTTTTCAAATATCGGTAGATGATTATGGTATTGGACAGTCGTCGCTGGCAAAACTTAAACATTTACCGGTGGATGAATTAAAAATTGATAAGTGTTTTATTTTAAATTTAGATAAAAATAAACAAGATCAAGATATTGTTATGTCTACCGTATTGCTAGGCCACCGTCTTGGGCTACAAGTCGTTGCAGAAGGTGTTGAAACGGCAGAAAGCTTAGCGTTACTCGATGAATACAAATGCGATTATGCACAAGGGTATTATTTATCAAAGCCGCTATCGGCGGAGAAGTTAATTGAATGGTATGAATGCTATGAAACGACAACTTAGTACATTGTTATTCTGCATGCCTTGCGTATGCTTTGCCAATGGAAAAATTTTAGCAACCCCAGGGGTTTCACAGGTTGAAGGCGCTGGCGGTGGCGGTATTGTTCCTTGGGCACAATTAGCGGGGTACGCTACTGAAGATGAAATAGCAGCATCGGTATTTTGCTCAAAAGCACAAGTACAAGACTTCCGCTTAGATAGCTGTGGCGCACAAGTTAATTTTTATGATCGTGTTGAAGTGTCTTATGCCAAACAGGATTTTGATGTTGAGCCACTTTCACTCACGCTTTCGCAAGAGGTTATTGGCATGAAAGTGCGCTTATACGGTGATTTGGTGTATAGCGATTGGCCGCAGATATCATTAGGCGTACAACATAAAATGTTAGAAACACCAGACATTGCCTTTGCTTTAGGCGCCAAAGAAGATAAAGGCACTGATGTGTATCTCGCAGCGAGTAAATTACATTTAGGCGCTATTGCCGGTTATAATTTTCTCTGGAATGCTACGTTACGCTATTCATCAGCTAATGAAATGGGGCTTTTAGGCTATGGAGGCGTTGAAGGTAATGGTGCGCTACACCCAGAAATTTCAGCAGCTATTATGTTAAATAACCATCTTGCGCTTGGCACTGAGTATCGGGTTAAGTCTGAAAATCTAGCGGTAAAAGAAAGTAATTGGCATGATGTATTTTTAGCGTGGTTTCCGAATAAACACTTCAATATGACTGTGGCTTATTTAGATTTAGGGACTATTGCAAATATTGATAATCAGCATGGTTGGTATGTTTCAATGTCGGGGCAATTTTAATGTTTTCTTTAAAGCACGCAGTATGGTTAGTTTTACTTAGTCTCAGTGTTGTGTCATGTTCTACACAACAGTCGCTACAGCAGAATAATTTGTATCAAGCATTGGGTGAACGAGAAGGGCTAACGACACTTGTTGACCAGTTCATTATTGAAATTGTGAAAGACAAAGAAATATTCCCCTATTTTGCGAAATCGAGTGTTAGCCACTTCCGAGAGGGCTTTATTAATCATATGTGTGCAATAAGCCAAGGCCCTTGCGAATATAAAGGTGATTCTATGATAGATATCCATACGGGCATGCACATCACAGAAGGTGACTTTAATCGAGTTGTTGAATTACTCATACGTGCTATGGAGCATACGGGAATTTCTTATCCTGTTCAAAATCGTTTACTGGCACGTTTAGCTCCTATGCGTGAAGAAGTGATTAAACGATAAACTCTGCTTTAACGCTGAAGTTTAACGTTTAAAAAACTGGCAAATTTCAGCATCAGTTCTAAAGTTAATTAATAATCGTTTTTACTCTGTTTAATTTATTCCATCTGTAGCATCAGCAAAGACATGTAAAATGAATAGAGTTTCAACGTTTGTAATCAAAGTGCATTAGTGTGTAACTTGATCATTACAATAATAAAAAACCGTTGAGTTTTGCTGGTGACTTCCCCTTAACGCATAGTAGGTGAACGGACATGACACTGGAAAAATCAATCGCAGTTATTATTATGATGTTGTTTGTTTCGGCTTCAAGCCAAGCAGCTTATATCACCATAAATGAAGAAGAACTAGATAGGATATATTCACAGGATTCGTTCGGTGATTTGCCCATTGATATTCGTATCGGCCAGCCCTCTGAAATTTTAGCCCCTAATTTATTAGATATCACCTCAAGAGAAGAAGTGCGCCAATTATTTAATATGCATTCAGGTGGTTTTAATATCGTTAATTTTTATTTTATCGATACCATTAGTGCCTGTGGCAGCTCTACTGGCACTAATATTGTGGGATGTGGTGAATATTTTGGTAATGATTTTGTTGTGGAATCAAGGTTTGCTGATAGTGGATATGGTAGCGAGTTATTAGCCCATGAGCTTGGACACAACTTAGGCTTACCTCATTTAAATGGCGGATTCCTCATGAATCCTAGTCTCAATAATAGAACGCTACTCACTGAGGCTGAAGTGGCACAAATTCGTCGAAGCCCGCTAGTGCAAAACATTGATAATACCTATTGGATTGATATTAACCCAGTATTGATAGTACGTGAGCTAACTAAAGTTTCAGAGCCGGCTACATTGGTGCTGTTTTTGTTGCTTGTTATTGCATTATTGTATCAACACAACGTGAAGGTAACCTATCAACCTTTGAGTCGTCGGTACTAAAAACGGTGCTGTTATTGAAACGAGGGCAGTTACTTGTCGTATTGCTATCAGGTCTGATGTCGTTAATGTTACAAGCGAAAGAAGGCTTAAGTTCACAATGCCATTCATTTACATTAGTTGATTGGCAGCTTACCTGTCCTAAAGAGGTTTTTTGTTTTAAACATCCTAAGACGTTTCAAACGCAAGACGTGATTGCTATTGATAGTCTTTCTGGCACATTAGAAGAAAAACAATGGGTACTACAATATGACGTAGGACAATACATTAATGATTATTCGCATGTAAAGGTTATTAACCGGAGGCGATATTCAGTTGCAGCCGGTGAGGGAGAGTTGATAATTATGGCTGATAAAGTCGCTTTTATTATTGATAATATTCTACCTTCAGCGCCATTGCTGTTGGAAATGAGCCATAAACCATTACTATCAGGGAAAGTTAAAGGTAAAGGGGCATTAGATATACCTTTAGCTAAATGTATATTTTCAACAATAATCCAGTCATGATAGGGCTCTTATACCAATTCGCATAAATATTCGGTCATTCAGCGAGAATTAAACGCTTTAGAGGCAAGGCATTGATTGCAAAGAATGGTTATTCCATTGTTAAAATCAATAACACAGTCTATAACCCTTTTAAACTCGCCCTTGGGAACTCATTAGCGCCCTGATAGCTTCCCTAAATAATCGAACCATAGAGCGACTATGCTTAAATTATTTAGCTTGTTCTAAGCGCGCTAATGAAGTGCTAAGTTGGCTAAATATATAATAGA
Organism: Thalassotalea hakodatensis; assembly: GCF_030295995.1. Taxonomy (NCBI): domain Bacteria; kingdom Pseudomonadati; phylum Pseudomonadota; class Gammaproteobacteria; order Alteromonadales; family Colwelliaceae; genus Thalassotalea; species Thalassotalea hakodatensis. The sequence continues at coordinate 3,658,594 of NZ_AP027365.1, read as the reverse complement.
GTTGGTATAATAAGCTACATCCTTGTAGCGTCCTTGTTAAAATCAACAACACAGGCTATGAAGCGTTTAAATTCGCCCTTTGGGAGCGTGTTAGAGGCGCGATAATTGCGCAAAACGTGTTTGATGTAGAACAACTATACCTGCACACGTTTCGCTTATTCTACCACCTCTGACATCGCTCTGAACTGACTTAATCTTTATGCGAATTGGTATTAAAAATGTTAATTAGCATGTTGTACCGGAGGTTCATTTATCTGTAGGTACTGATTGAGCATTGACCCCAATTCTGAATAGTCATGGTTTAGTGTAGATTTTAAAAAATACCCAGCAATATGGTGTTGATAAGCACTTGTTTTATCTTGTTCTCTATTCGATGTAGTGAGTACATAAACGATGTTATGTGAAAGTTTTGGATCTTCGCGCAATGCTTTAAGCATCGCTAACCCGTTCATTTTTGGCATATTTAAATCAAGTAAGATCACAAAAGGGCGTCCGCTTAATTCACTACGCATTAATTCTAACCCTTGTAAGCCGTCTTTAGCACGGTAAATGGGGTTGTTTGTATTTAACTTTGTTAACGCGCGTTTTACACTCACTGCATCAAGGTCGTCATCTTCAACAAGTAATATAGCCGTTTTATTGTTTTGGTTATGTTTAGTCATCAATTAACCTCTTTAATGTTGCTTCATCTGGCCAAGTAAAAACAAAGCACGTACCAGCATCTCCATTAGAGTCTATGGTAATGTTACAATCATAAGTATCAAGGATCTTTTTAACAATTGCTAAACCCATACCGCTGCCTTCTAACTCATCACGTGGCTTCAAGGTTTTAAAAATACCAAAAATTTGTTGGTGATATTGTGGATCAATGCCAGGGCCATCATCACAAACAGAAAATTGATATCCCTGCTCAATTGGTTTAATTGAGACAGTGATGTGACCCGTTTCTTTATCGTGATGTTTAATTGCATTGTTAATTAAATTTCTTAACACTTGTTCAAGTGGCACAGCAACGGTATTGAATGATACAACGTCGCTGTTTATTTCTAGATGAATACTCGCCGGTGGGTTTAAAAGTTGAAAGGTGTCAACTATTAATAAGTCCACATTAATCGTAGTAAGTTTTTCTACTTTTTCGGTTAATGTTGCGTATGAAAGCAAGTCATCAAGTAGCTTTTCTAGTCGAGAGGTTCTGCTTTGCATGAGCCTTAAGTATTCAGTTATCTGTGAATTTTTATTTTCATGTAGCTCTTCGTCAATCCAGTTGGATAATTGCATGATCCCTCTTAAGGGGGCTTTAAGATCGTGAGAAGCAATATAGGCAAATTCAGATAACTCCTTATTACTACGTTCAAGTTCTTTTGTGTATTTAGCGAGTGCTAATTCAGTAGCCTTCTGTTGACTAATATCTCGAATAATTGCTGAAAAAAATTGCTCATCATTTATTATCATGTGGGCAATAGACAGGTGAATTGTGAAGATTGATTGGTCTTTTTTCTTTGCTGTGACCTCACGGCCAATGCCGATTATTTTCGGTTTTTTACCGCTTAAATAGTTTGCTATATAGTTATCATGTTGTGAATGATCTGGCTCTGGCATTAACATTCTTACGTTTTGCCCTATCATTTCATGCGAAGAGTAACCAAATAGAGAGGAAGTTGCTTTATTAACACTTAAAATTTTCCCCTGATGGTCGGCAAGTACTACAGCGTCAACCATGGTTTGTAATGTTGTTCTTAACCTGTTTTCTTCATAGCTCAGTAAGGCTTTTGTCTTTTCATGAAGTGTTATTTCATCCTGCAATTTTTTTGAGTGTCGGGCTGCATCACGCCATAGCTTCATAAAGAGTAAACTAATAAAAATAGCGAGCATTCCTGATATTAATATTACGTTAGGCAAACGTGAACGTAACGATATTGCATAGTTTTCGCTGAAGTTGAGTGTAACTTGCCAGTTAATACCATAAAATGATAAAGCCTGTGTGGAAGTGTATTGTTTATCGCTTTCTTTTTCTTGGTGATACTGTGCTATTTTTTGGTTATTTTCGGCGATAGATAACGTAAAATTATTAAGGTGGAAGTTATTCGCTAATACCTCGAGTAGCTCGTCGTAGGTAATGACAGCGACGAAATAACCATTTTTAGCTTGTTCGTTTTTTAAAGGCACTGTGATTAAAAAGCCAGGAGGTCCCTGAACTAAGTTAATTGAAGGTGAAATAGAAGCGCGCATCATTTTTTGAGAGCGCAGTAAAGTTGTATGTCTTTTACTCTCAGATGAAAGATCAAAATTAATCGCTTTTTCGTTTCCTGCTATTGGTACGACCCATTTGACCAACATATTGCTGTTAACCCACTCAATTGCTTTTATGTCTGGGAAGTCATTCACATATTGTAGGCTATCGTTCTCCCACTGTTTTTTAGTTAATGAATCATGCACGTACCAGCGATGAGCTAACCTATTTAAGGCATCAACACGAGTATCGATTAAGGCTTTTAACGCTTGTGTTACGTTTTTTGTGTGGGCGTTTAATTTCTCTTGGAGTTGCTGGTGTTGCCAACTTTCAACTGCCTGCGACAAAGCAAAAGTAAAGACAATTAAGGCAACTGTTAAGGTGCTTTCTTTCCAGTATTGTCCAAAGAGTATTGAAGAATCAGATGATAATGTTGACATCAATGTCAAAGCAATGCCAATTATAATAAAACCAATAGCGGTATGAACTGCCATGGCTGACAGATTCCCTAACCCGTAAGCAGTTTCAATACTGAAAATATAACCAATAAAGGCAACGGCTCCCATTCCACTTACGGCAGGGCCAATAATTTTATGTATATGTAAGCGTGGATGAATGTTATGAGCGATAATTGTTGTGCCTGTTAGCATAAAACAAAGCGCCGTACTAATCGCCATACGACCAGGATGAGTTGTATTGGTGGTAATATAATGTTCAATAAATAATTGATCGATGTATAAATCAACTTGAGCAACATATTCGATAAATGTTGTTGTGCTTATTAACACCACCAAAGATGCATAGCTTGTTGAAAGTTTTTTTTGTTGCAATGAATGAGCAAAAACGCCTATTCCGCAGAGTAAAAAACATAGAGCAGTATTAAACTGCATTGCCACAAAAGAGTAATGTATTTGTACTAATAAAGGTGTACGAGAAAACCAACCATAAATTACGATTATGGCTAGCAGCGAAACGCAAGCACCGAGGTAACGACTTAATACAATATGATTGATATTAAACATTTTTATCCTTTCATACAGTCAAAGCACATGTTTTATACATCATTTAACTAGCTACAGGACTGCAAAAATTGGTTGGTTTTTTTATGAATCAAAGTGTAACTAATACTCCTTTGAATCAGTGCCGGTGTGATCTCGTCTTTCGCCAAAACATCATAAACCTCCAAAGCAAAAGCTTTTTCTCTTAGCGCTTGTGTCAACATGCCTGACAACAGAATAAAAGCACTATTTGAGTTGAGTTGTTGTACCTTTTCAATCAGAACTAAACCATCATCGCCAGCTAAAAGATAATCAATAATGCAAACATCAAATTCTTTTTCGGTGAGCATTGTTAATGCATCAGTAGCATTATTAGCGGTTGATATATTAAAGGTATAATGATCTTCTCGTTCAATGTCTATATTCCTTCGTATAGCATGTAAGTCCACTTCATCGTCATCAACAATTAATAGGTTTATTACGTCTTTATTTTCTAAGAATAGTGATGCGCCTTGAGTTTGCTTTAGTCGCTGCCATGAGTCATGAAGTTGGCTTTTTAAGGTAACAATTTCAGTGATGTCAGTAATATTGATTACGCAACCTAATGCTACGCCATATTGGTCTCGGTATGGCGATATTTTAACTAATCGTTGGCCTTGATTATCAAGTCGATTAACTTGCACACTAATGTCATTATTTGTCTTTAATACTTCCGCTATATCATGAAGTAAATCATCGTAGTCAAGCGCATGAGAAATATGATGGAAAGGACGCCCTATATCACTATCCAATAAATTTACATCATTAACAATTGAAGGAGAAAATTTACGGATCAGTAGTGCTTCATCAAGAAAAATAAAGCCAATATCGGCTGATCTGATTACGTTATCAGTATCAAGTTTGCTTTGAAGGGTGAGCTCCATTTTTTCTTGGTATTCACTATTTACAGTATATAACTCTTCATTAACAGACTGTAACTCTTCATTTGTGCTTTGCAATTCTTCATTAGCGGCCATTAACTCTTCATTAGAACTTTGCAGTTCTTCATTGGTTGTTTGCAATTCTTCAACGGTAACCTGTAGATGTTCCTGTTTGGTTCTCAACGCGTCTTCTAAATCAGAAATTAGCTGCTTGTTATGATCCTGATTATTATTGTCATCAATGATCATGTTTTCATGATTAAGTTTAGGAGCTATTTTTTCTTGTTCAAAAAGTACGACAAAATAATGACTGGTTAATCTAGGAGAATCTAAATAAAGAACCCGTAGGTTGACACATTGTCTGTCACTATTATCGTCTTGATAATGTATCTTTTCGTAATGCACGTTTGAATTGAGTGACTGCGCTCGATATAACGCTGTAGAAACAGCGACGCTTAAACTTTCAATAATATAGTCTGAAAGTAGCGAGCTAAATTGCCCTGCACTTATTTTTCTAGTGTATGGACTTACATCACCAAAAACGTGAACCACGCTTTGCTCTTCAGATAAAATAATAGCTGGCGGTGAATATTCTTCTATGATTTTTTCTAATACGGGTGAATAATTTGGGCTTTTGGATGATTGCTGGTAGCTTGACAACAGCTGACTAATTGAAGGACTTTTATTGGTCTTCGCATTTTGTTGATCTAGTGGTGGTACTGACTCAATCATCATTTTTGAGTTGTCTATTTTTCGGTAAATACGCTTACGTTCATTCTCAACATGAAAATGCTGTTTCATTTCACCTAATGATTCTGAAGAGCCTAAGAATAAATATCCATCTTTGTTTAGTGAGAAGTGCAACAAAGTAAGGATACGTTTTTGTGCTTTGGGCTGAAAATATATCAATGCATTTCGGCACACGGCTAACTGACAATTAGAGAAGGGGGGGTCAGTAAGTAGATTATGTGTAGCAAAAATGACCATTTTACGAATATTAGGTTTGATAACATAGTAGTCATCTTGTATATCAAAGTATTTTTCTAACCGTTCGGAGCTAACGTCATCTTCGATATTTCGCGCAAATCGGCCTAAACCAGCTTCAGCAATGGCATCTGCATCAACATCAGTGGCAAAGACGCGCACCGTCCGGTCAATGTTTTCTTTTGAGAGATATTCATCGATTAAAATAGCGAGACTGTATGCTTCTTCACCGGTTGAGCAGCAGGCACTCCAAATACGCAGAATATCGTCAGGGGATGATTGTTCAATTATGTTTGGGATAACACTGTTTAGAAAGTCATACGCGTCTTCATCTCTGAAAAATCGGGTAACGCCTATTAGCATATCTTTTGCGAGTGTTTGTAATTCTTTAGGGTTTTTTAATAAGTAAGTGTAGTAATCAGTTACACTCTCGACCATATTAATTCCCATTCGCCTTTCTATACGTCTAACGATGGTTTTACCTTTATAGTGGCTGAAGTCAATATCACTTTTGGCTTTTAACAAGCTGTATATATCAGATAACGCATGTTCAATACTTTTGTCGGGTTCAACGACAGGCTTTTCGCCAGAAATCACGGTATGGTTAGTATATTGAGTAATTTTAGTCATCATATTGTCTGCAGTGTCAACTATGTCAGCAAAGCCTGTTTTTACGGCATTAAAAGGCATGCCATCAAAAGTAGCATCGGAGGGATCTTGAACTATGACTAATCCACCTACTTCTTTGATAGATTTTATGCCTCTTGAGCCGTCGCTGCCTGTACCTGAAAGTATAATAGCAATTGCTTGATTCTGTTGGTCTTCTGCTAGAGAATGAAAAAAAGCATCGATTGGAAAGTTACCTCCTGGCTTTTCCATTTGTTCTACGAGTAATGTATTTCCTTCCGCGAGTATGACATTTTTACGGGGGGGCGCTAAATAGATATGATTGGCTTCGATGAGCGTTCCGTCTTTAAGGTTTTCGATGGGCAAATCAGTATGCTTTGCGAGTAACTCAGGCATCATACTTTTAAAGTTAGGAGATAAATGCTGGATAATAATATAAGCGTGGTTAGTGTCATTAGGAATGGTATTGACAAAAGATCTTAATGCTTCTAGCCCGCCAGCAGAAGCACCAATGCCAATACAGTAATTCGGGGTGATACATGGTGTGTTGTGAACGTCCATTTAGTGATCCTATTTATCTTTCTAAGGCTTATAGTTATCAAATAAGGCTTCGATATCAATTGCGGGTAAGGGTTTGTTATAAAAATAGCCTTGACCTATGACACACTTCATTAGGATAATCTCGTCAAGTATTTCTTTGTTTTCAATGCCTTCAGCTACAACATCAATATTTAATGCATGTGCCATTGCAATCACTGCTTTAGTGATCTCTTGATCACTTTCATCGGTTAAAATATCGCTAATGAAACTGCGATCAATTTTTATTTCTGCAATTGGATAATTTTTTAAGTGGCTTAAAGAAGAGTAACCTGTGCCAAAATCATCTAACGCTATTTTTATGCCGCAACTAGCAAGTTCTTTTAAAATAAAAGTTACTTCTTTATTATCTTGTAACAAGGTGGTTTCTGTTACTTCGAGTACGAGATTGTTCCCTTGTAACTTATTGTCATCAATGCATTTTAATATAAATTTAATGAGATCAGAGTCTCGAAATTGTTTTGGGCTTAAATTAACCGCCATCGCTACATTTTTAGTTAATTTTCCTGCTGAGATCCAAGCAGCGAGTTGCGTTAATGCTTGCTTAATAACAAATCTCCCGACGGGAATAATTAAACCAATTTCTTCTAATAACGGAATGAATTGTTCAGGCCCAATAAGTAATTCGCCATTTTTTCGCCATCTAAGTAATGCTTCAAGGCCGACAATGGTTTGTTCTGAGTTATTAATTTGTAATTGATAAAAAAGCTCAAACTCTTTCTGACTCACAGCTTTATGCAAGCTATTTCCTAACTCTAAACGATCGCGAGAAATTTTGTCTAAGTTCGATGAATAGTACTGAATGGTATTACGACCCATGTCTTTTGCGTGATACATCGCAATATCTGCTTGTTTCATAAGCAGAGAACTTGTAGTTTTTTGTCCTGCAAGGGCGAAACAAATACCGATACTTGATGAGATAAATACTTCCTCAGATTCGATAATGAAGGGTTTATTCATTGCGTTTAAAATTTTGTTAGCAACTGCTGAAGCCACTTCAGAGTCCGCTAATTGTTCGAGTAACACAATGAACTCATCGCCGCCTAATCTAGCGAGAAAATCTTCTTTGCGTAACACTTTTAAAATTCTATTGGCAACAAGCACTAATAACTTATCACCAGCATCGTGTCCCATGGTGTCGTTCACGTTTTTAAAACCGTCTAGGTCTAAACTTAACATGGCCATGGCACCACGGCGTTCTACACGCTCTAGCGAATTGGCGAGCCTATTGGTTAACGCTAATCGATTGGGTAATTTTGTTAAATGGTCAGTCTCGGCTATATCCCTTAAACGTTCTTCAGTATTATGATGAAAAGTGTGTCGACAATAGAGGCTATAAAGCCAGACAAATTACCTTGCATATCGAATAGCGGTCGGGCTTCAAAGTGGATCCACAATTCCTTTTCATAATTCGTGAAAATACTGCCTTCAAATTCAAAGGTTTGATGACAATTTAACGATTCATATAAGTTAGCTAAAATAGACTCGGCTTGTTCGGTGCTAAATAATTGAGTCCAATTAAGCTTATTAACATCCTGCCGTTCAACACCTAGGGTTTCTAGCCATTTATTGTTTACATATCGCGTATGCCAATTTTCATCCGTTTGAAGAATACCAATAGGTACAAGCTCAGATAACGCTTTGAAGCGTGCCAATTCTAGCTCGTAGCGTTGTTGTACAGAGTGATCATCGTGTTGATCAAGCATTAAAATCAGAATGCGAACTTCGCCTGCTTCCATTATTTTTACAATACTACAGGATAAATTTAATGGAACACTCTCGGCGGTATTGATGGTGATGTGTTGTTTATTTGCTTGTCCAATATGTTGAAAGCTTAGTGCTATTCTTAACTTGTGCTGGTGCTTATGGTGTTCAGGAATAATTTTACTAATGTGTTCATTCACTAATTGGCTGTTGTCAAACCCTAATAAAGCCTCTAGGGAAGGGTTAATTCGGGCGATGCTTAAATCTTTTTTTAGAATTAAAATTGGGTTGGGTGAAAGCGTCTCTAATAAGGAATAATTTTGCTTGAAACTTTGTTCTAGTTTGGTCAGTTTATGTGCATTAATAGGTGATGCTTTTAGTAAACGTCGCACATGGTTCAGTGCATTAAATAACGGAATATAACGGACGATTTGATTAATATGATAAGGTGATTTAGCGTCAAATAACATAAACATTGCGATGGGCTTTTCTACATCATGAACAGGCAACATCATCGCTTGTTGATTTTCTTCCCCGTGAGGATGAATTTCTGTTAATAGTTCGGCTTCATGCAGTACTGTTGGGCAATTAGCAACATAAGCTTTATAAAGCGGCTTGGTTCTAGTATTAATGGCGAGATGTTGAGTGCAGGGCAATGGTTGAGTACTTAGCGCTGTACTTTCAGCGGCAGCTATTCTTTCAAAATAAGGGGTTCTTTGATCATCAAAAGAAAGTTTAAACGCCAACACATGGCGTGATTCTGATAATTCACATAATAGTTCTGTCACTAATTGAATTAATTGTTTTTCAGATTGTAAATGTTGAAGTTTATTGTGTATGCGATCTACGGCAACCCTTAAAGAGCTATCTTGTCGTCGTGCATTACTTTCAAAGAACTGTATATCCATATTGTGTTCCTACACCATTACTTTACTGCTAATTAAATAATTGGCCGTGTCGCTGTTCCTAACTAAAGCAACTATTTAATATTTAACTATAGTAAAACAAATAGAAAATGGATAATAAAAATTGAATATAACGTTAAAAAACAATTCAAATAAAGTTTTTATAGCCAATAACTTAGCTGAACTTTCTTGATATTAGAACATTCAAACTTCAGAAGATAATCCATTTTCTTCCTTAAAGTACCTATTGACGTATTACGAACAAAAACATCCCAAGTTTTTATTGTAGCGAAAAAAATAATTATGCGTTTGTACAATTTAAATAAGAAGTATGTAGCAGATGTAGTTATTTATATGGCTATTGTGATCATACTGAGTATGACTTGAACTGAAAGTAGCAATGAAAATATTCAACACTGTTTTAGATTAAATTTACCATCGTTCGTACGACAAAGCAGAAAGTTATCATGACTGTGTTGTTATTGAATAATTAATAGGCTTTGCATTGATGAATGTAATCTTTTGTGTTTTTTTAAAAGTTGTATATACATTATGTTTTTTAATAATAGATACAACTTGTTATGTGTTTTGTTGGTATGGGTTTATTCGTCATTTAGACAGGGTTATGACACGAACTCTTACATTCTCAGTGCTAGTTTAAACAACTTTATCTGATTTTATTGCCACTATATATACGAACAACATGTGTTGTGTTGTCAGTAATAAAGGGTGGAAGTGACTATGTTTATTAAAAAAGTATTAGTTAGTGCATTAATGATTACAGGTGTTGCCGCGACTGCGCAAGCTGAGAAGTTAACCGCTTCAGATGGCTCAATTGAAACAAGTTTATGTATGGCTGCTGCAAATGGAAATCGCGCGGTGATGCATAACCAGATCAAAGCCTCAGGGTATTCAGCTAAGTTTGTCGCTAAAAATATTGCGTGTAACGGTGAAAATATTTTAGCCTTCGTTGAAAAGCACGGTAAACGTCCAGAAGTGATGATTCACATGATTGAACGTGGTGAACAACAAGTATCAATTACAGATATTGCTCAACATCAAGCACAAAAATAACAAGGGTAAATACTTTGATATGCTGAAAATTATGCTGAAAAAGCTCAGTTAGTTGGTTTACGCTAACTGAGCAGCATTCATATTATGTTTATTAAATTTTTGAGTTGGTACTTTCAAATATCTTGTCGGCTGAGGCAGCGACAAATCCCGTATACAATTTACCATTCTCTAAAGGATACCGTTTGGCAAACTCGTAAAAGCATGAGGGAATGTCAACGGTTTGATCAGAAAATTCAACCTTAGCTTTATCCGCCATGGTGGATGATTGTTCTAATTTCACTTCTGCGTTGCCTTTTATCTCACCGCCTGAAGCGTTCAGTGCGTAACCTGCATCTTTCAAGCATTGGTTAACTTGTTCGATGTCATCAAAGTTTTCTAAATAGTTGATGCTAACGGTGAAGTGGTTTGCGCGATACCCCCATGCTGACAACCAAGCGGCATATTCACTTTCTGCTAGCAGGGTTTGGTATTCTTCATAGCTTAACGGCCAGTTTCTACCTGAATACAGTAATTCTGGCGTTGCTACTAATGATGCATCAATATGGTCAACTACTTTATTGATAATAGCTTGAGCTTGCGGAGAAAACTCTTCCACTAATAACTCGCTAATAAACACTTTTGGCAACGTATCATCTTCATGCTCAAAGTGTTTTGCGTATAATTTTTTGGCTTCAAAGTGATACTCCCCACCTTCTTTATAGCCAAGTGCTAATAAATGTTGGGCAAGTTTCTCAATGTTTACTTTTTCGTGGTTAAAGGTGCGATATGCCACATGATCGTTGATCACATCGCTGCCCGAACCTAATAACTGATGAATTTTCTCAGCAGAGGGAGTAACTTGTAAATAATTTTGCCAAATATTATCGAATAATTTTTTTACTTCAACGCTCATGATATTTCTCACTACATTGTATTGGGTGCTAAAAATAACGTGTTTTTAGTATTTAGGGATTAATACGCTTTAACGAAGGCAGTGCTGGCTTCATTAAAGCGTGATCAGTCTTTATTTTATGGTAAGTCCTGGCGATAAGTTTTCAGGTAACGATACGGCGTTAGCTTCTACAGAAGCCACTGGGTATGCACAATAATCTGCTGCATAATAAGCGCTGGCTCTATGGTTGCCACTGTCTCCAATGCCACCAAAAGGTGCGGCGCTACTAGCACCTGTAATTGGCTTGTTCCAGTTAACAATGCCTGCTCTTATACGTGAGAAAAAGTGTTGATAGTCTGCTTCATTGTCTGCAAGTAAACCTGCCGATAAACCAAATGCGGTGTTATTTCCTTCATCAATGGCAGCGTCAAAGTCAGTATAACGATACACTTTTAATAAGGGACCAAAATGTTCTTCATCTGGAATATCTATACCAGTAACATCTAAAATACCTGGTGTTACAAACCCAGTACCTGCCTTTTTATGGGTTAATTCAACTAATGATTTAGCACCAAGTTTGATGAGTTTATCTTGAGCGCTTACTAATCCTAATGCGGCTTTTTCAGAAATCATTGAACCAATAAATGGTTGCTGTTCATCATCATAATAACCAACACTAATGGCTTTTGTTGACTCAATCAGTTTGGCAAGTATTGTATCGCCTTGTTCACCTGATTGAATAAATAGACGACGTGCACAAGTACAGCGTTGACCTGCGCTAATAAAAGCAGACTGTAAAATGTCATGTACTACGGCATCAGTGTTTTTAACATCTTTAATGATTAGCGGGTTATTACCGCCCATCTCTAATGCTAAAATTTTGCCAGGAAGACCACCAAATTGCTCATGCAATAATTTACCTGTTGTTGAGCTGCCGGTAAAAAATAGGCCATCAATTTGTGGATGGTTCGCCAGTGCCTTACCTGTTGAAACTTCACCTTGTACCATATTAAGTACACCTTCGGGAAGCCCGGCTTCTTGCCATAACTTTAACGTGACCTCTGCCGTTAATGGCGTTAATTCACTAGGCTTAAATACAATAGTATTTCCAGCAATTAATGCAGGCACGATATGGCCATTTGGTAAATGACCAGGGAAATTATAAGGACCGAAAACTGCAACTACGCCATGAGGCTTATGACGAATAAATGCTTTTGCACCAGGCATTGGGTTTTCAACGGTCCCTGTTCTGTCATGATACGCTTTAACTGAAATGGCAATTTTACCGACCATTGCACCCACTTCGGTTCTGGTTTCCCAAAGTGGCTTTCCTGTTTCTTGTGCGATAGTTGTTGCTAATGTTTCTTTGTTATCAGTCAATAACTGAGCAAATTTTTCAGTTAAGGCAATACGTGACTCTACCGATTGAGAGGACCATGGAGTAAATGCATTGCGTGCTGCTTTGATAGCTTGTTCAACTTGTTGCTCACTTGCCGCATTCCCTTGCCATATTTCAGTGTTGTTTGCAGGGTTAACAGAGTTAAAGGCTGAGCCTTGTCCTTCTAGCCATTGGCCATTGATAAATTGTATTGGGTGCGTCATTGTTTTTCCTCATCACGACTGTTGCGTGTATTTTGTTGAATGCGAATGGTGCTGTTAATTTTTTATCACTCTGATCCAGTCACCATCCGAAACATGTAAGCTTTCAGCTACTTGTGGAGTAATTACTGCTTGATGAGCGGTTTCACGCATTAATATCGGTGCTTGTACAGCCCTAAAATCAGCAATTTTGTTGTTACATAAAATATAGTTATCATTGCTATCAACATCACCAACGATAACTTGGCAGCGCAGACTTTCATTAACTGAACGTATATCTCTCGTTTTAGCTTCAACGGTAGGACCGGCATCGAAAATATCAACGTAGCCACGTCGGCTAAAACCTTCTGCTTCAAGTAATCTTAATGCTGGTACTGTTTTATCGTGTACTTTATCGATAACTTGTTGCGCTTCTTTACTGAGTAAATTGACATAAATAGGATATTTAGGCATTAATTCAGCAATAAACTCTTTCTTCCCAATGCCTGTTAAATAATCAGCGGTTGGGAAATCCATTGAAAAGAAGTGCTCTTCTAACCAATTCCAAAAAGGGGAACGGCCTTCATCATCAGAAACGCCGCGCATTTCAGCGATAACGGTATCTGAAAAGCGCTCTAAGTGTTCTGCGATAAACAGAAATCGCATTCGCGACAAAAAACGGCCATTGCTATTTTTTCGATGACTTTCTGATAAGAATAGGGTGCATATTTCAGTTGCCCCCGTGTAGTCATTACAAAGCGATAAGGTGTCAACCGTGTTATATACATTCAGCTCTCTAGAGCTATGAACCACTTTACCAACATGATAATGATAAAAAGCATCATCTAGACCAACAGCTGCTTCAATACCACTTGTGCCGACAACTTCTCCAGTGTCGGTATCTTCCATGACAAAAAGGTAGCCTTCATTGCCAGGGGATGACACTTCACGGTGGAAAGAAGCTTCAGAATGCGCGATACGCTGTGAAAGTAGTTCTTCATTGACAGGTAATGAGGTAAAACCATGACCTGACTCTACGGCAATTTTATGCAGTGCATCGTAGTCGTTATGTCGAATAGGGCGAATAATGATCATATCTACTTCTCAAGATAAATAGAGCCTCTGATAAGAGGCTCATAAAGCTATGCGTTAACGACTTTTGCTACAGCACGCTCAAATCGAGCTAAGCCTTCTTGGATATCTTCATCAGGAATCACTAATGAAGGTGCGAAACGAACGACACTGGCGCCCGCGACAAGAGTCATTACGCCTTCTTCCATCGCAGCAATAAGAAAATCCTTTGCTTTACCTTGGTAGTTATCTGACAATACACCACCAATTAACAAACCTTTTCCGCGAATTTCTTTGAATACATGGTATTTATCATTGATGGCATTTAAGCCTTCGTTATAGATAGCGGCTTTTTGACTTACGCCAGCAAGTACTGCTGAATCTTTCACAGTATCGAACGCTGCTTCAGCAACAGCACATGCTAACGGGTTACCGCCATATGTACTACCGTGTGTACCTATTTTTAAGTGCTTTGCTATTTCAGTAGTAGTAAGCATTGCACCAATTGGAAAGCCACCGCCAAGTGCTTTGGCTGTGGTTAAAATATCAGGTGTTACGCCAAGGCCCATATATGCGTATAAGTCGCCTGTTCTGCCAACACCGGTTTGCACTTCATCAAACACTAATAATGCATTGTGTTGATTACATAATTCACGTACACCTTTCACAAATTCGTCTGTTGGTGAAATAATGCCGCCTTCACCCTGCAAAGGTTCCATCACGATAGCACAGGTTTTTTCTGAAATTAGTGCTTTAACACTTTCTAAGTTGTTATATTCAGCATGTACTACATCACCTGGTTTTGGGCCAAAACCGTCTGAGTATGCAGCTTGACCGCCAACGGTTACGGTAAAAAATGTTCGGCCATGAAAGCCTTGCTTAAACGCGATAATTTGTGTTTTGTGATCGCCATGCACTTCAAGTGCCCAACGGCGCGCAAGTTTTAAAGCTGCTTCGTTAGATTCTGCGCCAGAATTTGCGAAATATACTTTTTCAGCAAATGTATTGTCGACAAGTTTTTTAGCGAGGCGTAGAGCAGGCTCGTTGGTCATTACGTTTGAAAGGTGCCAAAGTTTTTCACCTTGTTCTTTTAAAGCGCCTACTAGTGCTGGATGACAATGTCCTAAACAGTTAACTGCGATGCCGCCGGCAAAATCGATATATTCTTTGCCTTGTTGATCCCAAACGCGAGAACCTTCGCCTCGTACAGGAATTACTGCTGATGGAGAATAATTAGGTACCATAACTTCATCAAATAATTCACGGCTAACCGGTTGGTGATTACTCATTGTCTACTCCTTAAATTCGGAATGCTATCTTATAGGTTTAATACTAATATCAGCTAATGCTATTTTAGTCGTTAAATTACGTTTGTGTGTTTAACTTTGCAGTATAAACTTTGTACACGAAAATACTTGCTATGCTGAGCGTAAATATTGTGCGAAATAGATACGTCAAAGGTAAACATACCAGCGGCATTATGACAGATAAAAAGATAGTTGTCTTGCTTGAATGTGCTTGAAGGCCTTGTAATTCAAGGGGTTTATGTTTTTTATTCAATTATATTGCATAACTATAATTGATAAATGGATTCTATAAATTTGATAGAGCTTGAGTGTATTTGAGCATTTCTTGATACGTTAATAGAAGTTTACATTTCATAAATACTCAAAAAAAATGCTAATTTTATCGCACTGTTGTCGACATTTTTTTAGGTTTTTGTCGCATTTGACCGCAATGTTATAGCATTTTGTATAACTCTTCTGGTGTGCTTAAAGCGGCAAGATAACCTTAAAGAAACATGACACCTGTAAAGTTAATTGCTGTATTAAACATGGACAGTAAGAATTTATAGATGAGCTGCGAAAATTAGGGTCTGTAACGTTAAAAGAAGTTGCCTTTAGGTGTGATCAAATGTCAGCTTAATATGATCAATATCTGACTTTTTCAATAGTGCTATTTCTGCTTTAGTCAACTGTACGCTAGTGAGTAATGTTTTCGCTTGTTCTGTAGAGATCATTTCATCGCCTGCTAAATTTCGGTACATCACATAGGCCTTGGCTTTAACAATAAGTTGTGCGATGGGTGTCATTGTCTGTAAGTCATTGGTATAGGCAAGATCAAAAATAGGTTCAGTGATCATTAAACGGTCAAAGCGCATTAATTCCACTAGATCAGCACTAACTGCCGCACTTCTTGTGGTCAGTTGTTGATGCATTAATTCAGGTGATAAATCAAATTCAACTAATACATCATGTAAACGTTTATCTTTATTATCAAACGCTTTTTTTACTTCTTCTTTGTGTAAATCATTGTAGGTTTGAATATAACTTCGCGTAACAGCAAGTAAACCTATGTTACTAAACATGGCTGCAGAAAAGGCAGTAAAAGCGTCTAACTTATGGAACTTTGCGAGTGTTTGTGCAGCAAGAGCGATGGTGAGTGAATCGTTCCATAGTTTTCTTTTCATTGCACCAAAAGGGGAGGTACTTGTCGGTAACCAATGTTTTAACATAAACGTGGGCATGACTAGTTTTAGGTTTTCTAAACCGATGTACGTTAAGGCTAAATTAGCATCGCTCACTTGAACATCTGCGCGCTTTCTGTACTGTGGTTTATTGACGAGTTTGATAAGTTCATCAGCAAGCCAAGGCAGTGATGTTACAAGAGGAGATATCCGTTTCACCGATGCAGCTTTTACGGCTAAAATTTCCATGATGGCAGGAGCCGCATCTTCTATCTGTAATAAATTGGTATATAGGCTTTCTTTTTGATCGAAGGCACTGTTTACCTGCGTATTCACTCGGGTAAAGAATTTGCTCATCATTTGATGTTTAAAATGACTTTTACCGTGCTCTTCAATGAGCCTATTTTTATTTGCTTGTTCTTCTACGGCTAATAACTCTCTTCTTCGATTTTGTTGTTCACTGTTCTGTTTGGCAATAACCGAAGTTGCATTATGCTCACGCTCGACATATTCCTTCCCTATAGTTAGTGCAATTGCTTTTTGGTATATCGGTGAAAGGAGTTCGTTATCTTCAAATATTTTCATGGGTATCTATTTTTAAGCGTGACATCTTGCTATCGGCACCAGTAGCATAACGTTTAATTTTATGGGTTTAAACACAATTATAGAGGTTGTTGAGAAAGAAAGTTTTTTAATAATTGATGGCCTTGCTCCGTTAACACTGATTCCGGGTGAAATTGTACACTGGTAAGAGCGAGTTCTTTATGCGTTAGTGCCATTATTTCATCAACTTCGCCTTGCTCGTTCTCTGTCCATGCTGTTATTACTAGCGTTGCTGGTAGGCTGTGCTTATCGACGATTAGTGAATGGTATCTAGTGACATTCAATGGTTGGTTTAATGTTGTAAAAAGAGAATTTCCTCGATGATGCACTTGGCTCGTTTTGCCGTGCATAACGTGGCGTGCTTTGATTATTTTTGCACCAAAATGTTGTGCAATACACTGATGTCCCAAGCAAACACCTAAAATTGGAATTTTGCCTGCAAAGTGTTTAACAACGTCAAGTGAGATACCAGCTTTGTCGGGATCACAGGGGCCAGGTGATATTACAATATACTGGGGTGAAAGCTGCTTAATGGCTTCAATGGTGATTTCATCATGACGAAAGACTAATACCCGCTGCTCGAGCGATTCAAAATAATGTACGAGATTAAAGGTAAAAGAATCGTAATTGTCGATCATTAATATCACAAAGAAACCTTATCGGAACAAGCAAGAAAAACCGCGGCTATTCTAAAGTGATAGCGTTGATAATTCATTAACTATTTTGTGCCTGAGGTATTCATTTGTAGGTTTGATATAGTTCAAGCGCGCTTAGTGTCACGTTAACCCCATACGTCTTCTAAATGATAGCAATTGTGCTTGTGCTTGACTCATTGATGTAATGTTAAAATTTACCTGTTCGCCTGGACGTTTTTGACTTAAACGCATGACATCGGTATGTATCACCACACCAAGTAGCGGGTAACCGCCGATTGTTTGTCGTGCTTTCATTAAAATGATCGGTTGGCCATCAGGGGGTAATTGAATGGTGCCTAATGTCACTGGCTTTGATAATTCTGTTTTTGAGGATCCTTCAAGTGGCTCACCTGTAAGCCGATAACCCATTTTGTCGCTGTTCGTTGAGATTTGAAATATTTGAGTTAAAAATTCATTTTGATGTGTTTGTGTCCATGCATTAAACAAATTACTTGGAATAAACCTAAGTGTTAATGTATCTTCTTGTGATTGATGAAAAAGGTTTCTATCTTGGTTTGGCTTGCTACTGATAACTTTTTCATGTTTACTTTCCGTGGCTTTATTTGCTGATAAAGTAAATACTTGCCCTTTATAAATGGGCTGAATGTGGCCTTTTATGTTACGTTCGTTAGGTGTGTAACTTGCACTTCCTAGCCAGCTGCTGCAATCGAATCCACCTTGTACACTAAGGTAGGTATATAGCATGTTACGGGGTGTTCGTAATTGTAATACATCACCTTTTGCTATGTTTAATAGCTGGTTATTTAATACGCTACGATTATTTAGTCGTGAATGGCAATCTGCTCCTGTTAAAATAAGGGTGCATGGCTGATTGAATTTAAAAGTAACATTACCTAAAAATATTTCAAAAACTGGTGTGTTAGCTTGATTTTCGAGCAGTAAATTGGCAAGCAAAAAGCTATATTCATCTGCAGCACCAGATGCACTAAAACCTAGATGCTGAGCTGATGGACGACCTAAATCTTGTATAGAAATGTTTTTCGTACATTCTGCAACAGTGATCATAGACAATCAACCTCATCAAGATTACCGCCCAAAGCGGTAAATTTCTCTTTCGAAATCGCGGTAAAACGAACCACTTGGCCTAAATTAATCGTTGGCACAAATAATTGCTTTTGAGTTGTATACATTGCCATAGGTGTGTAGCCGATGATATGCCACCCTCCAGGGCTCGTATTTGGATATACAGCTGTTTGTTGTCCAGCAATTGCTACAGCACCTTTGGGTACGTTAGTGCGGGGTGTTGCTCGCCTTGGTAATTGCAGTTGCTTTACTAATGATGCTAAATAGCAAAACCCTGGTGTAAAACCATGTGCGTAAGCAATGTAGGTATTGAAACTATGGTGTTCAATAACGTCTTTAACACTTAACGACAATTGACTCGCTACATCGTTTAAATCGGCACCGTGGTAATACACTGGAATATTAAGTTCCGGCATATTGCTGGTATCGTCTCGTGACAGCGTGGAATTGGCAGTGTGCTCAATGATGGTCTCAAGTAATTGTGAGTAGGTGAGTAAATCAAAGCGATAATAAATGAGCAAGCTACTGTAACTTGACACCATCTCAATCACTTTATACGACAATGAAGCGTTTAAAGCCGTTTTTAATTGATGAATTGCCTGTTGAATGGTTGGCGAAATAGCTTCTTGCCATTCAACAAGTACCGCATCTTCAGCGATGGCCGAAATTTCAACTTGCTCAGCAGTGTTCATTTAGAAGCCGTCTTATTTGTTTGACGAGGGTAACCGCGTGTTGGTTATCACCATGAATACACAAACTATCTACAGTTATCGGTAACGCTTGACCTGACACTGACAATAGCTTCCCTGTTTTTAGTAATTGCGCAATATTTTGCTGAATGTGAGTTGCATCATGTATTGTTGCGTTAGCTTGTGTGCGAGGGACTAACAGACCGCTATCTTGATAGTTTCTGTCAGCAAAAGCTTCTGTTATTAAGCTGATATTGTATTTTGCCGCAACTTGTTGAAATTTACTCATCTCAGGTAGCGCCTGTATCATGAGTGAAACATCGGTAAACAAGTTGTTTATTACTTGGCAAATCACAGTAAAAATATCGAGATCTTTCATCATATCATTGTACAAAGCGCCATGTGGTTTTACATAGCGTAGTTGACCATCGTTAATTTTACATAATTGCGCAAATGCGGCTAATTGATAATGCAATACCGCTTCAAGTGAATTTTTGGGTAACACCATGGTTTTCCTGCCAAAGTTTTCTTTATCTGGGTAACTGGGGTGAGCACCAATATAAACCTTGTTTTTTATGGCGAGCTTTATGGTGTGATCGATAGTTTGCGGATCAGATGCATGCAAACCACAGGCTATATTTGCCTGATCTATGTATGGCATCAACAACGCATCATTGTGATGTACTTTTTCACCTAGGTCGCAATTAAGAAGTAGTGTCATATTAATGTGAATTTAAAACCAGGTCTGATTGTGGAATAGCGCTGCATGCTAATATATAACCTTGTTGTTTTTCTTCATCGGTTAAGCCATCGTCAGCTAATTGCTTTACCTCACCACTTTCAAGCTTGATTTTGCATCGGCCACACATACCGCCGCGACAAGAGTACGGTAATATCAACCCTGCGGCTTCTCCTTGATCTAAAATTGGTTCTTGGGTGTTTCCTTTGTGGAAGGTATCCCAAGAATCAAAACGTAAATTTACTTTTTTAGGAATTGCTTTTGTGGGCTTCGTTTGTGCTACTTGTTCAGGGGGGTTTTGAGTATTAGGTTTCATCGCTTTTGATGGCTTGCAGTATATTGGCGCATCTTGCTGTTTAATTATCGTTATGTTGTCACCTTGGCGAATAACGCCTTTATTAAGTGCCACCATGTTTTGGCCGAAAATAACGTCACCATTTTCCATTTGGCGGTATTGCTTTAAGGTATTTAACGGTTCCTGCTTGCTGTGTTTTTCACCTGTACTTGGGTCAACTGTGGTAAATATGCAACGGCTACATGGCTTAGTGATTTCAAATTCAACTTCACCAATACGGATATGTTTCCATGTGTCTTCGGCAAATGTCTCACTATTTTTTACGACAATATTTGGTCTAAACTGGCTCATACTGACCTGATGCCCCGTTAAGCGCTGGTTGAGATCATCTAGTGTTGCCTGTGTGGAAATAAGTAATGGGTAACCATCAGCAAAGGCCACTTGATTGTTTCTGTTTTTAACAAAGCGAGTTGAACGCTCAGCAAAGAAGTGCAACTGGCAGGGTATGCCTAAATATTGACTAAACCATTTATCGTAGTGTTGATGGCAATATAGCGCTTCGATGTCGTCATTCCATACCGTTACGTTATGATATTGTTCACTAAACTTCGCGACTATCACTTCGAGTACTGGCATGTCTGGCGCAGTTAACACTAACCCTTCGGGAGTTATATTGACGTTAATTAAGCATAGTGTCGGTTGTGTTCTAGCGGTGATAAATTGACCCTCTAATGTTGTTAAAACAAAACGACGATCAAAGCTTAACCCATAACTATCAACCCAAGCATGCGATAAACTAATACCCGATGCTGATTTTATTGGGTAGATATGTAACGACTGAACTTTTAGGTTAGGCACAATAATTCCTTTAGGTTTCTTTGTTATGATTTTGGCAAACAGAGTGCGTAAGTGCAATTGTAATTAAATGAATTATTAAGGAATTATTCGTATATATCGACAAAGGGTCATTTAATGGTGAGTTTATGGGTGATATCGGGTATATTGCTGACCATTACTGGGGCTCCCCGATAGATAGGAATTGTATGCATCTTCATATACTTGGCATTTGTGGTACTTTTATGGGCGGTATCGCAGCAATTGCAAAGCAGCTCGGTCACCGTGTAACGGGTTGTGATGCAAATGTTTACCCTCCAATGAGTACACAATTGGCTGCATTAGGTATTGAATTAAATCAAGGTTATCACGTTGAACATTTAAATGACGAACCGGATTTAGTGATAGTGGGTAATGCCATGTCTCGTGGAAATGAGATGGTTGAACACATTCTTGATCGAAATATTCCCTATATATCTGGGCCGCAATGGTTGTTAGAGCACGTGCTTAAAGATCGTTGGGTATTGGCAGTTTCAGGTACGCATGGCAAAACAACAACAAGCTCAATGCTTACGTGGATATTAGAATACGCCAAACTAACCCCTGGTTTTTTAGTTGGCGGTGTGTTGCAAAACTTTAGTTGCTCTGCTCGATTAGGCAATTCACCTTTTTTTGTTATCGAAGCTGATGAATACGATACGGCTTTTTTCGATAAACGCTCTAAATTTGTCCATTATCGGCCACGAACGTTAGTGATCAACAATCTTGAGTTTGATCATGCTGATATTTTTAATGACTTAAGTGATATACAAAAACAATTTCATCACTTAATACGCATGGTACCAAGTAATGGTTTGGTACTTGCTCCAGCAAATGACGGTGCCATTGAAGAAACCCTTTCAATGGGGTGTTGGACACCAACAGAATTTAGCGTTGATGATGTTAATCACCACCAAGGCTGGCATGCTGAAAAGCTCACGTCCGACGGTAGTCAATTTGTTGTCCGTTTTAAAGACGACATTCAAGGTACGGTTAATTGGTCGTTAATTGGCGACTTTAATATTGATAATGGCTTAATGGCGATCGCTGCTGCGCGCCATGCGGGTGTACCAAGTAAAGTTGCGATAGAAGCCCTCTCGGAATTTGTTAATACAAAACGTCGGTTAGAGTTACGCGGTGAGATAAATCAGATAAAAGTATTTGATGACTTTGCTCACCATCCTACAGCGATTGAAAAAACATTAAGTGCTGTTCGAGCAAATGTAGGAGAAGGGCGTATTCTTGCCGTGTTAGAGCCAAGATCGAACACGATGAAGTCAGGTGTACATAAAGATACCTTGGCTAAATCACTCTCAGAAGCTGATCTATCATTTGTTTATCAAGGAGATAAAATAACATGGTCGGTCGATAAGCTTATTCAAGATTGCCAACAGCCGTGTATTGTTGATAATGACTTACCGCGTTTTACCACTGCAATCATTGATCATGCGCAAGCTGGTGATACCATTGTGGTTATGAGTAATGGTGGTTTCGGTGGCATTCATGAGCAGTTGTTAACTGCATTAGCAACTAAATAATTGAGGTAATGATGAGCAACTTTACAGGAAAAATCACCTTAGCGATCACTGGCGCTTCCGGCTCACCGTATGCGTTAAGGCTCATTGAATGTCTTGTTGCGTCGAATTATCAAATTTATTTGTTGGTATCGAGTGCTGCCCGAGTGGTGCTTGATACGGAAGTTTCTTTGAAACTGCCTGCGGCACCAGACGCTGCCACATCATTGTTAACGTCACATTTTGATGCAAAAGCAGAGCAAATTACGGTGTTTGGTAAAGAGCAATGGTTTTCTCCTGTTGCTTCTGGCTCTGCGGCGCCTAAAACCATGATAGTTTGTCCATGTTCCACTGGCACATTAGCCGCCATTAGCCAAGGTATGAGTGATAATTTAATTGAGCGAGCCGCTGATGTGGTGATCAAAGAGCGTGGTCAGTTGATTTTAGTACCGAGAGAAACACCATTTTCGACTATACACTTGCAGAATATGCTGACGCTTTCGCAAATGGGCGTTACTATTATGCCGGCAGCCCCTGGCTTTTATCATAACCCTCAATCAATTAACGATTTAGTTGATTTTATGGTTGGTAGGTTACTTGACCATTTAAATATACCTCAAACCATCATGCCTCGTTGGGGCTACCAAAAATAAGTAATTCTTATATCTATTTGTATTAGGCGTTTACCGTAAAATTATTCTCGTCTATCTCAACTATATTGAAATTTTGTATACAACTGTGCTTTAGTGTTTACTATAACTGTTAAACGCTAAGGGCAGCTGTGTGTTAAATCGCCTCTGCTTAGTGATAAAAATTATAATGATAACCCTATAGGATATTCAAATGCCTCAAAAGCCACTACACATGTTGTCGACAGCGGCACTTGCTCTTGCATTATCTATGACCAGTGCAAGCAGTATTGCTGACGAAAAGCCTTCAACCGATAAAGATAAAAAATGGTCAGTCAACGAACCCCAAGGTGAGTTTACTATGGCTAATATCAATGTAAGCCAAGGAACTTGGATGAATGTTGATGTAAGCCCCGACGGAAAAACGATTGTTTTCGATTTGTTAGGTGATATTTATACAATGCCGATTACTGGCGGTAAAGCAACGGCGTTAATGACAGATATCGCATGGCAAATGCAGCCGACTTTTAGCCCTGACGGTAAATATATCGCGTTTACTTCTGATCAAGATGGTGGTGATAATTTATGGATAATGAAAGCAGACGGTAGTGATGCGAAACCCGTCACAAAAGAATCGTTTCGATTGCTTAACAGCCCTGCATGGTCGCCTGACGGAAACTACTTGGTTGGCCGTAAGCACTATACCGGCAGTCGTTCATTAGGGGCTGGTGAAGTATGGCTTTATCATAAATCAGGCGGTAGCGGTGTAATGCTAACCAAACGCCCCAATGAGCAAAAAGATTTAGGTGAACCAGCGTTTTCGCCTGATGGCCGTTATGTCTACTTTTCACAAGACTCAACACCGGGTAAATACTTTGAATACAGTAAAGATTCAGAGTCAGGTATTTATCGTATTAAGCGTTTTGAACTCGCCACAGGAAAAATTAAAACCATTATTGCTGGTAAAGGTGGCGCTATTAGACCTGTACCGTCACCTGATGGTAACTCGTTAGCCTTTATCAGCCGAGATGATTTTCAATCTAAACTTTATATTTATGACTTAAATAGCGGTGAAAAAACACTCGCATATGAAAACCTTGATCGTGATATGCAAGAAACCTGGGCGATTCATGGTGTATACCCTGATATGGCATGGCTGCCTGATAACAAAACCTTAGTGTTTTGGTCTGGTGGTAAAATCAATCGGCTAAATACTGAGAATGGTCAAGTGGAAGTGATACCGTTTCAGGTTAACACTCAAAAGAAAATTCAAACCGCGTTACGTTTTCAGCAAGACTTAGATCAAGAAACCTTTAATACGAAAATGATCCGAGATGTTGAAGTGTCACCTAATGGCAAACAAATTGTATTTGAGTCAATGGGCTATTTATATACCCAAAAAATGCGTGATGGCAAAGCGAGCGGTAAAGCGAAACGTTTGACAAAACAACGCGATTATCGTGAATTAAATCCGAGTTTTTCCCGCGACGGTAAAAAGATTGTTTACACAACGTGGGATGATAAATCACTTGGTCAGGTTATGGTGACCTCAAGCCGCGGTGGAAAAGGGAAATCACTGATTAAGGAACCAGGTAAGTATATTGAACCGAGCTTTTCGCCTGATAATAAAACAGTTGTTTATCGAAAAGTACGAGGCGGCGGAATATTAGATCCTAAATGGGGATTAAAAACCGGCGTATATCAAGTACCGGCAAAAGGTGGGAAGCCAACATTAATTACAGAGTCAGGCTCAGCGCCGCACTTTGGGGCGAGAAGTGACCGAATTTACTTAACCCGTGGTGGCAAGAAAACGCAATTATTTAAAATAGACTTAGATGGTCAACACGAACAAGCGTTATACCAAGGCAAGTTTGCAACTGAATATCGCGTTGCGCCAAGTGGAAAGCATTTAGCCTTTGCAGAACGGTTCAAGGTTTTTGTTACGCCGTTTGCTGAACGTGGTTCGGTTATTGATACAGGGCCAAATGCTAAAAACTTCCCTGTTAAACAATTGTCGGTACGTGCAGGCGAAGGCATTAATTGGCACGGAAATTCTGCTGCATTATATTGGACCTTAGGTGCAGACTTATACCAGGCAAATGTTGCAAGCTTGTTTGATTTTACTAAGGATGACGAAAAAGAATCTGACGTTAAACCTACTGTTACTTCATTAAGCTATGAACACGCCATTGATAAGCCTGAGGGTAAGATTGCCTTTGTTGGTGGCAAGGTAGTCACCATGGATAAAAAAGGTGTGATTGATAACGGTGTTGTGGTTGTTGACGGTAATAAAATTATTGCTGTGGGTAATCAACAAGACGTTACTGTCCCTAATAATGCCAAAGTGGTTGATATTACTGGTAAGTCGATTGTACCTGGTTTAATTGATGCCCATGCTCATGGTGCTCAAGGGAGCTATCAAATTATTCCTGAGCAAAATTGGAAGAACTATGCTGGGTTGTCACTTGGGGTCACGACTATTCATGATCCTTCTAATGACACAACCAGTTTCTTTGCCGCCAGTGAAATGCAAAAGGCAGGTGAAATTGTTGCACCACGCCTATTTTCAACAGGACGTATTTTATATGGAGCAACATCAGCTGGGGCTACAGCACACGTGGATAGTTTAGCTGACGCAAAGTTTCACATTGAGCGTTTACAAAAAGCGGGTGCTTTTTCAGTGAAAAGTTATAACCAGCCACGTCGTGATCAACGCCAACAGTTTATTCAAGCGGGTCGTGAAGCGGGTGTGATGGTTGTGCCTGAAGGTGGCTCTCTTTTACAACATAACTTAACGATGCTGATAGATGGTCACACAACGTTAGAGCACTCTATTTCAACGGCTAAAGTTTATGATGATATTAAACAATTGTGGTCGCATTCTGAAATGGCTTATACACCTACAATGGGTGTTGCATATGGCGGTATTTCAGGTGAGCACTATTGGTACGATACAACAGATGTATGGAAGCATCCACGTTTAAGCAAATACGTACCGAGTGAAATACTAGAACCACGCTCAATGCGAAGAACTAAAGCGCCTTTACATCATTATAATCATTTCAATGTCGCTAAAGTGGCTAAAGAGATGCAAGATATTGGAGTGTTAGTTAATGCTGGTGGACACGGCCAGCGTGAAGGTTTAGCTATGCACTGGGAAATTTGGATGATGGCCCAAGGTGGTATGTCGCCTATTGAAGCGCTAAGCACAGCGACAATCGCACCTGCTAAGTCATTAGGCCTAGATAAAGACTTAGGTTCGATATCCCAAGGTAAACTTGCTGATTTAATTGTGATCGATGGTGATATTACCCAAGATATTCGGTTATCTGATAGGGTGACTTATACCATGATTAATGGCCGACTATATGATGCTGCAACCATGAATGAAATTGGTAACTATGATAACAAACGCTCAAGGTTTTATTTTGAGCAGTAATTATCGTTAAGTATAAAAAAAACCGACGTTAAAACGTCGGTTTTTTTGTGAGAGAGATAAAAAGCATTATTTCAGGCAATAAAAAAGCCTTACCGAAGTAAGGCTTGAAATGCTCGCTGTATGGTCTAGTTTTACTAGCTTCTTATTAATTTTTGTTTTTTTATTATTATTGTTTTCCGTTAGCGCGGGACAATTTATAGCAAAGGGATTATTGCCATGCAACAACTTTATTAGAGCATTTATACCACGAGTTTTTTCGTATAACGGCTTGTTAGCACAATGTTAATGGGTAATAAAAAAGCACTCAAATTAAGATGCTTTCTAATGTTGCTGAATTCATTGAAATTTATCTATATAACAGTCTGGTTATATATTAAACAGCATGGGGAATTGATCGCAAAAGTATCATTAAAAAAAAGTTAACAAAAATTTATTTTATTTTATTGAATAGTTAAATATCTACATTCTGTATGAATTCCTTTCATAAGTTTTTCGCTATAACAATTTGACATAGAACATAGATCAATAAATAGCGCAGTGGTAGAATGCGCGCATTATTTTTATTGGATGCATTTTTAATGACTGAATTGAAAAACGACACGTATTTACGCGCCTTATTACGTCAACCTGTTGATTACACGCCGGTATGGATGATGCGACAAGCAGGTCGTTACTTACCAGAATACAAAGAAACACGTAAAGATGCGGGCGATTTCATGGCACTGTGTCGTAATACAGAGCTTGCTACTGAAGTCACGTTACAGCCATTAAGACGATTCCCTTTAGATGCGGCGATTTTATTCAGTGATATTTTAACCATTCCAGATGCAATGGGCTTGGGGTTATATTTTGAAACGGGTGAAGGCCCTAAGTTCGAACGTCCTATTACGTGTAAAGCAGATGTTGAAAAAATAGGTCACCCTGATCCGGAAGGTGAATTGCAGTACGTGATGAATGCAGTACGGTCAATCCGCAAAGCTCTTGATGGCAATGTGCCATTAATTGGTTTTTCAGGAAGTCCATGGACTTTAGCCACTTATATGATTGAAGGTGGCAGCTCTAAAGCCTTTACCAAGATTAAAAAAATGATGTATGCAGATCCGCAAACATTACACTTGTTACTTGATAAATTAGCTGATTCTGTGATTAGTTACCTTAATGCTCAAATTGCAGCAGGTGCTCAATCGGTTATGGTTTTTGATACATGGGGTGGCGTGTTATCTCCACGTGACTACAAAGATTTTTCTTTGCAATACATGGCAAAGATTGTTGATGGGCTAACGCGTGAAAATGACGGTAGACGTGTACCGGTGACACTTTTTACTAAAAATGGCGGTATGTGGTTAGAGTCTATCGCGGCGACTGGTTGTGATGCTGTTGGTTTAGATTGGACGATCAATATTGAAGATGCCAAGGCTCGAATAGGGGACAAAGTTGCGCTACAAGGTAACATGGATCCATCAATGTTATATGCGCCTAAAGAACGTATTGAGCAAGAGGTCGCAACGATATTAAAAGGTTTTGGCCAAGAAAAAACAGGACATGTTTTTAATTTAGGGCATGGCATTCACCCTGATGTGAACCCTGAGCATGCTGGTTATTTTATTGATGCCGTACGTCGTTTAAGCACGCCTTACCATAAATAATGAAAAAAAGGGGTCAGGTACAATTTAGGCTTAAATTGTACCTGACTCCTTTTTTTTGACTCATTTTTTCGTTTTTGAAAAAATGTTAAAAAAGTCGGTTAAGGCCGTTTAAGGCGGCAACGCGAAAAGCCTCAGCCATTGTAGGGTAGTTGAAGGTAGTATTGACAAAATACTCTATCGTATTGCCTTTACCCTTTTGCTGCATAATTGCTTGGCCAATGTGAATAATTTCGGCCGCATTTTCGCCAAAACAATGAATGCCGAGTATTTCTTTTGTTTCGCGGTGAAATAAAATTTTCAATGACCCCACTAAACTATTCGCAATTTGTGCTCTGGCTAAGTGCTTAAATTGCGAGCGACCAACTTCATAAGGAATTTTAGCTTCCGTTAATTCTTGTTCCGTTTTACCTACTGAACTGATTTCAGGAATTGTGTAGATGCCTGTGGGAATATCAGCAATGAGCTTTGCTGTGCTCTTGTTATCCATCATGGCATATGCTGCAAGTCGACCTTGATCGTAAGCTGCGCTGGCTAAACTCGGGTAACCAATTACATCGCCGACCGCAAAGATGTTATCTATTTCTGTTTGATAAAGGTCATTGACTTTGAGTTGTCCTCGACCATCAGCTTTTAACCCTGCGTTTTCAAGGTGTAACGCTGCTGTATTGCCAGTACGACCATTGGCCCATAATAGGCAGTCAGCCTTCATTTTTTTACCTGACTCTAAGTTAACAATTACGTGATCATCGGTAGCGTCAACGCTCTTGATTTGCTCTCCGTGTCTAATGACCACACCGTTGTTCCAGAAGTGGTAACTTAATGCATCAGACATTTCATCATCTAAAAAGGATAATAAGCGATCACGGGTGTTAACTAAATCTACTTTAACACTCAACCCTCTAAATATTGATGCGTATTCACTTCCTATGACACCTGCGCCATAAATAATTACCGAACGAGGGTCATGTTGAAGCGATAAAATGGTGTCAGAGTCGTACACTCTAGGGTGGTTGAAATCGATATCATCAGGGCGATATGGATGAGATCCTGTAGCAATCACTATTTGTTTAGCGGTCACTGTTTCAATAGAGCCGTCAGGTTTAACTATTTTTAGGGTATGTTTATCAATGAAAGAAGCTTCACCAACAATATGTTCTACACGGTTCCTGTCATAAAAACCGCTACGAAGCTGTACTTGCTTACGTATAACGGCAGATGCGTGGCTTAAGATATCGGAAAATGTCAGATGTTTTGCTTTTTCATGTTGCCTAAATAGCGGGTTTGAATTGTATTCGATAAGCCGAGAGACACTTTGTCTGAGTGCTTTAGACGGAATAGTACCCCAGTGTGTACACCCGCCGCCAACTTCTTTATAACGTTCTACTATTGCGACACGTTTATTTTTTTTGGCAAGCTCCATTGAAGTACCTTCGCCACCAGGGCCTGTACCTATAATAATGGCGTCAAAATCAAATGTTATTTTTTTGCTTTTAGGGGAAGTGCTTTTAGCCAAAAGGATTACCTTAATTCCTGCTGATAATCGAAAATTTTAGCAGGAATTAAGAGTTAGGTAAATTTATTGCTTCGAAATTATGCTTAGGTAACTTGTTATTTATGCAACTTTTTCTAGAAAAAATTGCCAGCTACGTTGTTGTTGTTGAAAGTTAAACTTAATCTCTTTATAGCGTAGTAATAGTTCAGATTTTTCCACGTCTGCAATGATCTGTTCTCTTTTGCTTAAAAGTACCTGTTTTTTTACCTCGTAAAAATCATTCAACTTTACGATTAAATGATCGTATTCTTGTTGTAAGCGCTCTAGTAACTGATCTGCATTAGGGTGCGCTGCAAGTTTGAGCTGCTTACGTTTTAATTCCATTGAAACACGTGCTTTGATTATTTTGTCTTCTGGACTTACGCGTAATTTCTTCGTTAAATTTAGATATTCACAACCTTTTATTAACCACTTTGTTGGATCGAATTGCCACCAACGAATACCATTACGATAATCATTCTCGAAGTTATGATGGAAATTGTGGTATCCCTCACCAAAGGTGAACAATGCGAGTAAGCCATTATCTCTAGCCGTGTTTTTTTCGCTGTAGGTTTGTTTGCCCCAAATGTGTGCCAACGAGTTTATGAAGAACGTTGTATGATGACTTAATACCAATCTAAAAAAGCCGATAAGTAATAAACTACTAATCACATCACCGTGCCATATACCAAACATTAGAGGAATGCCAATATTGGTTAATAACACAAGTGGCAAATAGTATTTGTGTTGCCACATCACGATTGCATCTTTTTGTAAGTCTCTTACATTCTCGTAATCGTTATACCGATGAGATTGATATTCCCGTAACATCCAACCTATATGTGAAAACCAAAAGCCGCGTTTAGCCGAATACGGATCAACATCATTTTTATCAACATGCTTATGATGAACGCGATGATCTGATGACCAATGTAATGCGCTATTTTGTAAGGCAAATGCTCCGCCAATTGCATAAATGAGCCTTAATGACCAATGTGCTTGGTAGGTTTTATGTGACCACAATCGATGGTAACCAGCAGTGATAGACATTCCGCAATAACAAAAACACGCCACTGCCATTAATATTTCGGCTGCATCAAAGCCATGAGTTAAGGCTCGGTAAGGAACGGCAATGGCTGCGAATAAAAAGGTGATGACAAAAACGGCTACATTGAGCCAAATAATCTTAGGTTTTTTCACTAATCGCTCGATTAATTTATTTTCAGTGTACAAGTGTAAGCTATTTTAAATTTCCTTCATCTATAGTCAAGTATTGTTTTAATAAGTTTTGAATATAAATTGTTCAATTTTTAAGAGTACATGTGTATGTATTTGTTTATTAGAAATTTCCCCTGCGTGAACTATTTGAGTATTATAGTGAAATGTATTTCAGAACAATGAATCAGTATGAGTGGTATTCGAGCACAACAAAAAGAAAAAACGCGCCGGTTGATTATTAATGCCGCGTTAAATCAATTAAGTGCAGAGCGTAGCTTTTCTAATTTAAGCCTACGTGAAGTGGCTAAAGAATCAGGCTTAGCACCTACTTCTTTTTATCGACACTTTTCAGATATGGATGAACTTGGTTTAACCTTGGTTGATGAAGCCGGACTTACCCTTAGACAATTAATGCGTCAAGCGCGCCAACGTATTGAAAAAGGGGGATCTGTTATTCAAATATCCGTGTTAACCTTCATGGAATTTATAGAGAATAACGGTAATATTTTCCGACTTTTACTCCGAGAGCGTTCTGGTACGTCACCAGCATTTCGTGCTGCAGTTAACCGTGAAATTAGCTATTTTACTTTAGAGCTATGTGATTATTTACAACAAGCCAATCGACTTGATGCTGAAATAGCATATTTACAAGCAAACGCTGCGGTTACTATTGTGTTTAGCGCTGGATCAGATGCCCTTGATGCCGATAGCAAAGAGCGCGAGCTATTATCAGAAAGAACGATTCACCAACTGCGCTTTATCGCACGTGGCGCTATGGAGCTCGCTAATCGTATCGAAAACACTAAGCCTGAACAAACATAAACTACTTCCGCGTTAAAATAACACCCGTTTCTATGTGATGGGTATATGGAAACTGGTCAAACAACGCCATCTTTTCAATATTATGTGTTTTTGTTAATTGTTGTAAGTTATCAGCTAGTGTTTCAGGGTTACACGAAATATAAATGATAGTATGAAAGCGACTCGCTAACTCTACACTATCAGGGTCTAGGCCTGCACGAGGTGGGTCCACTAACACTGTTTCATACTGATAGCTGGTTAGGTCTAAATCAGCTAATCGACGGAATGATTTTTCACCGTTCATTGCTTGGCTGAATTCTTCACTCGACATGCGAATAATTTTAACATTCGTTAATTGGTTATCTTCAATATTTTTTTGTGCAGACTTAACAGATGTTTTAGATATTTCAGTACCAAGTACTCGATCAAAGTTTTCTGCTAGCGCAATACTAAAATTGCCGTTACCACAATATAGCTCTACTAAATCGCCGCCTTTTTCTTTGGTTTCATTTTGTGCCCAAGTAAGCATTTTTTCATTGACGCCTGCATTAGGTTGCGTAAAACTGTTTTCAATTTGCTGATAGACATATTGTTTATTATTCACTGACAAACGTTCATTAACATAATCTTTTTCAACAATCACTTTTTGTTTACGAGCACGGCCAATAAAGTCAATCGGACAAATAGTAGATAACCGTTGTTTCAATTGTTTACATTCTTCATGCCAGCTTTCATCGAGCTGCTTGTGGTATAACAAGCTTATAACTGCCTCACCACTTAGGGTTGTGAGAAAATCAACTTGAAATAACTTTCGGCGTAACGTTTCATTGTGACGAATATCGTCAAGTAAGGCTTTCATTAAGGTATTAATTAATTCACTCGCAACAGGAAAGGTATCAACACGATATTTTTGTTTAGTCTGTTGATTAAACATTATATAGAAGAGATCGTCTCCCTCATGCCAAACACGAAATTCAGCACGTTGACGATAATGTAAAGGTTCTGAACTAAACACTTCAAATTCAACGGATGAAAAAGGGTGAAAAAGTTCAGTCATTTCAACGGCCTTTTCAGTAAGTTGTGCTTGGTATAGTGCTGGATCAATATGACTAAACATGATGTGCCTTAATAGTGAACGTGCTTAAAAGGCGCAAAGTGTAGCGTGCCTTGTCGCTTTGTCTAGTATTAGTGCCCATTTTCTTTAGACTTACGTTTATTAAACAATATAAATGTAGTCGGCTAGAGATGCTGAAAGTCAGGGAGGAGTTAGATTACGGTTAATAATAACGCTCTACATATTATTATTGAAAGGCATAAGAATAGTGTTTATATCGTGCATTTAGATTGAAATACATTATTAACAGAAGTGAGTGCAAGTTAATAATTGAATGGCTGTTTTTGCTTCTTAGGTATATTAAGTGAATTTAATATAATAAAGTCGCTGTATATAGCGACTTTATAAATGTACCTATAATATAAAGGACGTGTTATTCGTCGTCGTGTTGTTTTTCTGGCCTTTCTTTAGCTTCTCTTACTTTCAGTGTTCTCTGTTGAAACTCTGAATCATTAAGTTGTTTAATAGCGCCATCAGCATCATTTGATGCCATTTCAACAAAACCAAAGCCTCTTCGTTTGCCTGTATGTTTGTCTTTCATTAACCTGACAGAGTGCACTTTACCATATTCTGAAAAAAGTGCTCTTACTGCACCTTCGTTTGCTCTATAAGGCAAATTGCCAACGTAAAGTGTTTTTACGTCGCCTGTTGCATTGTCAGCACCTTCAGAGCCTAAAAGGCTAGTTAAGATTGAGCACACAAAAGCAATAGTAGCAACAATTGCTGGGCTTAGTTCTATACTGATAGCAATAAAGTAAACAATAATAGCAAATATTATTGCTGCTACTATCTGTGTAGTTTTCGGAGAAGTCATATAAAGATTACCTAATTATTATTTTTAAAATACAAATTTTAATTGCAATTACATGTTACCGAGCTTTTCTTATTGTGCAACTGATAAGCGTAATAAATGCCCTGTTTTTTAATCAAGTTATAGTATAAAAGTAGAAAATAGATATTTTGAAGGTGTTTTTTTGCAAATTTAGCGATAAATACAGCAGTTTGTTTATAAAACCTGCAAACAAACAAAATAATGAAAAAAGTACTTGATCCATTTCTGAAGTTCTCTACAATGCGCTCCACTTCTCGGGGACAAGCCAAGAAGCGGTTTTGAAGTAGGTTTTACTTTTATAAAAAGCAAAATCAAACAACAACAAATTTATTTAAACTTTTAAATAAAAAGTGTTGACATCAAAACTGAGGTGCGTAGAATGCGCATCCGCTCTCAAGGGTAAAGCCACACGGCAACAACCTCAGAGCTCATTGATAAACGAATGAGATTTATCAATTTATTCGCAAGAATAGTTCTTTAACAATTAGTTATCATGCAATTTGTGTGGGCACTCACAGTGATGATGTTTTACCAGTAACTTAGGTTACAAAAATGTCTTAGTGAATGTTCATACAAAAACTTATTTAAGTTTTATTGGTTTATATTACTTTTTAAAAGTAATGACCAAGTATCAGAATTCATTGAGCAGCATCTTCGGATGCACAAACGATTTTTTAATTGAAGAGTTTGATCATGGCTCAGATTGAACGCTGGCGGCAGGCTTAACACATGCAAGTCGAGCGGTAACAGAGATAGCTTGCTATCTGCTGACGAGCGGCGGACGGGTGAGTAATGCTTGGGAATATGCCTAGAGGTGGGGGACAACAGTTGGAAACGACTGCTAATACCGCATAATGTCTACGGACCAAAGGGGGGGCTTCTTCGGAACCTTTCGCCTTTAGATTAGCCCAAGTGAGATTAGCTAGTTGGTAGGGTAAGAGCCTACCAAGGCGACGATCTCTAGCTGGTTTGAGAGGATGATCAGCCACACTGGGACTGAGACACGGCCCAGACTCCTACGGGAGGCAGCAGTGGGGAATATTGCACAATGGGGGAAACCCTGATGCAGCCATGCCGCGTGTGTGAAGAAGGCCTTCGGGTTGTAAAGCACTTTCAGTCGTGAGGAAAGGGTAATGGCTAATATCCATTATCTGTGACGTTAGCGACAGAAGAAGCACCGGCTAACTCCGTGCCAGCAGCCGCGGTAATACGGAGGGTGCGAGCGTTAATCGGAATTACTGGGCGTAAAGCGTGCGTAGGCGGTTAGTTAAGTCAGATGTGAAATCCCGGAGCTCAACTCCGGAACTGCATTTGAAACTGGGTAACTAGAGTATTGTAGAGGGTGGTGGAATTTCCAGTGTAGCGGTGAAATGCGTAGAGATTGGAAGGAACATCAGTGGCGAAGGCGGCCACCTGGACAAATACTGACGCTGAGGCACGAAAGCGTGGGGAGCGAACAGGATTAGATACCCTGGTAGTCCACGCCGTAAACGATGTCAACTAGCTGTTTGTGTCCTTGAGACGTGAGTAGCGTAGCTAACGCGCTAAGTTGACCGCCTGGGGAGTACGGCCGCAAGGTTAAAACTCAAATGAATTGACGGGGGCCCGCACAAGCGGTGGAGCATGTGGTTTAATTCGATGCAACGCGAAGAACCTTACCATCCCTTGACATCCAGAGAATTTTCTAGAGATAGAATTGTGCCTTCGGGAACTCTGAGACAGGTGCTGCATGGCTGTCGTCAGCTCGTGTTGTGAAATGTTGGGTTAAGTCCCGCAACGAGCGCAACCCCTATCCTTATTTGCCAGCGAGTAGTGTCGGGAACTCTAAGGAGACTGCCGGTGATAAACCGGAGGAAGGTGGGGACGACGTCAAGTCATCATGGCCCTTACGGGATGGGCTACACACGTGCTACAATGGTACATACAGAGGGCAGCAAGACCGCGAGGTGGAGCGAATCCCATAAAGTGTATCGTAGTCCGGATCGGAGTCTGCAACTCGACTCCGTGAAGTCGGAATCGCTAGTAATCGTAGATCAGAATGCTACGGTGAATACGTTCCCGGGCCTTGTACACACCGCCCGTCACACCATGGGAGTGGGTTGCAAAAGAAGTGGCTAGTTTAACCTTCGGGGGGACGGTCACCACTTTGTGATTCATGACTGGGGTGAAGTCGTAACAAGGTAACCCTAGGGGAACCTGGGGTTGGATCACCTCCTTATCTTGAAGTGAAACAGATTGTTGTTGAGTGTTCACACAAATTGTATGATAACGAACGTAGAAGAAGTCACCCTGACTAAGTCTAAAAGGGGCTATAGCTCAGCTGGGAGAGCGCCTGCCTTGCACGCAGGAGGTCAGCAGTTCGATCCTGCTTAGCTCCACCAAATTCTTCGTTATGCGTCTTTGCTTAATGACTCGTTTAGTGAACTAAACGTCGCCATCAAGCGCCTAGCTTAACTCGAATTATTAACTTCTTCATAAAGAACGAGAGACCAAATTAAAGGTTACTTTTTAGTGATTTTCAATTTGGTTTTTTTAACCAAGTTTTTAACCGAATGCGTGTTAATTACGATTTCTTTAACAATCTGGAAAGCTGATATTTATATCCCGATATAAGTAGTTTTATCGACTAGTTATATCACGTTAGCTTTAGGTAAGTAACGAGTGTCGCGCTCATTACTTTAATGAATAAAGCTAACAACCGAAATAAGACTTCCTTATCTTATTTCATTCTAATTCAAGTGCTATTTATAGTACGTGAAAATGTCAGACATACATTGATACTCAGTTTTGTCACTGAGTAACCTAAAATATTTAGGGTTGTATGGTTAAGTGACTAAGCGTATATGGTGGATGCCTTGGCAGTTAGAGGCGATGAAGGACGTGTTAATCTGCGATAAGCTGTGTTAAGTCGATAAAAGACGTTACAGACACAGATTTCCGAATGGGGAAACCCAATGTCATAAGACATTATCATTAACTGAATACATAGGTTAATGAGGCGAACCGGGAGAACTGAAACATCTAAGTACCCCGAGGAAAAGAAATCAACCGAGATTTCGTTAGTAGCGGCGAGCGAACGCGAATTAGCCCTTAAGCGTATGGGCGTCAGTGGAACAAGCTGGAAAGCTTGGCGATACAGGGTGATAGCCCCGTACACGAAGACAAACATATTGTGAAAACGAGTAGGTCGGCACACGTGAAATGTTGACTGAATATGGGGGGACCATCCTCCAAGGCTAAATACTCCTAACTGACCGATAGTGAACCAGTACCGTGAGGGAAAGGCGAAAAGAACCCCTGTGAGGGGAGTGAAATAGAACCTGAAACCGTATACGTACAAGCAGTGGAAGCCTTCGGGTGACTGCGTACCTTTTGTATAATGGGTCAGCGACTTATTTTTAGTAGCAAGGTTAACCGATTAGGGGAGCCGTAGCGAAAGCGAGTGTTAACTGCGCGTACAGTTGCTAGGAATAGACCCGAAACCCGGCGATCTACCCATGGGCAGGTTGAAGGTTGAGTAACATCAACTGGAGGACCGAACACACGTATGTTGAAAAATGCGGTGATGACTTGTGGGTCGGAGTGAAAGGCTAATCAAGCCGGGAGATAGCTGGTTCTCCCCGAAATCTATTTAGGTAGAGCCTCGCACGAACACCATTGGGGGTAGAGCACTGTTAAGGCTAGGGGGTCATCCCGACTTACCAACCCTTTGCAAACTCCGAATACCAATGAGTGATATGCGGGAGACACACTATGGGTGCTAACGTCCATAGTGAAGAGGGAAACAACCCAGACCGCCAGCTAAGGTCCCAAAGTACTAGTTAAGTGGGAAACGATGTGGAAAGGCATAGACAGCTAGGAGGTTGGCTTAGAAGCAGCCATCCTTTAAAGAAAGCGTAATAGCTCACTAGTCGAGTCGGTCTGCGCGGAAGATGTAACGGGGCTAAACTAGTCACCGAAGCTGCGGATTTAAATCTTTGATTTAAGTGGTAGGGGAGCGTTCTGTAAGCCGTTGAAGGTGTGTTGTAAGGCATGCTGGAGGTATCAGAAGTGCGAATGCTGACATGAGTAACGATAATGGGAGTGAAAAACTCCCACGCCGAAAGACCAAGGTTTCCTGTCCCATGTTAATCAGGGCAGGGTAAGTCGGCCCCTAAGGCGAGGCCGAAAGGCGTAGTCGATGGGAAACAGATTAATATTTCTGTACTTCTATATATTGCGAAGGAGGGACGGAGCAGGCTAAACAGGCATGGCGTTGGTAGTCCATGTGAAAGTGAGTAGGTTGAGAACTTAGGCAAATCCGGGTTCTTAAGACTGAGACACGAGACGATACTCTACGGAGTAGAAGCTGTTGATGCCATACTTCCAGGAAAAGCTTCTAAGCATCAGATATATAGGAACCGTACCCCAAACCGACACAGGTGGTTAGGTAGAGAATACTAAGGCGCTTGAGAGAACTCGGGTGAAGGAACTAGGCAAAATAGTACCGTAACTTCGGGAGAAGGTACGCTGTCGACGGTGATGAGACTTGCTCTTTAAGCTGTTGACAGTCGAAGTAACCAGGTGGCTGGAACTGTTTATTAAAAACACAGCACTGTGCAAAATCGAAAGATGACGTATACGGTGTGACGCCTGCCCGGTGCCGGAAGGTTAATTGATTGGGTTAGCTCTGCGAAGCTCATGATCGAAGCCCCGGTAAACGGCGGCCGTAACTATAACGGTCCTAAGGTAGCGAAATTCCTTGTCGGGTAAGTTCCGACCTGCACGAATGGCGTAATCATGGCCACACTGTCTCCACCCGAGACTCAGTGAAATTGAATTTGCGGTTAAGATGCCGTATACCCGCGGCTAGACGGAAAGACCCCGTGAACCTTTACTATAGCTTGACAGTGAACATTGCTCCTACATGTGTAGGATAGGTGGGAGGCTTTGAAGCATGCACGCCAGTGTGTGTGGAGCCAACCTTGAAATACCACCCTTGTATGCGTGATGTTCTAACCTAGGGCCCTGATCGGGCTTGGGGACACTGTCTGGTGGGTAGTTTGACTGGGGCGGTCTCCTCCCAAAGAGTAACGGAGGAGCACGAAGGTTGGCTAAGTACGGTCGGACATCGTACGGTTAGTGCAATGGCATAAGCCAGCTTAACTGCGAGACAGACACGTCGAGCAGGTGCGAAAGCAGGTCATAGTGATCCGGTGGTTCTGTATGGAAGGGCCATCGCTCAACGGATAAAAGGTACTCCGGGGATAACAGGCTGATACCGCCCAAGAGTTCATATCGACGGCGGTGTTTGGCACCTCGATGTCGGCTCATCACATCCTGGGGCTGAAGTCGGTCCCAAGGGTATGGCTGTTCGCCATTTAAAGTGGTACGCGAGCTGGGTTTAGAACGTCGTGAGACAGTTCGGTCCCTATCTGCCGTGGGCGTTTGAGAATTGAAGAGGGCTGCTCCTAGTACGAGAGGACCGGAGTGGACGAACCACTGGTGTTCGGGTTGTCATGCCAATGGCATTGCCCGGTAGCTACGTTCGGAACTGATAACCGCTGAAAGCATCTAAGCGGGAAACAGGCTTTGAGATGAGTTCTCACTGGAGATTTAATCTCCCTAAAGGGTCGTTGGAGACTACAACGTTGATAGGTCAGGTGTGTAAGGGTTGTGAGGCCTTGAGCTAACTGATACTAATTGCCCGTGAGGCTTAACCATACAACACCTAAATGTTTTAGGAATGTTTGATAACATCACGTACTGTGCCTTGAATTAGAATAACGATAGATATCAGAATTCCGAGATTGTGTTTACGAAAGTAGACGAAAAAAGATTATGCTTGATGACAATAGCATTGTAGAACCACCTGACTCCATGCCGAACTCAGTAGTGAAATGCAATAGCGCCGATGGTAGTGTGGGAGTTCCCATGTGAGAGTAGGACATCATCAAGCTTCTATTAAGAGAAACCCGTAGCGAAAGCTACGGGTTTTTTAACCTTTAATGGTTAAATAATTAGTAAGTTGTTTAACCATTAAAGGTTTTTATCTGGTAACCATAGCATTGTAGAACCACCTGACTCCATGCCGAACTCAGTAGTGAAATGCAATAGCGCCGATGGTAGTGTGGGAGTTCCCATGTGAGAGTAGGACATTACCAGATTCTTATTTATAGCATTCCATCTAAAGAAGTGATCACTTTCTTAGACGGAATGGTATTAAGCCCTTGTCTAGCGACAAGGGCTTTTTTCGTTTACAGTAGTTTTATTTTATTTATCTATGTTTGAACCTAACCTAACTTGGCAGAATGCTAAGAAAAGAGCTGAAGTTATATATCAGATCAGATCCTTTTTTTATCAAAAAGGTGTTGTTGAAATAGAAACGCCTTTATTATCACAAGGTACAGTGACAGATAAATACATGGAAGCTTTTGCCACTCAACCTAATAGTACAGCTTCATCACCAACTTATTATTTACAAACTTCGCCAGAATTTGCAATGAAGAGGCTTTTAGCTGCGGGTTACAAAGATATTTATCAACTATGTAAAGCTTTTAGAGATGAAGAGCAAGGACGGTATCATAATCCTGAATTTACTATTCTTGAATGGTATCGCGTTGGTATCGATCACCGTGAGTTAATGCAAGAGGTTGATGCTTTATTAATGTCAGTATTAGCTTGCAAGTCATCAGAAATTATTACTTATAGAAATATTTTTATTAAAGAGTTAGCAATCGATCCTTTGACGGCAACAACAGAGGAGTTGAAACGTTTGCTTTATGA
Organism: Thalassotalea hakodatensis; assembly: GCF_030295995.1. NCBI lineage: Bacteria > Pseudomonadati > Pseudomonadota > Gammaproteobacteria > Alteromonadales > Colwelliaceae > Thalassotalea > Thalassotalea hakodatensis. The sequence continues at coordinate 3,618,141 of NZ_AP027365.1, read as the reverse complement.
AAAAGGTGTTGAAGGTGAATGGATTGTAAATGAAATCGATAAGGATATTTTGCTACAGGTGTTATTTTCTGAATGTATTGAAAAAAATATTGGCCAAGATAAGCCTTGTATCGTGTATGAATTTCCTGCATCACAAGCATCCCTTGCCAAAATTTGCCAAGAGAATCCTAAAGTCTCTGAACGGTTTGAGGTGTATTTTAAAGGTATTGAGCTCGCGAATGGTTTTCATGAGCTATGCGATGCTACAGAGCAATTAGCTCGGTTTAAACGAGATAATATCCACAGAGTTAAAGAAGGAAAAGATACTAAACCGATTGATAAACGCTTCATAGAGGCTTTAGAGTCAGGCTTACCCAGTTGCTCAGGGGTCGCATTAGGTATTGATAGACTTTTGATGATTGCGTTAGGTTTAAACCATATTGAACAATCGATCTGTTTTATGTTTGATAATGCTTAATAGTTTATATTGTGACAATGTATCATGTGTGATATTATCTCACTAATTGGTTAGGATAAGGTTAAGCTCATTGTGTTAGATAGAATTGGTATTACAGCGACATCTTTATGTGCATTGCATTGCATATTGCTGCCTGTTATTTTACCAGCACTTCCTTTATTGGGGTTAAGCTTCTTAGCTGACCATACTTGGGAGCATGTATTTTTACTTGTGACGGGTATCCTTGGTTCTATTGCCATGTTTTCAGGGTTTAAACGTTATCACAAAAGGCTATATCCATTTTATTTATTGATTTTAGGTCTAGTTATTTACTGGATGAAGCATGATTTTTCTGAACAAGCTCAGCCTTTCTTCATCATAATAGGAGCAACATTAATTGTTGCTGCCCATGTGATTAATCTGAAGCTTTGTAATAATTGTAAACGCTGTGATGAACACGGTTGCTCAAGCTAGAGCTTGAATTTAAAGTTTTAAATCTTTTAACTTCCTAGTTAGTGTATTTCTGCCCCAACCAAGTTTTTTTGCCGCTTCTTGTTTATGACCATTGGTTACTTTTAGGGCTGCTTGTATCATTATTTTTTCAAATTCCGGCAGCGCTTCTTCTAATAATCCATTTTCTCCTGAAGATAACTTTTCATTAGCCCATCGTTTAAGTAGTAATTGCCAACTTACACCTTCAGCATCGTAGCTGATAGCTTCTTGAGTGAGTTCGCTAGGTAAGTCTTCTAGGTGAATTTCTTTACTACTTGCCATAACAGTTAAAAATCGGCAAATATTTTCAAGTTGTCTGACATTGCCTGGCCAATCAAATTGCTTAAGGTATTCAACAGTAGGTCTGTCTAATGTTTTAGTTTCAACGCTTAGTTCAATAGCGGCATGTTTAAGGAAGTGTTCACAAAGTTGTGGGATATCTTCTCTACGTTCACGTAAACTCGGAATATGAATTCTGATAACATTTAATCGATGGAACAAGTCTTCCCTAAAGTCACCAGCACGAACTTTATCTTCTAAATTTTGATGAGTCGCCGCAAGTATACGAACATCTACTTGAATAGGGGAGTGACCACCTACACGATAGAATTGCCCGTCGGCTAATACCCTTAATAACCGAGTTTGAATATCTAGCGGCATATCACCAATTTCATCAAGAAATAAGGTGCCATTATGCGCTTGTTCGAATCGCCCTTGTCTTACAGAATTCGCGCCAGTGAATGCGCCTTTTTCGTGTCCGAATAATTCTGATTCGATCAAATCTTTAGGAATTGCCGCCATGTTAAGTGGAATAAAGGGAGCTTTTGCTCTCGGACTGTGCATATGTAATGCATGGGCGACAAGTTCTTTACCTGTTCCTGACTCACCATTTATTAAAACACTAATACTAGATCGAGATAAACGTCCAATAGCTCGAAAAACTTCTTGCATGGCAGGTGCTTCACCAATAATGCCAACAGCGGCTGAGCTGGGCGCATCTTGGCGCGTTTTCGCTTTTACTTCGTGTGCATGAGCCAAGGCTCGTTTGCTTAATGCAAGTGCTTCATCAATATCGAATGGTTTTGGTAAGTATTCGAATGCCCCACCTTGATAAGCATTAACTGCGCTATCTAAGTCTGAGTGCGCGGTCATAATGATCACTGGAATATCTGGAAAACGTAGATTGATATCATTTAATAATTCCATGCCATCGATATTAGGCATGCGAATATCAGATATGATCACTTCGGGTTGACCGTGATCTAGAGCAGTTAACACATTTTCTGCACTATCAAATGACGCGGAACTGATATTTGCATTTGCAAAGGCTTTTTCTAATACCCAGCGGATGGAACTGTCATCGTCTACAACCCAAACTTGTTCTGTAATCATGGCGTTTTATCTTCTGAAATTGGTAATAAAATAATAAATTCGGTATGACCCGGGCGGCTAATACAGGAGATTTTCCCTTTGTGTTGGTTAATGAGCGTTTGTGAAATGGCAAGGCCTAAACCTGTGCCGTTAGAGCGTCCTGAAACCATAGGATAAAATAAGGTGTCTTGAATTTTACTTGGGATACCAGGCCCATTATCGATAATGCTAATTTGTGCTGCAAGTTTAATACGACGGCCATTAATGGTTTTATTACTGGCAGCTCGCGTTTTTAACCGTACAACACCACTTTCGCCGATAACTTGAATGGCATTACTAACAATATTTAGTAACGCTTGCTGTATTTTATCAGCATCAAAGTTTATATCCGGTAACGAGGGGTCGTAATCTTTAATAATTTTGATGTTGTTGGGGTTATTGAAACTAATTAGCTGAGCAACTTTTTCTAAAATAAGGTGAATATTTTGACTATTAAAATTTGGTAATTGATTAGGGCCTAGTAAGCGATCAACTAAATTTGTTAACCTATCTGCTTGTTCAATGATCATTGCCGTGTATTCTTGTTGCTCTGGCGTAATTTCTTTATTTAGCAATTGAGCAGCACCTCGTAAACCACCGAGTGGATTTTTTATTTCGTGTGCTAAACCGCGAATTAAATCACGCGCAGACTCCCACTGCTGATGCTGAAATGCTTCTTCACTAATTTGCTTCTGCTGATCGATTTGTTTAATTTCAAGTAATATAAACGGAGCATTATCTAAGGAAAATGAGGACGCTGTTAGTTCAACGGTGATTATACGTTTATCAAAAAACTCTAAAACAACATCACTATCACTAAACTCTTGGCCAGAGGTCAACAATTGTTTTAAACGTATACTACTGATAGGGCTATTAAAAAAAACATGTTGTAAACTTTGATTGCGCAACTTGTTAAGGCTTTTAACCAATAATGCTTCGGTCGCTGGATTTGCGTATTGAATATTTAATTGGCTATCAAGCACAATCACAGCTGTTACCATATGATTAGGTAAATTCTGTTGATAATATAATTTTGCGGTTGCGTCTAATTTTTTTGTACTAGGCATAAAACCTCTATGCACTAAAATGGTGCGAATATTTTTTAGTGTAAAGTTAAAACCTATTTATTGCACGATTATATCGGCTAATTAGCGCTTATTTTTGAAGCTCTGTGCATATAAAAGGTTATTTGCTTAGACGATGCAATAACCTTGCCTTTCTCATTAAGAAGGGATAATTTTAATTGATGTTCACCCCTGTCAATATTAGACAGCCTAAACTGAGCATAGCTTTGCGGAGAGTTATGAGGTTTATTATCGAGTAAAAGTTGAATGGTGTGCCCTTGCTTGAACAGGGGTTTTATTCTACCTTGCACCAAAAGAGAACCTGTATTGTCTCTAATTGTTTGTTTATTGCTAGGTTGAGTAATTTCGACATTGAATTTATCTTCAATAACCTTAGGTTTTATATCCAGAATGGAGGTATCTACATGGGTAGAGATAATGTTTTTCTCTTGAACCTCAACTTCTTCGGCGCCGGGGCGTGGGGTATCTGAATAAACGACTTTACCAGATTCATCAACCCAAACATAAACCTTAGTAGATGCAGCATTGGCCGCTTGTAGACAAGAAATACAAAAAAGTAGAGCACATATTAAATAGATATTTTTCAATGTGTGCTCCTTATAAATAAATCGATTACCTTTTAATCTATCTAAAAAATATCAAATTAGCTACAAAAAAGCTCACCGAAGTGAGCTTTTTCTTTAATCTCAGTGAATTACTGATTAAACACTGTAATACATTTGGAACTCAACTGGATGAGTTGTCATATTAAGAGTTTCAACTTCTTCACGTTTCAAGCCGATATAAGCATTAATCATATCGATGTCCATAACGCCACCAGCTGTTAAGAAATCATTATCTGCTTCTAGGGCATCTAGCGCTTCTTCAAGTGATGAAGCGACTTGTGGAATAGCTGCTGCTTCTTCTGCAGGTAAGTCGTACAAGTCTTTGTCCATTGCATCACCAGGGTGAATTTTGTTTTTAATACCGTCTAGACCTGCCATTAGCATCGCTGAGAATGCTAAGTAAGGGTTAGCTGTAGGATCAGGGAAACGTGCTTCAATACGACGTGCTTTCGGTGACGGCACCACTGGAATACGAATAGATGCTGAGCGGTTACGTGCTGAGTAAGCAAGCATTACAGGCGCTTCAAAACCAGGTACTAAACGTTTGTATGAGTTAGTTGAAGCATTAGTAAATGCGTTTAATGCTTTAGCATGCTTAATGATACCACCGATGTAATAAAGTGCAGTTTCAGAAAGTCCGCCATATTTATCACCAGCAAAAAGGTTCACGCCGTCTTTTGCTAATGATTGATGAACATGCATACCAGTGCCATTGTCACCTACGAGTGGTTTAGGCATGAAAGTCGCTGTTTTACCGTAAGCATGTGCAACGTTATGAACAACATACTTGTAAATTTGTACTTCATCAGCCTTTTTAACCATGGTATTAAAACGACATGCGATTTCGTTTTGACCAGCTGTGGCTACTTCATGGTGATGTGCTTCAACAACTAAGCCCATTTCTTCCATGACTAAACACATTGCTGAACGTAAATCTTGTGAAGAATCAACCGGTGCTACTGGGAAGTAACCACCTTTTACACCTGGACGATGACCAGTGTTGCCATCTTCATAAGAAGTGTTTGAATTCCATGCTGCTTCTTTATCGTCGATTGAGTAGCTTGCACCGCTCATGTCTGCTTTAAACTTAACATCATCGAATACGAAAAACTCTGGTTCAGGACCAATAAGTACTGTGTCTGCTATACCTGTAGAGCGCATGTATTCTTCAGCGCGATGTGCCACAGAACGAGGATCACGGCTATAACCTTGCATTGTTCCTGGTTCAACGATGTCACAACGGATGTTTAAGGTAACTTCTTCTGTGAATGGGTCTAAAACAGCAGTAGATGCATCAGGCATTAATACCATGTCTGATTCGTTAATGCCTTTCCAGCCTGCAATTGAAGAACCATCAAACATTTTTCCATCTTCGAAGAAGTCTTCATCAACTTGATGGTACGGTAATGAAACATGCTGTTCTTTACCTTTTGAATCAGTAAAACGTAAGTCAACGAACTTAACGTCATTTTCTTTGATTAAGTCTAATACTGCTTGTGACATGAGTGTCTCCAGTGAAATGAACAAAATTAATATAAATGCTTGTACCGCATTTTGCTTTGCTAGGGTGTAAGCTAAAAGTGTGCCAAGCGATAACTGACTGTAATATAAGTACTTTAATAAAAATAAGTTTTGCTATTGCACCAATATGATCCGTACATTGCATCTGTATGGTGCAATAGCAGTGTAAGAGACAATGTGTTATTTTTCTAGCAAATGAAATTTATATTTCATTATATTTTCATTGTTAGGGAGACTGCTGTACAATACGCGCCCAATTGAAGCCCTTTGAGCAAATTCCAGTGTTAGATAAATTACGTAACATCGCTATTATAGCCCACGTTGACCATGGTAAAACTACCTTGGTTGATAAATTATTAGATCAATCAGGTACATTAGATTCAAGAACAGATCTTGAAGAACGTGTGATGGACTCAAACGATATCGAAAAAGAACGCGGTATCACCATTTTGGCGAAAAACACAGCCATTAATTGGCAAGACTACCGAGTAAACATTGTGGATACTCCTGGTCACGCCGATTTCGGTGGTGAAGTTGAGCGTGTAATGTCGATGGTTGACTCTGTACTGCTTATTGTAGATGCACAAGAAGGCCCAATGCCGCAAACACGCTTTGTAACGCAAAAAGCGTTTGCTCAAGGATTAAAGCCAATTGTTGTTATTAATAAAATTGATAAGCCAGGTGCTCGTGCTGAATGGGTAATGGATCAAGTATTTGATTTATTTGATAACCTTGGCGCTACAGATGAACAATTAGATTTCCAAGTTGTTTATGCATCAGCAATCAATGGTTGGGCGTCTTTAGAAGAGGGTGAAGAAGGTGCAGATATGACGCCGCTTTTCCAAACCATTGTTGATCAAGTACCTGCACCAGAAGCTGATCCAGAAGGTGCATTCCAAATGCAAATTTCTCAACTGGATTACAGCTCTTATTTAGGCGTAATTGGTGTTGGTCGTATCACCCGCGGTACTGTTAAGCCTAACCAACAAGTGACTGTTCAGGGTGCGAGTGGAAAAATACACAATGGCAAAGTAGGAAAAGTATTTGGCTACCTAGGCTTAGAGCGTCACGAAACAGATTTAGCTGAAGCTGGTGATATTATTGCTATTACGGGCTTAGGTGAATTAAAAATATCTGATACGATTTGCTGTCCAAATGAAGTTGCACCTTTACCACCGTTATCTGTTGATGAACCAACAGTAACAATGACATTCCAAGTAAATACATCACCTTTTTCCGGTAAAGAAGGTAAGTATGTTACTTCTCGTAATATTAAAGATCGTTTAGATAAAGAGCTTGTTCATAATGTTGCCTTACGCGTTGAACAATTAGACGATCCAGATAAATTCAAAGTGTCAGGTCGTGGCGAACTTCACTTAGGTATTTTAATTGAAAATATGCGTCGCGAAGGCTATGAATTAGCCGTTTCGCGCCCTGAAGTTATTATGCGTGAAGTAGATGGTCAAATTGAAGAACCTTATGAAACAGTAACTATTGATGTTGAAGAAGAGCATCAAGGTTCAATCATGGAAAAAATGGGTTTACGTAAAGCAGAACTTACAGACATGGCCCCTGATGGTAAAGGCCGTATTCGCATGGACTTTATCATGCCAAGTCGTGGTTTGATTGGTTTCCAAACTGAGTTTATGACATTAACGTCAGGTTCTGGGTTGATTTATCATACGTTCTTCGAATATGGACCACATAAAGGTGGCGAAATTGGCCAGCGTTTGAATGGTGTTATGATCGCTAATGCTACGGGTAAAGCGTTAACTAATGCTTTATTTAATCTTCAGGAACGTGGTCGTTTAATGATTGGTCATGGTGTTGAGGTTTATGAAGGTATGGTGATCGGTATTCATAGCCGTGATAATGACCTAACAGTAAATGCCCTTAAAGGTAAGCAGTTAACTAACGTTCGTGCGTCAGGAACTGACGAAGCGCAAGTGTTAACACCGCCAATCTTGATGACATTAGAGCAAGCGTTAGAATTTATTGATGACGATGAGCTTGTTGAAGTAACGCCAGAGAATATTCGTATTCGTAAGAAATGGTTAAAAGAGTCTGATAGAAAGCGTGAAAGCAGAACAGCTAAAAAATCATAGTTTTATTTATTAGCAATAAATAAGCAATAAAAATACCGCGTAATCGCGGTATTTTTTTGCCTTTTAAAAATGTTCTGGTTTTGCGTTCGACTTGCATTTTCTATCGCTGTAGTGGCTGAAGAACGTTTCATCTGTAAGAGTGAAACAGCAGTAAGACAAATATGTTAAATACGATGTAATAGTAATACCAATTCGCATAAAGATTAAGTCAGTTCAGAGCGATGTCAGAGGTGGGAGAATAAGCGAAACGTGTGTAGGTATAGTTGTTCTACATCAAACTCGTTTTGCGCAATTATCGCGCCTCTAACACGCTCCCAAAGGGCGAGTTTAAACGCGCTTCATAGCCTGTGTTGTTGATTTTAACAAGGATGCTACAAGGATGTAGCTTATTAGAGAACGCAGGAGCACGTTCTCCTGAATAACCATTCTCTGCAATCAACGCCGTGCCTCTAAAGCGTTTAATTCTCGCTGAATGACCGAATATTTATGCGAATTGGTATAAGGTAAGCCAAAGCAGTAGGTTTTGTGAGATATATCTCAAGCTGCTGTCAGCATTTTGATTATTCTCTATCATATATATCCAGTAGTGCTTTTTTAACCTTTTAATTTTAATAGGTTTTTATTTTTTTGAATCTTGGTTTTTGTTTTCTGATAACTTAAGGATATTAATACTCGCTGGCTGAATGCTCATTCACTGCTACACTTATTTCCATAGTAAATACCTGAACTTGAATGCTATGGAGTGGTTAGCAGGGGTGTAGTAATGGAAAGAAATAACATAAACAGGTTAAATGTGCTTTTTGAAAAAGCGATGTCTAACCAAGCAAACTTACTGGAGCGTAAAGAACTGAATCGGCTTTATCAAGCGTTTATTGATGATGGACGTGATAAGCCAAAAGCTACGGCTATTAGACATGAACATATAAAAGTAGCAATTGGATAAGAGAATTATCATAACAATAACGATAAAAGGAATTAAAGATGTCTCCTGAGCAACTTAAAAAGCTGCATTCACTAAGCCAACTCTTTAGGGATGGGCAAGCAGGAAGTGAGCAAGTGAAAGAGTTATCTGAGCTGCTAGCCTCGATAAATCATCATTTTGATCCAGATAATGATCTCGCGAGTGAAGAAAGATTAACGATAAGAAACAGAGTAAATTAATTTACTCTGTTTTTAATGTCTCAATAAATGCTTGAGAATCATCAATTGAACGATTCATTTGTTCTATTAATTGAGCAACATTTTGTTTGATACTCGTATATTCAGCGTTTAATGAACCAATTGCTTTAGCGTTTAAGTTATGTTTCAAATATAACATGTTGTCTTGTAAAGCAGATAAAACCGGTTGCATTTTATCTTTGGCACGATGCATTGCTCGGATAACATTCTTATAACGACGTTCTGTGTCACGAAGTTGCGCTTGGCTTTGTTGTTTGTACTGCTGATTAGAAAATTGTTCTATCTCATCTTGCCATTCATCAAAGAGTGCCTGAGCCACATCTTCAATGAGTGAAATGCGTTCGGCAACATCCTCTGCAGCTTCTTTACTTGATTCATAATGATCTTTACTACGTTCATAGTGTGATTGTAGCTCGCCGCCTTCAAAATTCATCAACTTGGTAAATTGCTCAAGTGCATCTTGGAACTCTTGCTTAGCCTCTTCTTGCGAATCTGTCGCCTTTTCTACGCGATCAATGAGAATGTCACGTTTATGTGTACCGACTTTTTCCATCGCAGAATAATAGGCGGATTGACAACCGACGAGAATAAACAGCGATATTATTCCCATCAATTTAATAGATTTATTACAGAACATGATAATTAGCTTCTAAATTTAGCGGCATCAATAATTGCCCATACGTGAAAAATAAACCCTGGTATCGCCATAAAAAATAAAATTCCTGTTGCCGCTAGAGAGTAATTTACCCACGTGAGCAAGAAAAAAATAATCGCTGCAAGTATTCTCCCTTGTACTAATTGACCCAAGCCTGCGATAAAAAAACTACAGATAGCGGCTAATACATTACCACCAGAACCTTGACTAGACATAATTTCTCCTTTTTGTATTTTTAAACTACAGTAAAGCTATGGTAGGCTTTCATCAGTAAACCATCATATACTCTATCATTAAACGATGTCACTAATTATGCAATATGAGCTTTGTAAATAAAATTGTAAATTCTCAACAATGGGTCTCTATAAGCCAATTTATCGTGTTTTTTGTTAAACGTTTGTTCGTTGAACAAATTCATGTCAATGCTGGCTATTTAGCCTATGTCACTTTAATGTCATTGGTGCCATTAGTGGTCGTTATGTTATCTGTGATGACGGCATTTCCAATTTTTAGTGAAATTAAAATTCTTATTGAAAATTTTGTCTATCAAAATTTCTTACCTGCTGCCGGTGATGTTGTGAGAGAGCACATTACTGGATTTGCAACGAATGCTTCTAAAATGTCAGCAGTGGCAATTACCTTCTTATTTGTGTTTGCTCTGATGTTGATTTCAGCTATTGATAAAACATTGAATAAACTATGGCGAGTGACTAAAAAAAGACGTTTGATCACTGCTTTTTCGATGTATTGGATGGTATTAACATTGGGCCCTGTTCTGGTTGGTAGTAGTATTGCTGCAACATCTTATGTCGTTTCATTTATGTCATTAGATGGCTATGAACTGTTTGGACTTGATCATATTGTAATGCGTTTAGTGCCATTACTTACATCGGTCGCGGCTTTTCTGATCATTTATTTAGTGATCCCAAATAAATATATTCCTTTTAAATATGCAATATCTGGTGCAACACTTGCGGCAATACTATTTGAAATTGCAAAGAAAGGGTTTGCTTTCTATGTTACACAACTTCCTTCCTATCAAGCTATCTATGGGGCTTTAGCAACAATACCTATATTGTTTTTATGGGTTTACTTGTCTTGGCTTATTGTGCTGTTTGGTGCAATTTTTACTGTGTGTTTGCAAGATTTTAAAACAGAATCTGCCGCAGAGGAGCAATAGAAAGTGACTAGAATATTAAACCCAAAAATATCTCCATTTCATACTGAGTTTGTTGATGTAGGTGATCAACATCAAATTTACCTAGAGCAAGCAGGTAACGCAGAAGGGATCCCTGTTCTTTACTTGCATGGTGGGCCTGGTGGTGGCACAAGTGAGAATCATCGGCGATATTTTGATCCTGAAAAATATCACTATATAAGTTTTGATCAACGAGGCTGTGGTCAATCTACACCTGCGGCTGACATTGAGAATAATACCTCTAACAAACTCATTGATGATATCGAATTTATTCGCCAACATTTAAAGATAGAACAATGGTTAGTGGTTGGTGGTTCTTGGGGAACGACTCTGGCTTTATTATATGGCATTGAACATCCTCAACGTGTCTTAGGTTTTATATTACGAGGTGTGTTCTTAGCAACTCAGCAAGAATATAACTGGTTGTATCAACCCGGTGGTGTGCAAGGTTTTTTTCCTGACTATTATCAAGATTTCTTATCACCATTAGATGAAACTCAAAAGTTAGATCCTATTAAAGGGTATGGAGATATTTTCGCGAGTGATAATGAATTAGCGATAAGCGCAGCCTGTAAAGCCTGGTATTTATGGGAGCTGAGGCTTTCAAGTATTGAGTATCCTCCATTAGGCCTTGCCCACGTTGAAGACTTTCATCAGGCCTGTTGTATGGCGAAAATATCACAGCATTACTTTCAACAAAAAAGCTTTATTAAAGAAAATCATATTATTGAAAATATTAAGAAAATCTCTAATATACCTGCCATTGTTATACATGGCCGCTATGATATGGTTTGCCAGCTTCAGCACGCGCATAGACTTGTTGAACATTGGCCTAGTGCTCGTTTGCAAATTTTACCGCAAGCAGGGCACAGCGGTTTTGAAAGCCAGACAATTGACGCGATGTGTAAAGGAACAGATGTAATGGCAGATTTTTTAAGAGATAAGTAATCATGATTGCATTAATTCAGCGTGTGAGCCAAGCTTCAGTTGACGTTGATCACAACACTGTAGGTAAAATAGAAAAAGGTTTGTTGGTGTTATTAGCGATCGAACCAGAAGATAACGAGATGAAAGCAGCTCGGCTTGCTGAGCGTGTGGCTGGTTACCGAGTGTTTGAAGATGAAAATGGAAAAATGAACCTCAATGTTGGCCAAGCAGAAGGGGACATTTTAGTGGTATCTCAGTTCACTCTTGCGGCAGATACCTCTAGAGGTATGCGTCCAAGCTTTACAGGTGCAGCTGCGCCTGAATTTAGTAACACATTATATCAATATTTTTGTCAGCGACTACGAGACAAAGGTTTTCGTGTACCAACTGGCATTTTTGGCGCAGACATGAAAGTTAGTTTGCTTAACGACGGACCTGTTACTTTTCAATTAACGATCTAAGCTACGGTGTAACCAAAGTTTACGCGCACGATTTAAGTATCGTGAAGGAATATGCTTATTTTCAATTTCGTGTGCGTCACTAGGGTGCAAGTGAACAATAATGTTTTTATAGTATGGTACTTGAAAGTAAATCAGTGAACGTGTTCGTTTTATTTTATTGAGCTGCTGTAAAACTTCATTTATTTTAATATTTGAGTGATTTGAAATGTTTAACGTAATCCAACTGTGTTCATTTGATTGGCGTATTATTGAGTCAATTAACGGCCATTCACCATCATTTTTTTGTGAAGAAAAGATATCGTAAATGAGCCAATTTATGGCTGACGTTGAATGATTCAACAGCCATCGTTTAGCAGGTTGTTGATGAATTAAATATGGATGATTATCAGGGTTAAAATACTGATGAAAGCATTCTATCACCTCATTACTCTGCTCAATACTTTCGATGACACTGTTTGGCGATATGTGCGACAGAAAACGTAATAAATTTCCACCGCCTAAGCCAAATTCCACTACACGTTTAGGCATGATAAATAGTAAAGGCAACATCATAAAATATTGGTGTGGTAATGTTAAAACGAAAGGTTTGCGTTTTAACATAATACTTTGTGTGGTTTGTCCGAAGTTCAACCAACGGTAGTGTGAATTTTCTACAATAGATAACGAGAAGTTGTTATTTAGATAATAACGTACTTTTCCTTGTTGTAAATGTGATTCTAATTTCATTTAATACTATATTAACGACACTCTATATTACAGCATAGACAATGATTTCATGTATCGCCCCTCAAACGCAGGAACAATTTAAACAGTACTATTTTTTACGTTGGCAAGAGCTGAGAGCTCCGTGGCGACAACCTAAAGGTAGCGAGCAAGATGAACTAGAAGCGATAGCTTTCCATCGTATGCTTGTTGATGAGCAAGGTAAAGTTTATGCTGTTGGCCGACTGCATATTGACAACGAATGGCTTGGTCATATCCGTTATGTAGCGACAGACAATAATCAACAAGGAAAGGGGCTAGGTAAACTAATAATGCTGGCGCTAGAACAACTAGCTAAAACGCACGGTGTGCATACTATCTGTTTGAATGCACGTGAAAATGCATTAATGTTTTATCAGAATATTGGCTACACAACTAAATCCATCGCTCATAAACTTTACGATGACATTCAACATTTTTCGATGGAAAAAAAGTTAGCTGAAATTCCAGAGAATCAATGTTCATTGATTAAATCGTTACAGCAAAAATGGCATAACACCATACCGCTAAGTAAAGTGATGGGTATTACAGCCGATTTTTATGATGGTAATACTTTTTTAACACATTGTGATATTGCAATTAATAAGAATATTCATCAAACAATGTTTGCTGGCAGTATTTATACTTTAGCTACTTTAACCGGCTGGGGATGGGTTTATCTACAAATTAATGCACAAAATATTCAAGGTGATATTGTACTTGCAGATGGCAAAATCAAATATTATAAACCGATTCCAGATGGAGCAAATGGGGTGATTAAACGTGAGAATACTTCAGGTGATGCATTGCAAAAAGAGCGAAAAGGTAAGACAAGTTTTATTGTTGAAGTGGGTATATATACAGGAGATAGCTTAGCGGCTCAATTTACTGGTAAATATGTAGTGGTGAAGAAACAATGAAAAGTCTTTGGTTCATTTTTTCTTTTATTTCATGCTTTAGTTATGCTCAACAAAGCATAGAGCAAGTACTAAATGATTTTCATAAAGCAGCGGGTGAAGCTAACTTTACAAGCTATTTCGCTTTATTGGCTAACGACAGTATTTTTCTTGGTACTGATGCGACGGAGCGTTGGGATAAAGCGAGTTTTAAAGCCTTTGCAAAACCACACTTTGATAAAGGAAACGGTTGGCTTTATCAGCCGACACACAGAAATATTACCATCATAGAAGCGAATAAAATCGCAATGTTTGATGAGTTATTAGAAAATGAATTTTATGGTCAATGTAGAGGATCAGGAATCATTGTAAAACGTGAAGGACGTTGGAAGATTTTGCAATATAATTTATCAATTCCTGTACCAAATAAGCTTTCAAAGCAAGTTGTATCCATCATAAACGGTTCAAAAAACAAGTGAGATTAACGAGCAATGGCTAATAAGCAAGACGCTATCAATATAAAAAAACCATCTGTTGGGATTATCGGCTGTGGCTGGTTGGGCTTAGCGTTAGCGAAAAAATGTATAGAAAAGTCAATTAACGTGTTAGTTACAACACAAAGTGAAACAAGTTTAACAAAAGTGAAAGCGAACGGCTTGCATGGTCATATGTTAAGTTTACCTTTAGCACCTGATGATACTAATCACTACGCTGTTTTTGATCAGGATGTTTTAATCATTTGCATTCCCCCTAAACTTCGTCACGGTCAGAAGAATTATGCTGAAAATATCAAAAGTATCGTTAAATTATCGAAAAATAATCATGTTCGAAAAGTTGTGTTGATTAGTACGACTGCAGTCTATCAAGGGTACATTGGCGAAGTTGATGAAGACACGCCATTAAAACTTGATATTGAAAAGGTAGCGATTTTATCGGAGGCTGAGCAGGAAGTTTGTTCGTTTAGTGATAACAGTGTCGTGCTGAGATGTGCAGGGCTGGTAGGCCCTGGAAGGAATCCAGGAAACTTTTTTGTTAAAGATAAAGTGGTACAATCACCAAATGCATACGTTAATTTAGTGCATCAGTTCGATGTTGTTGAGCAAATATTTGCTTTTATCACACAGCAATTACCTGGCGGTATATATAACTGTGTCAGTGATATGCAGGTTACCAAACAACATTTTTATGAAGTAGCTGCTAAATCAGCGGGAAGGCCAATTCCTGTATTTGATCAATTATCTGAGCTTGATTTAGGTAAATATGTTTTAGCAAATAAGTTACGTCAAACATCACCTGTACAACATCGGTATGACGATCTGATCGCTTGGCTATCTACTCCCCAGAATGATGTATAGGACGTGTTAATGTCAAAAACCAAACAAACGTGTTTTTTTAGTCTTTGCTTATTTTTCCATGTATTTTTATTTAACTTAGTCATGGTAAATAGCAATGGGCTTCATTTTTATTGGCAAGAAAACTTAAACCTTAAAGCCCTTTTGGTGTATTTATTGACGGCGCTATCAGGAGGTGGTGTGTATTTTATCACGGGGTATATAAGGAAAGTAATCGTTCAGATGGAAAAAACAAACTCTGATCATATTTGGCCAATATTGTCAGTAGTCGTGTTAAGCCTATTAATTTTATTATTAGTTTTTTAAGCCTACCTGTAATGAATTATCACCAAGTAGGCTTGAGGAGCAATGGTTAAGCTGTTTATACGGGTTTACTACCTAATGTTTTAAGCCACTGTTCAAAGTCTAATAAATTTGCAGGCAGAATTACCTTTCTACTTTTATCGCTTAAACCTGACAGCTTACTGAGGTATTGTTCGTTCAACTGCATTTGAATTGCTTGATCGCCACCAGGTTGTTCTATCGCTTTAGCCACTTTTTCAATGGCATTACCCGTTGCTGTCGCAATAGCTAAAATTTCAGCGGCTTTACCTTCCGCACTGTTAATTCTGCGTTGTTTCTCACCTTCCGAAATATTGATCATTTCGGTCATTTCACCTTCAGAACGATTTATTCTACTTTCTTTTTCGCCCAAACTTTTTGCTAAAATAGCGCGTTTTTCACGTTCAGCATTCACTTGTAATTCCATCGCGTTAGTTACCGTTAATGGAGGTGAAATGTTTTTTATTTCATAACGATGAACGCGTATTCCCCAGAGTTCTCCGGCTTTATCTAATACTTCGACTACTTTAGCACTGATAATATCGCGTTCTTCGAAGGTACGATCTAAATCTAAAGTGCCAATGACTGAACGGGTTGTGGTTTGAGCTAACTGCATGGCAGCAAAACGATAGTCAGTGATGCCGTAACTTGCTTTTAAAGGGTCAGTAACCTGTATATAGATAACCCCATCAACTTCGACATTCACTTCATCTTTTGAAAAGCATTCTTGAGGAGGGACATTTATGGTTTCTTCTTTTAAATCTTGTATAAACGCAACGCGGTCAATAAAAGGTAATAAAACATGAAATCCTGCCTCAAGGGTACAGCGATATTTACCTAATCGCTCAATCACGTACGCTGATTTTGTAGGTACTAAGCAAATAGCCTGAATAAATTTATAGGCTAAGTATAAAAAAATAGCGGCCCAAATACCTAGTACAATGAGATCTAATTGTGAAATATTATTGGGGATCATTTCGTCACTCCTTGTACGTTTTGCGTCACTTTATCCATACCTTCAAAAAAACCTTCAAGTTTTGCAAGCTCGGTAGGTAAAACGGAAACATCGGCGGTTTTCAATATATCACCAGTTTGTTGAATAAATTGTTCTAATAAGCGCATTCTAATCGCTTTATCACCGCAGGGTTTTGATGCCGCATTGGCAATTAATGAAATCCCTTCAGCCGTCGCTTGGGTTAAAATTTCAATTTCTTCTGCACGCCCATGTGCCTCGTTTATTTGACGTTGTTTGTCACCTTCCGATAAATTGATGGCCTCTTGTCGTTGACCTTCGGATAAGTTAATGGTTGATTCTTTTTCAGCAAGCGCTAAGGTGATTTCTGCTCTTTTTTGTCGTTCAGCCTCCATCTGTTTTTCTAAGGTATGAATAACATTGTCAGACGGGGTAATATTTCTTAGTTCGTAACGTAGTACTTTAATACCCCAAGGATCAGAAGCTTTGTCAATTTCACGAACAATGGTTTCATTGAGCGTATCACGCTCTGAAAAGGTTTGGCTTAAATTTAATTTACCGATTTCACTTCGCATGGTGGTTTGAGCTAAATTGATGCTGGCACGCTTATAGTCTTCAATACCATAACTTGCTTTTGCACCATCCATTACTTGAATATACACTAAGCCATCGACATTAATTTGAATGTTATCTCTTGAAATACAGCTTTGAGCAGGAATATCTAGTACTTGCTCGCGTGTTTCATGACGGTAAGCGACACGATCGATAAATGGAATAAGAAAATGGATTCCAGGTTCCATAACCGCACGAAATTTTCCGAGGCGTTCTATCACACAAACTTCTTTCATTTGTACAATCAACACCAACTTTACCACAATAAAAAGTAACGCAAGCAGTGCGAAAGTAAGCGTGGCTAACATAAAAACCCTCCAGGTTTTAAGGTAGAAGTAAAATTAAAAATTAGACGTTATTTAATTGGTTCAACAACTAAAGAGATGTTATCTTTGCAAACGATAGTGGCTTGGCAGCCAGCTGGAATTTCAGAACCGTCACTTAGTGCTGTCCAAGATGTTCCTTGAAACGAAACTCTACCGGCATGTGTACCGGGGCCAATATTTTCGGTCACTACAACTTTTTTGCCATAGATATCGAGTTCCTCATAAATGTTGCCAATGGTTTGCTCGCCTTTGAAGAACTTTTCGGTGAAAAAATAAAGCACAAACAGCAGCACAGTTGCGCTAATAAACCAAGCGGTGAGAGTTAATACCCAAGTATCAAGAATGTTTTGTTGTACGCCAATGGCAACAAGTAAAGAGGCGATGCCAAGATTCAGTAAAATTCCGCCAGGTATAAAAATTTCAAGGCAAGAGAATAAAATTGCAAGTACAATCCACGTTTCAAAATACAAAATATATTCCACTACTCACTCCTTGTTTTCTAGCTGGAAAATCGTCGCCTATGATAGACAAGTTATACCAATTCGCATAAAGATTAAGTCAGTTTAGAGCGATGTCAGAGGTGGGAGAATAAGCGAAACGTGTGCAGGTATAGTTGTTCTACATCAAACACGTTTTGCGCAATTATCGCGCCTCTAATACGCTCCCAAAGGGCGAGTTTAAACGCTTCATAGCCTGTGTTGTTGATTTTGAAAAGGGAATAACCACTCTCTGCAATCAACGCCGTGCCTCTAAAGCGTTTAATTCTCGCTGAATGACCGAATATTTATGCGAATTGGTATTAACCCTAGTATAACGTAAAAAAAATGTTTCACTAGTGTAATTTAA